>JAILHP010000030.1 GCA_024695705.1 Prevotella sp. | reverse complement strand
ACTGACTGCGTCCAGCCAGCCGGATAAGCCTACCAAGGCGGCATTCCAGTTGATGGCAATCTCGTTGGAGGCATACGACGGCACAACGTCGGTATATGACTCATCAGGCTGGGAAGAGGGGTAGGTGACTCCTGTCTCGTGACGGTCCTGCTGTCCGGGATTGGGACCTCCCACCAACATACCTGGGATGGGAGCCTCTATGCCGTCGGCTGTCGAGAGACGGTGGTGTGGATGCATGGGACTCTTCGTGCCGAAGCCTGTGACGTAGCAGTAGCCCGTGGCGTTACGGCCGAGGATGTAGTCCATGTTGTCCTGGGCAGCACGCAGGTAGGCAGCGTCGCCTGTCAGCTTGTAGGCATAGAGATGTATCATGCCATTGACACCGAATTCCTCTGACAGACAGCCCCAGCCGAAGCTACGCGGGGTGTTACCCGAGGGAGTGTTGAAGCCGCTGGCGGGAATCTCTGCCAGTTTTGCCTTGGCAAAGTTCAGCAGCAGCTCACGGTTCACCTTGCCCAGCTCGTCGTCAGGACACGAAAGCCACGCGAAACTACCGAACGTAGCCACGTTGCCCCATGCCGGAACGGTGAACTCAAGGGGTTGCATCTGCTGTGCTACTTCGCGGAAGTGCGGGTCTTCCGTCAGCAGGTAGAGCTCGGTGGCAGCCCAGAAGCGCTCGTCGTTGGCATTGCCGTCGCCATACTCACCCGTGGAAACGGCAGGCTGGAAGTTCTTGCTCAGCTCGCGCTGGTTGTAGAAGGCACGCGGATGCTGCTCGGCCCAGTGGTAGGCGGCAAGTGCTGCACGTGCGGCATGGTCGGAGAAACAGGGATAGTCCTTGTTACCTTTATATATACGTGCTGCCTGTGCCATGCAAGCCGCAAAGTCGTAGCTGGCCGTCACGGTCTTCTGCACCACATAGCGCTGCTGATGACACTCGACGGGCATCACCATTCCCTCGAAATTGGGTGTGGTGAGCTTGTGATAGACGCCGCCGTCGTAGGGGTCCTGCATGGTGAGCATCCACTTCAGGTTATGCATCAGCTCGTCGAGCAGGTCAGAGGTCTTGTTCCCCTGTTCAGGAATATCCACCTTCAGGGCATCGAAGTATGCCTTGTTCTGTTCGTAGGAGAAGAGCATAAGGCTGACGGAGTAGGCGGAATTGACGATGTATTTGTTGAAGTCGCCAGCATCATACCAGCCGTAGGGCGACGAGATATGTGCTCCTGCCGGACGGCCTGGTGAGACTGCCGAGGGATGAATCAGCACCAGCGTGTCAGGATGACCCAAGGGGCGTGCCCACACACCGGCATACTTGGCATCGATGGGCATTCCCGAGCGGTTGAGGTAGAACGACTTGATGGCTCCCTGCGTCAATCCTGTCAGGGCGTTGGCCTTGATTTCGATGGGCATCACCTCGTCCTTATACACCAGTTCGTAGCGTCCTGGCATGGTGATGTGGCTGAAATCCACAATCACACGCTTCTTCTTCGACCAGGGCGACTCGCTGATGCGCACGAAGCGGCTCTTGCCGACCACCTTGTCTGTCTGTACGTCGCGTACGCTGAGGGTGACCTTCTTGCCACCGTTATCTACTACGGCAATCTTCTCCTGCTGGGGGAAGAACGCCACTTGGTTCACACGGATTTGCGCCACTGCGTGGCTAAATGATAAATGACAGATGATAAATGATAAGCCTATCACCATCATCATGAATTTACCATTTGACAATCTGCATTTTGCTTTTTTCATATTTTAGGTTTTTAATAAATTCACCACTCACCACTCACTACTCACCCTATAGGGCTTCGCCCGTTAACCCCATTTCCTCCGCCTTCTCTTTGAGCAGTTGCATGAGTGGCTCGCGTTCGTTGGGTACGCGGTTGTCGAGCACGGCGTCCTTCAGAGTCTGCTTCAGGATGCCCACCTCGCGTGAGGGTTGCAGATGGAACATTTCCATAATCTCGTTGCCGTCAATGACGGGCTGCAGCAGCCGCACGTAGTCCTTCTCCTTCAGGTCGGTGAGCTTCTCGCGCACCATGCGGAAGTTCTCCAGGAAGATTTTCTTCCTCACCTCGTTCTTGCTGGTGATGTCAGCCTCGCAGAGCGTCATCAGGTCGTCAATGTCCTCGCCGGCATCGTTCAGTAATCGACGTACGGCAGAGTCAGTCACCTCCTCGTCGGCTATGGCGATGGGCCGCATGTGCAGGTCAACCAGCTTCTGCACGTACTTCATCTTCGCGTCCAACGGCAGCGCCAGCCTCCTGAAGATGTTCGGCACCATCTTGGCTCCCACGATGTTATGGTTATGGAACGTCCATCCCATCACAGCGTCCCACCGCTTTGTCTTCGTCTTTCCCACGTCATGCAGCAGGGCGGCCCAGCGGAGCCATAATTGAGAATTGGGAATGGATAATGGAGAATTATGATTACTTTGCATGCGCTCCGCTTCTGCGCTTGTCTGGTTATCATAATTATCAATTTTCAATTCTCCATTCTCAATTCGAGAAACCACGTTCTCCAGCACCTCCAGCGTATGGTAGAAGTTGTTCTTATGGGCACGGCCGTTCTTCTTCTCCACGATGTCGAGTGCAGCAAGTTCCGGCAGTATGATTTGCAGCAGACCTGAGCGTTGCAGATACTCAAAGCCGATGCTGGGGTGGGGTGCCATCATGATTTTGTTCAGCTCCACACCAATGCGTTCGGCACTGACAATCTTCAGGCGTGATGCCATGCTTTCCAGGGCATCGAACGTCTCATCCTCGATACGGAAATTCAGCTGGGTGGCAAAGCGGATGCAGCGCAGCATGCGCAGGGGGTCGTCCGAGAACGTGATGCCTGGCTCCAGCGGTGTGGCGATGATGCCATCCTCGAGGTCTGCCAGTCCGTTGAACGGATCAACCAGCTCACCGAAGCGTTCCTTGTTTAGGCAGATGGCCATCGCATTGATGGTGAAATCCCTGCGGTTCTGGTCGTCCTCCAGCGTGCCGTCCTCCACAATGGGCTTGCGTGAGTCGTGGCTGTAGCTCTCCTTACGGGCGCCCACGAACTCGATTTCAAGAGCCCGGGCTACCTTGACTTGCGCCGTACCGAAGTTCCGGAACACGGAGAGATGAGCCTTGCGTCCCAGTCTGCGTTTCAGCTCTTCGGCCACGAGAATACCCACGCTAACAGGGCGCTCCCCTTTGCCTACCACCACCACATCGATGTCATCAGACGGGCGCTCGAGGAAGATGTCACGCACATAGCCCCCCACCACATAGCATTCTACGCCCATGCGGTCAGCCACTTCACTTATCTGGTGGAAAATCTCCTGGTTAAGAATCCCTGCCAGCTCTTCGTCAGAGTACATTTTCATATCCTTTGCAAAGGTACAAACAAAAAGTGATAATTTTGCCATATTCGTTATAAAAAACGTGAAAAGGAAAAAAAAACTTCTAACTCCTAACTTCTGACTCATCACTTTTTATTACCTTTGTATCATCATTAAAAATATACATGTCATGAGAAAAATCATATTCCTGGTACTCCTCTTTATCTGCAGCACACTGGCGGTGTCTGCACAGGAATGCATCCGAGTGAAATATCAAGGCGCCCAGCCCACCATCAGCGACTTTGCCTGGGCCTTCCTCTCCTCTAACGACGATGACGAGGAGGAAGACTGCGTCGATGAATCGTTCAATGCCATCAGAGCCGCGTGGGATACCCACAGCAAAGGCCTTCCGCAGGAAGAGGGCGTGACGCTCACCATCGACCAGAAGAACGGTTTCGTGGTCTATGAATACAAGTCGGAGTATGAAGACGTGAAGCACCTGTTAAGAATAGAGATGTGCTACTGGAACGAGTCCGACGGCAAACACAAGCTCTTTGCCTACAACGTGTGCTGCTTCAGGAACGGTGAGTGCAGTCCCGGTCAGTTTGACGGCCTCCTGTTCTACCGCTATGACAATGCCACCAAGAAGATGACCCTTTGCAACGACGTAGGTTTCGATGTGGAATTTGGGACGAACGACGGGGATGATGTCGCCTACATCTCCTACGCCCTCCCTCGTACGGGCAAGGACATCATCCTTACCACCTGGTATAAAAGAGGAAAGCAGCAGAAAACCCTAAAGTGGAACGGCCGTCGCTTCACCATGTAATCGTCAGGAAATGAGGAATATAGTTTGTATTTGTGCTTGGCTGTTGGTCATAGGGCTTGTATCCTGTAAGAAGCCGGTGGACAACGGTGCAAAGGAGATGCTTCAGAAGGCGCAGACGGAATACGACGAGGGCCGCTACAGCGAGGTACTCAACACCATTGAGCAGCTGCGCAGCGAATATCCTGAGGCCATTGAGGAACGGCGACAGGCGCTGAGGCTGTTTCAGGAGGTATCGCTGAAGCAGGCGCAGGAGGATCTGGCACGTACCGACTCGCTGCTGGAAGACGTGAAGCGGCGACAGGACAGGCTGCAGGCCGCCATGAAGCAGAATCCCTACAGCAAACAGATAGAACGCGACCTGACGGAGGCCCGCAGGCTGAAGGACTCACTGCAAGTGCGTTTTGACACACAATGTGAGAAAATCAAGTACATCCATAAGAAAATGAAAGAATAAAACTTAAATTTTTTGGTACTTTGCCCACTTATTCGTACCTTTGCACCCAAATATTTAAGAAATAGGTAAGAATCATGGTTTCAACCAACGAGCAGTTCGAGCAGGCCGTTGCCGAATGTCGTGCGCTTTTCGAGAAAAAACTGCACGATTATGGGGCTTCGTGGCGCATCCTGCGTCCTACGGCGCTGACCGACCAGCTCTATATCAAGGCCAAGCGCATACGCTCGCTCGAGATCAAGAAGGAGTCGAAGGTGGGCGAGGGCATACGTCCTGAGTTCATCGCACTCATCAACTACGGCATCGTAGGACTGATACAGCTGAGCCGTGGCTTTGCCGACACTGTCGATATCAGCAACGAGGAGGCAATGGCGCTCTACGACCAGTATGCCAACGAGGCGCTGGAGCTGATGAAACGCAAGAACCACGACTACGACGAGGCGTGGCGCTCAATGCGCGTCAGTAGCTATACCGACCTCATACTGACCAAGATACAGCGTATCAAGGAGATAGAAGACCTGGAGGGCCACACGCTCGTCAGTGAGGGCATTGATGCCAACTATATGGACATCATCAACTATGCCGTGTTCGGGGTGAT
>JAILHP010000163.1 GCA_024695705.1 Prevotella sp. | reverse complement strand
TGGCATTCATTGCCATGATGCTGCTGGCCCTGACGGCCTGCACCACCAAAAACGAGACAACAAACGGTGTTAACAACTTCCGCATCAAGCGCGGCACCAACGTGAGCCACTGGCTGTCACAGTCCGAGGAGCGCGGCGAGGCCCGCAAACTGCACATCCAGGAGGACGACTTTGCCCGTCTGGACTCGCTGGGCTTCGACTTCGTACGCATCCCCATCGACGAGGTACAGTTCTGGGATGAAGAGGGCAACAAGCTGCCCGAGGCATGGGACCTGCTGACCTTCGCACTCGACCAGTGTGGCAAGCACCACCTGCGTGCCATCGTCGATCTGCACATCATCCGTTCCCACTACTTCAACGCCGTCAACGAGGGGGCTGCCGATGCCAACACGCTGTTTACGTCTGACAAGTCGCAGCAGGACCTCATCAACATGTGGTACCAACTCTCCGACGCGCTGAAGGGCTACAGCAACGACAGCGTGGCCTACGAGTTCATGAACGAGCCGGTAGCCGACGAACACGAGCAGTGGAACCAGCTCATTGCCAAGGTCCACAAGGCCCTGCGTGAACGCGAGCCGCAGCGTACCCTGGTCATCGGTTCCAACATGTGGCAGGGCTACGAGACGATGAAGTACCTGAAAGTGCCTGAGGGTGACAAGAACATCATCCTGTCCTTCCACTACTACAACCCCATGATCCTGACGCACTACGGAGCATGGTGGACACCCATCGGCAAGTACAAGGGCAAGGTGAACTATCCCGGCATCCTGGTGTCGAAGGAAGACTACGAGGCAGCTCCTGACTCACTGAAGAAGGAGCTGGAGCCCTACCTCACACAGAAATGGGACATTGAGAAGATTCGTGCTGACTTCAAGGACGCCATTGAGGCTGCCAAGAAGTACGACCTGCAGCTGTTCTGCGGCGAATGGGGCGTCTATGAGCCCGTTGACCGCGAGCTGGCCTACAAGTGGACGAAGGACATGCTCCAGGTGTTCGACGAGAACAACATCGCCTGGACCACCTGGTGCTACGATGCCGACTTCGGTTTCTGGGACCAGAAGAAGCATGACTTCAAGGACAAGCCCCTTGTTGACCTGCTGATGAGCGCGAAAGGGCTTTAGAGTTAGGAGTAACTCCTAACTTAAAAGCACCACTCCGTGCTGCTTCTTGCCGTCCATCATGATTTTTAGCGGATGGTCGAAGCGCACATGACGTACAAGCTCGGTTTCCTCGACGGCAGGCATGTCGTCGAGGATTTTTTGTTGCAGCACGCCGTCGCCCGTATAGGTGTTGATGGTGAAGTATCCCACGCCAAACGACGTGAGGTTCTGGAAGAAGTGCGTGCCCTGCGACGGATCCACGTGGTAGTTCTTCAGTCCCTGCTCCACAATGACACGGGCTGCCGAGATGTGCGGCCACTTCACCGGTATGCCCAGCCAGTAGTCGCTGCTGCCCCAGCGTCCGGGGCCTATGAGGACATACGACTTCCCTTCCTCCAGGAAGCGTTTGTTGATCTGTGCTATCTCCTCGGCAATGGCCGGGTTGTTGGCTGCCGTGAAGTTGTCGTCGGTCTTCACATACACCACGTCCACCACATCCTCTGAGATGCCGTGGCCCAGTGAGTTGTGCGAACGCAGCAGACACTGCTCGTCGGGTATGGCGGCCAGGTCCTCGTCCAGCACCTGCTTGGAATCCACTATGGGGCGTATCTGCAACAGGTAGAACTCACCCCTCACCTCTTGCCCCTCACCTCTTTCTATGTTACAGGCAAACTCTATCTCCACCGGACGCTTCATCTCGTCGGCACCCAGCTTCTGCACCAGCTGGAGCAGCTCGGGCAGCGGGAACACCCCATGCTGCAGCACGCCGCAGAAGGTGATGACCTTGCGCCCACCCTCGTAGATGCCGTCGCGTATCACCTGGTCGTAGGGGTCGTAGGTCGAGGCAATGTAGGTGAGCGAGCCGTCCTTGTCGGCCTCCTTCACCCGCAGGCTCAGGATGTTGAAGCCGTCGTCCACGGAGAAGGTCATGGGTCCTGACCCCAAGGGGGTGTTCTGCATATCCAGCGCATAGAACCGCGTCTGCGTCTCCTTCAGCGCCGTGTCCATCTCGCTGGTCTGCAGCACCTGGCGCGGATGATAGGGCGAGACGCGCAGCGTCTGTCCGCCATCCACAATGTACTTGCCCAGTCCCAGAGCCAGCGATGCGATGCCCTCCTCGGCCGTCTCGTCGCCTATGGGATAGTAGTTCAGCGAACGCAGCACACCCGAGAAGTTCGGGTAGAACCGCGTGCCGTACTGCTTGCCCACCACCTCCTGCAGGATGACGGCCATCTTCTCCTGGTCAATGACGTTCGACGTGGCTGTCATGTATGCCTTCGAGTCCTTGTAATACACCGACGCATAGACACCCTTGATGGCACAGGCCAGGAGGCGCAGCATCTCGTACTTGTCCTCAATGTAGGGTATCATGTAGGTTGAGTAGATACCGGCGAAGGGCTGGTAGTGCGAGTCCTCCAGCAGCGAGCTGGAGCGCACGGCAATGGGCGACTTCACCGCATCGAAGAACGTGAAGAAGTCGGCTATCAGCGAGTCGGGCAGCTGGGCCCTCATGAAGTGGTTCAGTATCTCCTCGTCCGAGGCGTCGCTCAGGGCAATGCCCCACAGGTTATTGGAATCCATGAACTCGTCGAACAAGTCCGTACACAGCACCACGGTCTTCGGAATGGTCACCTTGGCGTTCTCCCACTGCTGCAGCTCCGGATGACGCTTAACGATATTGTCGAGGAATGCCAGGCCACGACCCTTGCCGCCCAGCGAACCGTCGCCAATGCGGGCAAAGTGGGCATAGCGGTCAAACTTGCCTCGGTCGAACACCGCCACAATACCCACGTTCTTCATCCTGCGGTACTGCACAATGGCGTCGAAGATAATCTGGCGGTGGGCCTGCACGTCCTGCAGCTTGTGCCATGTCACGGTCTTCAGGAACTGCGACACGGGGAAGATGGCACGGGCACAGAGCCAGCGGCTCATGTGGTTGCGTGATATGTGGTAGAGCATGGAGTCTTCGGGAATCTTGAAGATGTTGTCCTGCAGCTCCTTCAGCGTCGATACGCGGGCCACCTCCTGCTTGGTCTTCGGGTCACGGAACACAAAGTCGCCGAATCCCATGTGCTCCTCAATCAGCCGGCGCAGATCCACGTTCATCTTCTTCGAGTTCTTGTCAATGAAGTGGAAGCGCTCCGCCTCGGCCTTCTCCTTGTTGGCAATCTCCGAGCTCTCCAGAATCAGCGGTATGTACTCATCCCTGCGGCGTATCTCGCGCAGCAGCTTCAGTCCCGCCTCCGGGTCGCCCTCCTCCACGTGGGCCAGTCGGCCGTTCACGCCGTGCATGGGGAATCGCGTGTCTGAAATCACGCCCAGCACGTTGTCGTGATACATCTCATACCAGTGCATGGCCTCCTCGTAGGTCGTGGCCAGCACCACCTTGGGGCGTCCCCTCTTGCGCTGCGATGCGGCATGGGGGTTCAGCGCCTCGGTCGAGAAGTTCTTCGACTGTGCCAGGATGTAGTTGTACAGGTTGGGCAGCACCGACGAGTAGAACCTGATGTTGTCCTCCACCAGCAGTATCATCTGTACCCCCGCCTCCTTGATGTCGTGCTCAATGTTCATCTGGTCCTCAATCAGCTTGATGATGCTCAGGATGAGGTTCGTGTTACCCAGCCAGCAGAACACGTAGTCGAAGGCCGTCAGGTCCTCGTTCTCTATGCGCTTGGTGATGCCGTGCGAGAAAGGCGTCAGCACCACAATGGGGATGTACGGCGCCATCTTCTTCACGTCGCGGGCCACGGCAAAGGCATCGTTGTCGGCATTACCCGGCATACAGATCACCAGGTCGATGTCGGTGGTCTGCAGCACCTGGTCGGCCTCCTCGGTGGTCGATACCTGCGTGAACGTCGGCGGGTAGCGCAGTCCCAGATCCATGTACTCGGCAAAGATCTTCTCGTCCACGCGTCCGTCGTCCTCCAGCATGAAGGCATCATACGGGTTAGCCACTATCAGCACATTGAAGATGCGGCGTGTCATCAGGTTCACAAACGACACGTCCTTCAGGAAAAAGTTATTGAACTCGGAAGGGAGGTTGTTGTTCATCATTTCTCGTCGTCTATTTCTTCGTAAGTAGGGAGAATGTCGTGCCACTCGGGCGTCAGCACCACCTCAGCGCCCAGTGCATAGAAGGTTTCCTTGTAGGTCTCCTCGTCCACATTCTCGTCATCAACGGTGTAATACTCATCCTGCATCTCCTGCTCGTCAGTAAAGATGTTGAACTCCTGGTGCAGCACGCCCGAATGCACCACCTGGCTGTTCTGCAGCACCGAGAAGCCCTCATCCACGCGGCCCGGGGAGATGTAGCTGTGGAAGGCCACGGCATTCTTGAAGAACTGCAGCTGGCTGCACACGTCGGCATCAGCCAGCAGCACCACGCTGCCGTCGTCCTTCAGGGCAAACACGCCCTGCCAGTCCTGACCCTCGTCGCCCTTGACCCACAGCTCGTTCTTTCCGTCGCCGTCCAGGTCAATCAGCGCATAGGCTATCATCCGCACGTCCTCTGCCGACTTGGCAAACCTGGGGAAGGCATCCTCCTTCACCGCAGCCCTGTACTTGCTGAAGTCGAAGTCCGCCTCCTGCGCCCTGACCTGCCCCGCAAAAGCCAGCAAGGTCATCATACACAACATCACTTTTCTCATATTCCCTGCAAAGGTAATGAAAACCGAGCGAAATGCAAAGAAAAAGTTATTTTTCTTTCATTTCCGAGGTGCATCTTACCTTCGAGACAACGTCTCAAAGGTACGATTAAGTGAGCAGAAAACCAAATAATATTTGAGTTTTCTCGAACGTGAGTACCTTCGAGACTGGTTCTGACCAGGCTCAAAATTACAGAAAACTGAGCGAAATGCAAAGAAAACCCCACACCTTATTATTAATAATATGTAAAAAAAATGCATTTCTGGTATCATGAGCCCAAGTTTTTCGTATCTTTGTGGGTGAAACTTTAAATATCAGAAAACTATGGACAATGAGACATTGATTCACATTTGCGGCTGGGTAGCCAGCATCGGCCTCATCTTGGGCTATCTGCCACAGGCCATCCAGACCATTCGCACCCGCAAAACCGACGGCATCTCGCTGCCCGGCTTCATCATGATGGCCATAGGCTGCCTCGCTTTCGTGATTCAGGGCATACTGATAGGCAACATCTACCTGCTCATCACCAATCTCATCACCTTCGTCTGCAGCGTCATCATCTTCGGCATCAAGATGTACAACGATTATGGGAAGAAACGTTGAACACATTGTAGTATTAAACAATCTATATTTCACTAAAAACATTAATTTATTACTATGAACGTACAAAACATTTTGCAGCAGCTGGAACGTAAGCATCCAGGCGAAGCAGAGTATCTACAAGCAGTTAAAGAAGTGTTGCTCTCCATCGAGGATGTCTATAACCAGCATCCCGAGTTTGAACGGGCAAAAATCATCGAGCGTCTCGTGGAACCCGAGCGCATCACCACTTTCCGTGTGCCCTGGGTCGATGACAAGGGCGAGGTACAGGTGAACATCGGCTACCGTGTGCAGTTCAACAGCGCCATTGGCCCCTACAAGGGCGGACTGCGCTTCCACCCCTCCGTCAACCTCAGCATCCTGAAGTTCCTCGGCTTCGAGCAGACCTTCAAGAATGCCCTCACCACCCTGCCCATGGGCGGCGGCAAGGGCGGCAGCGACTTCGCACCCCGTGGCAAGAGCGATGCCGAGATCATGCGTTTCTGTCAGGCCTTCATGTGCGAGCTCTACAAGGTCATCGGTCCTGACATGGACGTTCCCGCAGGCGACATCGGCGTGGGCGGCCGTGAGATAGGCTATCTCTTCGGCATGTACAAGAAGCTCACCAGCCAGTTCCACGGTGCCACCCTCACCGGCAAGGGC
>JAILHP010000132.1 GCA_024695705.1 Prevotella sp. | reverse complement strand
TCAGGCATGATGTACTTCACCGGACAGTTTGACGGCACGGAGTTCAAGGCCGACGAACGCGAGTACCCTCTATGGCTCGACTATGGCATGGACAACTACGCAGGCGTCACCTGGTCGAACACGGGCAACCGCCGCATCATGATAGGCTGGATGAACAACTGGCAGTATGCAGGTGACGTGCCGTGCAACCCCTGGCGATCCGCCTTCACGCTGCCCCGCGAGCTTGGCTTGACGGAGTACGACGGCATGCCGCTGCTCACCTCTACCGTTGTCGAGGAGATAGACAAAATTGCCGATGACTGGCAGAATGCCGGTGAGACACTCTCCGTGAAGGATGCTTACCAGCTGCAGGTCACTGTCAGTCTTGACCGCGATGCCACCATCACCTTGAGCAACGACCAGAACCAGAAGTACGTCATCGACGTGAACAGTGCCGCACGCACCCTGTCTGCCCACCGTGGTAGTGCTACGGGAAACGTGTCGTTCAACGGCACCTTCTCCATACCCTCCACAAAAGCACCTCTTTGTGTGACAGGCAACAGCGTGACGCTCGACATCTATGTTGATCAGTCGTCAGTAGAGTTGTTCACTGAGAACGGAAGTATGGCTATGACAAACCTGGTCTTCCCCCAGTCTATTTACAATCATCTGACTGTCGGGGGAAATGGTGTCAGCGCCAAATATCGCACACTGAAGCGTATTTGGAAATAACAAGAAAGATGATATGAAAAAACGTTCATTGCTGATATTTTTATTGCAATGAACGTTTTTTCTTAGTGTTTGAAACAGAATTTACAGCCATTATAAGAGAAAAGGGCTAATTTTGCAACGAGATCAGTTAGTAATATTATTGTTAGTAGTTAATAATTATAGTTTACGACCAATAACTTTAAGGTTAAAACGTTTGCAAGTAGGGATGACACTTTAAAATGAAAACTTAAAACAATAAATATAAATGAGAATGAAGAAAAAACTGTTATTCATGATTGCCGTGCTGATGGCAATGACGGCCGAGGCACAAGTGACTCCCATGGTGCTTGGCGAAAACCATGCCATGGTAAAGTTGAACCAAGGCAAACGCTATCTGCTACTGCCAGTACAAGAAAAAGAAGAGATTGCAGCCATTGCCGTGGTTGACGGAACAAACGAGTTGGTGAAGCGACTCAATGTAAAGCTTGCTGTGGACAAGGTGGACTACTTTGTGCCGCTGGAAATCCACTCACCTCTCCTCGACATCACCTTCCATGGTGACCGCCGTACTACAGGCGCTATCAAGGATTTTGTCTGCTGGAAGGAGATGAGATATGCCGATGAGTTTGACGTAACCAACCGTGAACGCTTCCGTCCGTTGTACCACCACACACCGCAATACGGCTGGATGAACGACCCCAATGGAATGTTCTATAAGGACGGGGTATGGCATCTGTATTATCAGTTCAACCCCTACGGCTCCATGTGGGAGAATATGACGTGGGGACACTCCACGTCGCGTGACTTGCTGCATTGGCAGGCGCAGCCCATGGCTTTGGAGGCTGACTGGCTGGGGAGCATCTTCTCTGGATCGTGTATCACCAAGGGCAATGAGGTCGTAGCGTTCTATACCTCGGCAGGCCACCATCAGACACAGTCGATGGCCACATCGACCGACGGAGGACTGACATTCAAGAAGTTTGAGGGAAACCCCGTGGTGACCAGCGACAAGCCTGACTTCCGCGATCCCAACGTGTTCTGGTATGAGGGTACCAAGCGGTGGATTATGATTCTGGCTGTGGGGCAGGAGATGCAGATTTACTCGTCGAAAGACCTGAAGGACTGGCAATACGAGAGTGCCTTCGGACAGGAGTACGGCTGCCATGGCGGCGTGTGGGAATGTCCAGACCTCTTCCCTCTCAACTCTCAACGCTCAACCCTCCGCTCGGCTCTGCCGCTTCGCTCTGCGAAGAACTCTCCGCTCGGCTCTGCCGCTTCGCTCTGCGAAGAACCCTCCACCAAATGGGTGCTGCTTTGTAACATCAACCCGGGTGGTCCCTTCGGAGGCAGTGCTACACAGTATTTTGTAGGCCAGTTTGACGGCCATAAGTTCACCTGTGAGTCGATGCCGAAGGTTACCAAGTGGATGGACTATGGCAAGGATCACTATGCAACGGTATCGTTCTATAATGCACCTGACAACCGCCGCGTAGTGCTGGCTTGGATGTCCTGCTGGCAGTATGCCAACCAGGTGCCCACCATGCAGTTCCGTAGTGCCAATAGCATTCCCCGTGACCTCGGACTGTTCAATTATGGCGAGGAGACGTACGTCAGTGTGGTGCCGTCGGTAGAGATGCTGGCTGCTCGTGGTGAGAAGGTAAAGAAACTGACCGAGGCCTGCGAAGTGGTCATCGACCTGAAAGGCTCTACAGACGTTGAACTGAGCAATGCAAAGGGCGAAAAGGTCATCATGCGCTACGATGCCCAGAAGCAGACCTTCAGTATGGACCGCACAAAGAGTGGTGACGTGAGTTTCAGCGAGGCTTTCTCTTGCGTCACGGAGGCTCCCACTTATGGTACCATAAAGCAACTGCGACTTTTCATAGACCGCTGCAGCATCGAGGTGTTTGACAGCGAGGGCAAGATGGCCATGACGAACCTGGTGTTCCCTTCATTGCCCTACAACGACATCAAGGTAACCAACAAAGCAAAAGTAATCATTTATCCGTATAACTTATGAATAAAACATCCAAACTGGCACTGCTCCCCGTGATGCTCTGCTTCTTCTGCATGGGCTTCGTTGACTTGGTGGGCATTGCTTCGAACTACGTCAAGGAAGACTTGGCTCTGACAGACTCCGTAGCTAATATCTTCCCCTCGCTGGTGTTCTTCTGGTTCCTTATCTTCAGCGTGCCTACCGGTATGCTCATGAACAAGATTGGCCGTAAGAAGACCGTGCTGCTCTCACTGGTGGTGACCGTCGTGTCGCTGCTCATTCCCCTGTTTGGCAGTTCCTTCGGTTTCATGCTCGTGGCTTTCTCGCTGCTCGGCATTGGCAACGCGCTGATGCAGACTTCGCTCAACCCCCTGGTATCGACCGTCATGGGTGGTGGCAACCTTGCTTCAACGTTAACCTTCGGACAGTTTATCAAGGCCATAGCTTCGTTCCTCGCTCCTTATCTGGCCATGTGGGGCGCCACAGCCGTCATTCCCAACTTCGGACTCGACTGGCGTGTGCTCTTCTGCATCTACTTCGTGGTAGGTGTGCTGGCTACGCTGTTGCTCGGCATCACCCCCATTGAGGAAGAGCCTGTCGAGGGCAAGCCCTCCTCCTTCGTGGAGTGTTTCAAACTATTGGGTACCCCCATTGTGCTGCTGTCGTTCCTCGGTATCATGTGCCATG
Source organism: Prevotella sp. (assembly GCA_024695705.1). Taxonomy (GTDB): domain Bacteria; phylum Bacteroidota; class Bacteroidia; order Bacteroidales; family Bacteroidaceae; genus Prevotella. The sequence goes on along the minus strand of JAILHP010000132.1, from coordinate 3,744 downwards.
TGGGCATCGACGTGGGTACGAATACCACCGCACCCAAAATCCTTATGGAGCGCCTGGGCATGTCGCTCAATGATGCCGCCTTTGCCACCTCGCTCTACTTCATCTTCCGTACCATAGGTTGTCTGACCGGTTCGTTCTTCCTGCGCATACTCCCAACACGTATATTCTTTATTATCAGCGTGGTGATGATGGCTTTGTCGATGTGTGGCCTGTTCTTCGGAACGGAAAAATGGATGCTTTATACAGCCATTGCCCTCGTGGGCTACGGCAACTCTAATGTCTTCTCCATGTGCTTCGCCACCGCACTTGAATCAATGCCCACTAAGCAGAACGAGGTGTCTGGCTTGATGATTATGGGTCTCTTCGGCGGTACCATCTTCCCACTCTTCATGGGTCTGTTGAGCGATGCCATGGGACAGGCAGGTGCTGTGCTGGTGATGGCCGTGGGTGTCGTCTATCTCTTTACGTATATAAAAAGACTCTCCCCCAACCCCTCCCTGTGAGGGAGGGGAGTGGTCACCATTCCTCAAGTCAAAAGAACAATGAATATCTATAATATTAATACTGAAATTATGGAACAGCAAAATGCAACTACTCCCCGCCCTAACAGGGAGGGGCAGGGGGAGGGTCTCCGCTACGTTGTAGGACTCGGAGAAGTCCTCTGGGATGTACTTCCCGAAGGTAAGAAACTGGGTGGCGCCCCCGCCAACTTCGCCTATCATGCCGGGCAGTTCCTGGGTATGGATAATACCATTGCCGTGAGTGCACTCGGTGAAGACAAACTGGCCGATGAGACCATCGAGGCCCTGAAAGAGCACAACCTGAATGACCTTTTGCCCCGCGTGCCTTATCCTACAGGAACGGTGCAGGTGCAGCTTGATGAGCAGGGCATTCCCACGTATGATATCAAGGAAAATGTGGCTTGGGATAACATCCCCTTCGATGATGACATTGCAGAGATTGCCCGCAACTGTCGCGCTGTCTGCTTCGGCTCGCTGGCTCAGCGCAACGTGGTCAGCCGGGAAACCATCCAGAAGTTCCTTGATGCCACACCCGCAGACTGTCTGAAGATCTTTGATATCAACCTGCGCCAGCAGTTCTATACGAAGGAGATTCTGCGCGAGTCGTTCCAGCGCTGCAACATCTTGAAGATCAACGATGAGGAACTGGTGCTCATCGGCCGAATGTTCGGTTATCCCGGTCTTGACATCGAGAACAAGTGCTGGCTCATTTTGGGTAAGTACAACCTCGACATGCTCGTCCTCACCTGTGGCACCAATGGCTCCTACGTCTTCACGCCAGGTCACGTGTCCTTCCAGGAAACGCCGAAAGTAAAAGTGGCTGATACCGTTGGTGCAGGCGACTCCTTTACAGGCTCCTTTATAGGCAGTATCCTTAATGGCAAGTCAGTTCCTGAGGCCCACCGCATAGCAGTGCAGGTGTCTGCCTACGTCTGCACACAGAATGGTGCCATGCCCACGCTGCCGGCAGAATTACTGAAATAAGACAAAAGTCAAGTCTTCCGTGCCAGAACGTAGTATGATGAATGCCTCGTTCTGGCATTTTCTTTGTCTCTACGCGCGTTCCTTATATAATAAATGGTCCCCAAGAAGACTTCTTGATAATTTTTTTGCAGATAAAATGCATTTTTTTTAAATTTTCTTTTTACTTTTTTCTTTTTTTAGTACCTTTGCAAAAATTATCTGCGAGTCTGCTGACGCTCGGCCATTCAGGCATGCCTGATGACTATAGCCTATCCGCAGCCGTGCAGCCAAATTACTGACAATTGACAATGATTCAAAGACTATTACATTGGTATTTTTCCAAACGCGCCCTTCCATATTGGTGTGTGCTTCTGGCTGATAGTTTCATCCTTCTGTTTGTCGGTATTTTCATTTACTGGGTCTTTAATCGCACCAATCTGCTGGTAGTTCATCGCTTCAATGTAATCTACACGTTGCTGATGTACGTAGTGCTGAGCTTTATCGGGTCACGTTGCTTCCGTACCTATGCCGGCATCCTGCGTTACTCGTCGTTCATCGACTTGGTGCATGTGGGCTACGCCAATATCATATCGCTTGTTCTTTGTATCGTCGTTTCACAGCTGATGAAGTACTTCGGCGTGGAATATCTCTGCGCTTTCAACAAGATGGAGACCCTCACGCTGTTCTTCATTGCCACCGCTTGCATGTGGGGAATGCGTGTGCTCATCAAGGCGCTGTTTGATGCTTCGTCGTCTGATACACGTACCATGCGCGTGCTGATTTATGGTGCCCTCTCAGGCGGTATCGGCGTAGCAAAGAATATCCAGGCGCAGCGTCCCCGCCGCTTCATCCTTGAGGGATTCATCTCCCATGACCAGCGTGCCGACCATATCCTGCTGATGGGTCGTCGCGTCTATAAGGCTGACAGCCATCTGAAGGATGTCATACTGCGTAAGCATATTGACGCGATTCTGGTCAGCCCCCTGCGTGTGGACGAGTTCCGTAACAATCAGGAGATGCAGAACATGCTGATTGATGCCGGCTGTAAGATTTTCATGGCACAGCAGGTACGTGAGGCCAGCATCCTCAACGGACAGTTGACTGACGAGGAGATTGAGGGCATGCAGCTGAAGCAGGTCAGCGTTGAAGACCTGCTGCCGCGTTCGGAAATCAAGGTTGACATGGACTCTGTGGGTGAAAAGCTGAAGGGTTGCCGTATTCTCATTACGGGCTCTGCAGGTAGCATCGGCTCGGAAATGGTACGCCAGATAGCTACTTTCCATCCTGCTGAAATGTTGCTGATTGACCAGGCTGAGACGCCCGAACATGACATCCGCCTGATGATGTCGCATGATTATCCCGATGTCAAGGCAACGACCGTTGTCACCAGCATCTGCAACGAGGAGCGTATGGAGAAGCTTTTCAGTGTTTTCCGTCCTGACTATGTCTTCCACGCTGCTGCCTACAAGCATGTACCCATGATGGAGGACAATCCCAGCGAGGCCGTCCATAACAATATCTATGGTACAAAGGTCATTGCCGACCTCAGCGTGAAGTACGGCGTTAAGAAGTTTGTCATGGTGAGCACCGACAAGGCTGTGAACCCGACAAACGTGATGGGCTGCTCGAAGCGCATCTGCGAAATCTACTGTCAGTCACTCAACGCCCATCTCTCAACGCTTCGCTCGGCTCTGCCGCTTTGCAAGGCAAAGAACGCTAATCCCTCCACCCAATTCGTCACCACCCGTTTCGGCAATGTGCTGGGCAGCAATGGCAGTGTCATCCCCCTGTTCCGTGAACAGATTAAGAATGGCGGTCCTGTTACCGTTACTGACGAGCGCATCGTGCGTTACTTCATGCTGATTCCTGAGGCTTGTAAGCTCGTGCTTGAGGCTGGTACGAAGGGTCATGGAGGTGAAATCTTCGTCTTCGACATGGGCCAGCCCGTGAAGATTGCCGACCTTGCCAAGCGTATGATTCAGCTGTCAGGTGCTCGAAACGTGAAAATCGAATTCACTGGCCTGCGTCCTGGCGAAAAACTCTATGAGGAAGTGCTGAGCGACTTGGAAGGAACCAAGCCCTCATTCCACGATAAGATCCGCATTGCCGAAGTCCGTGAGTACGACTACGACCAGATTTGCCGTGACCTCGAAGAACTCTTTGCCATCTCCTGCAAATTTGACGACATGGCAACGGTTCGCAAGATGAAGCAAATTGTCCCCGAATTCAAGTCCAACAACTCCATCTACGAAAGTCTGGA
>JAILHP010000088.1 GCA_024695705.1 Prevotella sp. | reverse complement strand
GGACACACGGCCAACATTCCCATCCACTTCATCTCCATCGAGGACGGACACAGCTTCACACTCAGCGGGGTGAAAGACATGTATGGCAACCCCAGCAACAGCATCAGTTGGGATGCCCACTTCGAGCTGAGCATGTTTGAGTGGTTCGTCAGCGCCAACAACACCACCATAGGCGCCTTCGACAAGCCCGCCATCTTCACCACAGGCCGCATCATCGAGCAGGACATGCAACTGGCAGCAGGATGGAACTGGAAGAGCTTCTTCGTCAATCCTAACCGGCAGGGAGCCCTGAGCAGCGTCATGGAAGAGGTGGCCAATGAGGTGGATCTCATCAAGAGCAAGACCCAGATGGCCGACCAATACGAAGGTCAATGGCGAGGAACCCTACAGCGCGTCGAGGCTGGACAGATGTATAAGGTACACACCACGGTGCCCTGCAGCTTCGTCGTGAGGGGTGAGCTGACGGACATCAACACGCCCATCAGCATCCATGAGGGATGGAACTGGATAGGGTCCACCTCCCACTACAACATCCCCATCGATGAGGCCTTCCTCAACCTCAACCCACGGAAAGACGACTACATCAAGAGCAAGACGGCCTTTGCCATCTATGACGGACACGGGAAATGGAACGGCACCCTCACCGCCATCGAGCCGGGAGAGGGCTACAAGCTGCTTTCACAGCAGGACGGCACGCTTATCTTCCCCAACGTCTCAGGATATGCCTCGGCACGACGAATGACAACACGGGCCGCCGGTTATATTTCAGACAACGACTATGCCGACTATGCCGACAACATGAACATGGTGATGCGCATCATGGCCGGAGGCTGTCCCCTGACCGATGCCACGGTGAGCGTCTACATCGATGCCTCGCTGCGCGGACAGACGGACGCCATTGACGGTCTCTACTACCTGACCGTCGCCGGCAATCCCACCGATACAGGCAAGCGCCTGACGCTCGTCATCTCCCACGCTGGCGAAGACCTCATCGTCAACCTCGATGATGTGATCTTTGCCACCGACGAAATGCATGGATCGAGCAGCCAGCCCTACGTGCTTCAGCTTGACGACCTCAGTGGCATTGCCACCGTCAGCAGCAGTCCTGCAGATGATGACGAGTTCTATGACTTGCAGGGTCGTCGTCTCGATGTCAGCCCCACCCGTGGTCTTTACATCGTCCGCCACAGAAAGCAAGGCAGCAGCACCGTGCGTCTGAAGTAGAGCTATCGCAGAATGCAACAAGCCAACTGAATTGCACCCACAAAAGAGACAGGTCAGTTACTCTGAATGCTTATGGAAGAGGGTAGGACGTCGCCGTCCTCCCCTCCTTTTTGTATTTCCTTCTACTTCTCTCACTTCATCACGACCTTTTTGCCGCTGACAATATAGATGCCGGAAGGAAGCTCGTCAAGCGATGCTGCTTGCATACGCATACCGTTGATGTTGTAGATGCCCCTTGAGATGTCAACAGTCTGGTCTGCCTCGACGTGGCCAATGCCGGAAGAAGGCTCACCGCCATTCAGTCCGCGAACAAATCCAGCGTATGCATGTTTGCGGTAGTAGTTGAGGTCCCAGATGCCCACGGGCTCTCCCCCGCGCCATCCGCTGTTGTCAGGAGCATCGGTGGAACACCACTGGCAGATGCCCCATTGCTGTGCGGGCGGGATGAGACGGAAGTACTCCTTGATGATCCACTCGTAGAAGTCGGCCATCTTTTTGTGCTCGGCTTCAGTCAGCTGGTTGGTCTTCAAAGAGGAGCCCCATCTGTTAGAGCCGCGGACATAACCCATGTCCAACTCGCTGACGCGGACAAGTTTGCCGGAATTGGCCATGAGTTGGAACATCTTGGTGATGTGGCGCTTGATGTTATTCTGATGGGTTGCATTCTCAAAGCAACTGATGTGCATCTGCGTGCCGATGCCGTCGATATGGGTCACGCCGTCAGCCTCCCATTTCTTAATCCAGTTGATGAGAGACTTCAGTTTCTTGTTGTCATCCCAGTCCGACTCGAGGTTATAGTCGTTGATGAAGAGCACCACGTCTTCAGGACCGTATTTGCGGGCCAGCCGGCAAGCCTGACGCACATACTCCAGGTCGCCCATGTAGTCTTGCCAGTAGAACGCACTGCCACCCACATCCCATGTGCCGCTGTTATAGCCATCGGAGTGCTGCAGCGGATAGTTGCCTTGGCCATCATTGCCATCACCTGAGATGGCTTCATTGACGAGATCCCATGCCCTGACCTTGCCGTTGCAAGCCTCCATCATACCCTTGATCCACTTGTCCATAGCCCAAACGAGCGTGTCGTGGCGTTCCTCCTGGGTCAGCGGGACGGTTTGGGGGACGTTACCTTCAAAAGTAATGCTCCTGATATACACGTCGCCTATGTAGTTGGGAACATGCAACAACATAAAACTGCTGCTCATAGTTGGCGTGATATTGACTTCCACATCCTTCCACTCGGCGGTGAAATTTACTGTAAAATTAGCACCGCCGCCCCAGTCGCCCAGACGGCCATCCAGCTTGCCTGACTTAGACCCCTTTACGGTCATGGTCATCTTGTATGTCTTGCCAGTGGTAAGGAGAATATCAGACATAGGCACGAACTGTACTTGCCATGAATACGACTTTGTGGTTTTTACGTGCAGACCATTGGTGGCGTCAAAGCTGATGGAATAGCCAAACTCAGACTCATTCGCTTTCCAACCAACGCTCTGGTCGCTACGGAAGTCTTTGCTGGCAACCACTGACCACACTTCCTCACCACCTTCAACCGGCTTGTCGGCAAGAAGCTTCAGCAACCAGCTTTTTGCCTGCTGAGAGTGCCATGCGAGGGTGTGGCCATAGACGTTAAGGCCGGCATTTGTGGCAGCATTCACATAGTTCTTCACGGTGGTGAAGTTCATGTTGCCATTGCCATCCACGCAACTCGACATCTTCATGGCATTGCCTGCAACCGTCTCGGTGAAGTTTTTATTAACCAAATTTTTGTACGTAGTGTTTTTGAGATAATTGTCAACGGTTGTACCGATGCCTAGTTTGAAATGGGGGTACTTCGAGTAGTCAATGTATTCTTTGAGAGCCTGATACTCGTCCAAGTATCGGTAGTTGTCGTTGTTAGGCTTGCCCAACTCATAATTCTCCTGTGCCAAAGCCGCGATTGACAAAACAGCTGTAAGCAGTAACAAGTACAATTTCTTCATAATTAGTTTACATTATTAACGAACATTCTATTGAAAACACTTCTTATTTCAACCCAGGGACAAAGGCTTTTCATGGAGAGGCAGTTGTCTTTAACTCCTTTAACTCCTTTATAACCGTGCAAAGGTAATGATTAAAAACGAAAATGAAGAAGGAAAAGCATTTTAATATCTTCTTTTTCCCCATTTTTACCGTCCCCCTATCAATTTCGACCTGCCTTTCATTGTTTTAACACTTCCAATGAGGTGTTTTTCATACATCATGTATAATTAAAGAATCCGCTATTCTGTCCCCTATATAATTTCATCTGTAAACATCCTAACCTGTATATTTCATAATAGTTGCCTCCCCCCCCACTTGGCTTGGAGTATGGGGCAGGGACAGTCCCCGTTTCTGAAATGTTGACAGATTTGTCCTCCGATTATCTTGGTGTGCTGCCGTACTCCCCCTCACGGACCATCCCAAGAGAGGAGGAATGGCGCTTATTTTGGCTTTACGGCACAGTTCCCTGTGTCACGCTTGGCGTGACATCAATGAATCCGTGTGGCTGCTGTCCGGTCTTTATGCCGCCTGTTCGTAGAATCTCAGCGCATGGCAGAGAGCTCCTTTTTCATCGGATGGTGCTTCGGATAGTCGATGACGACCTTCGTCTTTCTTACCTTGATCGATACGGCGGTGAGGAGCAGCCTTTCGCGTATGGTGAGAAGCTCGGCATTCTCAAGCTCCGTCCCCTTGAGTGCCCTGTCCCTGAAGGAGAGCATCAGGTTGTAGGCCATGCCGTGCAGGAAGATGCGCAGGCGGTTGGCATTGAAGCTGTGGCAGGAGAGACGGCGTACAGAAGACGGGCATCGAGGTTGGCGATTTCGTGAAGGTGGCCTCGGGTGCGAGAATCCGTCCGATGGGCTGCTACCTGCTGTGGAACAATACGCAGAACAACGCCCCCGCCCGGACTGGCAGCGCAGCGACGAAGGAGGAACTGCCTAGCCGCATCACCGTGAAACTGGTGGGAGCCAACGGCGAGACCACCGCCATCGGCGAGATTGACACCACAACTGGCGAGATCACCGTCGACGGATGGTATGACTTGAGCGGTCGCAAACTCGACGGAAAACCCAGCACCAAGGGCATCTATATCCATAATGGTAAGAAAATTGTAATCAGATAATATATGGAAAACAAAGCAATGAAGAAGAAAGATTATAAGAAACCCGCAATGGAAGTAGTCGAACTGAAACACAGGACATGCCTGCTTCAAGACAGTGGTACACGCAACGATCCACCCGAATACGACGACTGGATGAACTGATTCAATGCCAACATCATGAAATGACAACTA
>JAILHP010000048.1 GCA_024695705.1 Prevotella sp. | reverse complement strand
TTTTGATCTGTTCATATGCAGCCATCTGTTTTGACTGCAAAGATACGAATTCAAATCGTCGCACCCTCAAAAATGCTTGTAAAAGACTGAATTTCAATTGTTTCAAAGACCGATTAGTCCACTTTAACGGGACAGTAGTGTAGTCATATGATACTAACAGAAGAAATGAAGAAAAATCTTCCATTGATAACAGAGGAAGAACTGAAAGAAATAATGCTTCCAACAGAAAAATTGATTGAAATAGCAATCAATGACTTTGATGAGCAATTAAGATTGGACGAAGAAAATGGTTTTAGTAATAATACCTTCATCAATAGCGACTAAAGTATCAAGAAAATATACAAGCCTTCGAAGAAAAATGATGCGAAGCATATACAGAAGGCCATACCCCATAAGTAAACTAAGGCAAAACATAGCTAATGCTCTTTCGATAAATGGTAGTTATATCGACCCACATAAACTGAAAGAGCCGCTATACAATGCATGGATAACAAATAAGTACAAAGTAATATTTCATAGTCATTGGTATTATGCTGTTCAATTAATGATTGACAGCAAAGGTGAAACAATAGCAAAAGTTGTTGATGCGTTGTATGAAGGAGATTATCATAACGATACAATGGAAACAAAACCGTATGAAAGCATTTTGAAAATAAACCGAATAATATCCGAAGTAATCAATCAATACATAAGACAAAACCTTATATTAAATTAAATGAGCAACCATAACCAGCTGCTCATTTTTGTATATCTATGCACTATTGACGTTTATTGCCAACAGGTATATAGTTCCCTAAAAGAAAGATTGACAAGTATCTTCTGGATTGGAAAAACAATCCAGAAAGAAAGCCGCTGATAGTGAAAGGCGCTCGGCAGATTGGGAAAACGGAGTCTATCAGAGCCTTCGGCAAAGCCAACTATGAGTCGGTTATAGAGATTAACTTTGTGCTTCAGAAAAAGTTCAGGGCCATCTTTGATATGGGCTACGAGGTAGATACGATCATCAAGAACATCTCTATGCTTGAGCCTTCATGGGAGTTTATTCCGAACAAGACACTGATCTTTTTCGACGAATTGCAGAAATGCCCTGACTGCGCTACATCGCTGAAGTCATTCTGCCAAGATGGTCGATATGATGTCATCTGCTCAGGCTCAATGATGGGCATCTATTATGAGGAAATTGAATCCAATGCCGTAGGTTTTAAAGATGACTTTGAAATGCATTCGATGGACTTCGAGGAGTTCCTGTGGGCAAAGGGGTATTCGACGGAACAGATAGAAGACCTCTACCAGCACATGATTGCCCTGCAACCTTTCTCCCAGCTCGAGCTTGACACGATGACCGATATATTCCGCGACTATATGAGTCTGGGAGGGATGCCTGAGGTGGTAAAGATGTTTATTGACAATGGACATTTCGGTGGGACTCTGAAATTGCAGCGACAGTTGTTGAAAGACTACGAGGAGGATATTACAAAATATGCAAAGGAGACGGACAAAGCGAAAATCCTTGCCGTTTACGGTCACATATCTACATTCCTGGCTAAGGAGAACAAGAAATACCAGATTACGAAAATTGCCAAAGGTGCCAGAAGCAGAGAATACATCGGTGCTGTGGAATGGTTGAAGGAAGCTGGTGTCATCAACGTGTGCTATTGTCTGAGCAATGTGGAGTTGCCGTTGAAAGGCAATTACGAAACTGACTATTACAAGATTTACTATCATGACACTGGTCTGCTTATTGCCTCGCTCGACGAAGAAGCGCAGGAAGACCTACGCGCCAACAAGAACTTCGGAACTTACAAAGGTGCAATCTATGAGAACGTTGTCGGCGAGATGCTCCGTAAGTCTGGTTATGAACAGCTGTATTTCTACAAACACGAGAGTCCTTCACTTGAAATGGATTTCTTTGTGCGCGATGCTGATTCCCTGATTCCAGTAGAGGTAAAAGCTAAGGATGGGGCTACGGCTTCATTGAATAACCTTATCAAATGGGACTCCTATCCAGAAGTTAAATACGGCATAAAACTAGGTTACAAGAACATTGGATGGAACGGACAGTTCTATACGTTCCCATACTTCCTTGCTTTCTTGTTGAAACGCTTTCTGAGAGAGAAGTAGACGAAAAGGAAAAGCGCCCAGTCATGTTGACAAGGCGCTTTTCCTTATATGATTCGGATTATGTTTCTTGGAAGGAGATGTCGGAGACCCTCTTTAACGCCACTATGATTATCTGGGAGCATTGGGTGCCAATGGGATGGACGAAGCATCGTAGGTCACAGTAATGTTCAGTCCATACTGCTCGTTTAGCTTCTGAGCCATCGTCATAGACTCAGGGCCATGGTCGGAATTCTTAAAACCGAAAAGTCGAAGAAGTCGGCCGAAGGTCGAACAATCACTTGGGTTATTAAGATACAGATAGTAGTGAATCATCTCATGAACCATGATGTTCCTGAACGTTTCTTCATCGAAGTCGAAGTAGTCGGACATAAGAATCGCCATATAACGCTTCTTGACAGGCATGTTCTTTTCTCCCCAGTTAAACTCGAACATCCCTAGGTTACGATAGGTATGCATGAGGCCGAACTTAGGTGTACGCAACTGGCGGTCAAAATAGAGGCGGTTGCACTCCCAGAACATGTGGGGCATCGTGTTGTAATCTGCAATCATATTATATTAAATTTTAACTTTGATGGTGCAAAATTACATAAAAACACACGAACTTGACCTGTACTTATAGGTATAACAAGAAAAGTAAGAATGTTGACGAGTTCTGTGCGTTTATCGATGATCAATTGGGCGTTTTTGATGAGAATGCCCAGATGACAACTTCGAGCAGCGGCACATGGACATAGTGCCTCTCTTCTAACGACGGTTAGTTATAGACATGGACGCTGGAGCCTTGAGCGGCGGGCAGGTAATTGATGCCCCACCAGCACATCTGCAGCAGTATAAACGAAATGAGCAGTACCCACAGAGCGAGCTTTGGCTTGTGAGTGGGTACTTGTCTGTAATGCACATACACCAGATAGGCGAACCAGGTAATAGCGGCCCACGTCTCCTTGGGGTCCCACGACCAGTAATGGCCCCACGCCTCCTTGGCCCATAGGGCGCCGAAGAGCATGCCGATGGTCATAAACGCCAGACCGACATAAACCAGATTATCCAAGCCCACTAAGTTCTTAGCAGAGCTATGCGGCAAAGCCGAGCGAGGGGACAGAAGCATCCACAACGCCAGCAGGGTGGCTACGCCTAATACGGCGTAGGCAAACATATAGACGATGACGTGTGGGGCGAACCACGGACTCTGCAGGGCCGGCATCAGCGTCTTGCTGTAAATCTCGGGTTTGAAGAGGTTGATGCAGATGAACACCAATGCCAGGACAGTAGAGAACGAGAGTATCCAACGGTACTTCCAGCGCGAATAGACGATGATGCCCGCCAGCGGCAGGAAGAACGAGTACCACAGGCGCGTCTCGCCCATGGTCCTTAACGGCGGACGTTCCAACGATATCCACATCATCAGGATAAAGCTGAAGAAAACAGCCAGTCCGATGATGGTCGATGTGTATGCCATCGGCACCTTCTCGCGCCATGCTGCCCAGGCACCCACGGCCCACAGCAAGACGGCTGCTATTGCGAAGTATATGAACTGTTCCCAACTAACCATAGGGATTCACGATTTACTATTAATAGGACGATTTTCGACTTTCTTTCTGCCCCCGAAGAGGAACATACACACCGCTCCGGCCAGCATCATGTAGATACCCGTATAGACCAGCGGCAACCAAGGGTCGCTCACCAGTTCCAGGATGCTAATCTGACTCATGGCCCCCATCTGCGTGTCGTAGCCGTATTGATAGATTTTCCAACCGTCAACCTCCACAGGTTTGTTCACCTCGACGGTGGCAACAATGTCAGAGGTGAGTGGTGAGCGTTGAGTGGCGAGAGGGTTGCGAGGCGTAATGATGATGTCGGAGGCATAGCGACGGGGTGAGCCGTCGTCATAGGTTTCCATAACAAACTCCTTCAGTTCAATGGTGATGGGCATCTCAACAATCTGCTGCTGTGGGGTCAGCGCACGCCACTCCGGCTCTCCCTTCACCGTTATCATCTTCAGCCGCTGCATGTCAGCATTGCCCAACGTGGCGGTAGTCATTGCAAGGAACAAGCCCAGATGGTTCAAGAGAAAAGGGATGTCCCTTTTCAAGTTGAGAGGTGAAAGTGGAGAGTGGAAAGCGCGTCGCAGGATAATCAGTCCCAGAATCACGGCGATATACACGTAAATCAGCACGAAGGGCCAGAAATTCAGCATGTAGTCAATCCACATACTCCCCTCGCCCGTTGGAAACGAGGAGCCAGGGATGAGGCTTTTCTGCGGCGTCAGTCCCATGATGATGGTCAGCACAACGGCATAGACCAGTGCGGGTATCGCCGCCTTGTAGGTGCCGATGAACTGCAAGCCGTACACACGTTTCCTCAGCAGGTAGATGATGGCAATGAGCGCAAGGAATACCGCCAGCACAATGCCGTTGACCGGCCAGCGGAAAACATCCCAATCCACAGGGCCGGCGCACAACTGCAGCAGTAGTCCAACAATGATAAGGCCTCCTCCAATAAAGAAACCTTCTTTCATTCCGTATGGTTTAATCCACATCAATTTTGCATGTTTACGTCTGCAAAAATATGGATTTCTTCTGTAAACCAGCCACATTGCCCACAATTTTTAACAAAATTTGTTTCTCGCCACAACGGTGGGCTCAACGTGGGCAAATGAGCAAATGCAAATAAAAGGCAGAAACTTTTCCGGGTTTTATTTGGTTGTTTTGAATAAAATGCCTATTTTTGCAGTATGGAAATAACAATGTTTGTAATCCTGGGTGTAGTAATCGGTGTCATCATCGGCGTTATGGCGATGTTGAGTCAGAAGAAGTTACTCCAGAAAGAAGTGTCAACGCTTTCGGCACAGGTGGAGAGCGCGAAGCAAGAGGCCAAAGAGCAGCTTGAGAAGCTCTCGGCTGACAAGGATAAGGTTTGTCAGGAGAAGGTGGAAGCCAAGGAAGAGGCATGCCATGCGCTGATTGAAGCTCAGGAGAAGAGACATAAAGACAGCCTTGCCGCCCAGGAGGAAAGGCATCGGGAGGCAATGGCAGCGCAGCAGTCTCGTTTCGAGGAAACCATCGAGAAGGTGACGGCCCAGATGAAGACTGCCACAGAGGCTATGCTGAAAGAGCGTCAGAAGGAGTTTGCAGAGTCGAGCAACACCAATCTCGGCCAGATTGTAAACCCGCTGAAGGACACCATCGACAAGATGAAGAAAGCCATCGATGAGAGTACTATGGAACAGACCAAACTGGGTGGCGAGATGAAGTCGCATATCGAGACGATGATCCGGCAGAGCGAAGCCGCCAAGAAGAGTGCCGAGGAACTGACGCGTGCCTTTAAGCACGGCTCGAAAGTGCAGGGCGACTGGGGCGAAACCGTTCTCGACGAGCTGCTGGAGTCGCAGGGGCTGACAAGGGGCGTTCACTATGACCTTCAGCCCTATCTCAGAGACGCCAACGGCGAGGTCATCATATCAGACGAAGGTGCCAAGATGCGCCCTGACGTGATTCTACATCTTGACCAGAATCGTGACGTCATCATTGATGCCAAGGTTTCGATGACGGCCTTCATGGACTACGTGAATGCGAAGAACGAGGACGACAGAGAGCATTACCTGAAAGCCCACGTGGACAGTATCAACAAGCACGTAAAGGAGCTCTCCACGAAGAACTATTCCTCATATATCAAAGCCCCAAAGGTGAAGATGGACTACGTGATAATGTTCGTCCCCCACACCGGAGCACTCTGGACTGCACTCAATGCGCAGCCTGACCTCTGGAGAAAGGCTATGGAGAAGAACGTCTATATCGCTGACGAGCAGTCGCTCTTCGCTGCGCTGAAAATCGTCAACCTCACATGGAGGCAGATAGTGCAAGCCCAGAACCACGAGAAGGTGTTTGAACTGGCCAACGAGATGCTCGACCGGGTAGGACAGTTCATGGGCAGATACAAGGCTATAGGCAAGGCCTTGCAGACAGCCACCACTGCCTATAACGATGCAGAGAAGAAACTGCTGCCCAGCGGCCAAAGTATTCTGCAGACCTGCAACAAGCTGACCAAGCTTGGCGCCAAGCAGAGCCACAAGAATCCCCTACCCCAACTTGAGGACACGAGCGACGATGTAAATGAGTCGCCCATTGCTCCGTCAGGCGCATAGGAGAAGGGGGTTGTTTTTGTATTGTATGGGATAAAAAAAATAGAGAGCCTGATGAACAGACTCTCTTTTTTTGAGTTTTGCGGAAGGTGAGGGATTCAAACCCCCGATACCCGAAAGGGGTATACCGGATTTCGAGTCCAGCGCAATCGATCACTCTGCCAACCTTCCGGTTAAGTGAGGGCCAACGAGCTTGCTCGATTGGCCGAGTTTCTGCTCGTTTGCGCTTTTTGCGGGTGCAAAGGTAATACTTTATTTCCGAACGGCCAAAACTTTTGGGTTCTTTTTTTCGGAGTACCTGTGGAAACGCTTGTCAGGGGTGCGGTTTATTGCAGGGCATCAGCCAGCAGGGCACGCTGACGGTCGGTGAGGTTCTCAGGCAGACGTACCTTGAAAGTGAGGATGAGGTCGCGTCCTCCCTGACCCTTTCCAGGCACGCGGACCTTGGTGCCAGGCTGGGTGCCGGGCTTTACCTTGAGCTTGAGCTTGTCGCCATTGGGAGCCTCGACAATGACCTCGCCACCTAACAGGGCGATGCGCAGGGGCAGTTCAAGGTTAGAGGTCTGGGACCTGAGGTTAGCTGACTGCGAACGTGCGCTGCCCGTTGACCACTGAGCGCCACCGGTTTTCCTGCGTCCACCGCCAAAGAGGTTCTCAAAGAACGACGAGAAGCCGCCGCCTCCTGTGAACGACGAGAAGTCGAAGCCGTCGAAGGGATTACCACCCTGTCCGCTGCCGCCGAAACCGCCAAAGCCGCCGCCCTGACCGCCTGCAGCGCCAAAGGCATCGGCCTGCTTCCACTGCTCTCCGTACTGGTCGTACTTACGACGCTTCTCAGGGTCGCCAATGACGTCGTAGGCCTCGGTAAGCGCCTGGAACTTTGCCTTGGCCTTCGGGTCGTCAGGATGCAAGTCAGGATGGAACTGCTTGGCCCGCTTCAAATAGGCTTTCTTGACATCTTTCTGCGGAATGTTCTTGTCAACGCCTAATATCTTATAATAATCAATGAATGCCATAATTATTTACTATTTGACGATTTTCTATTTCTTCGTTATTATTGCTTTCTTTTTATCGGTACTCAGGCGAGCAAGCTCGGAGTCGATTTCAAAAAAAGTGCTGCAAAAAATGTGCCGATGTTTGGTCGTGTCAGCAATATTATGTATCTTTGCGCCAAATATTAACAAAATGATGACAAAAAAACTCATAATTCTGGGCATAGCACTGCTATGTCACACCCTGTCAAACATGGCACAAGATAATTCAGTAACCCTGCACCTGATTGAGACATCGGACGTACACGGTGCGTTCTTCCCTGTGGATTTCTTCAACGACAAACCCCTTCAGGGCTCGATGGCCAGGGTGAGCAGCTACCTGAATGAGCTGCGCGGACAGGTGGGCGAGGACGCTGTGATTACGTTGGACAACGGCGACATACTGCAGGGACAGCCTACCTGCTACTACACCAACTACGTGAAGACCGACGTGAAGAACGTGGCAGCCGAGGTGCTGAACTACCTAAAGTATGACGCGGAGCTGTTTGGCAACCACGACGTGGAGACGGGTCACGACGTCTATGACAAATGGATCAAGGACCTGGACTGCCCTGTGCTGGGTGCCAACGTCATCAACACGGCAACGGGCAAGCCCTACACCCCACCCTACGTCATCGTAGAGCGCAAGGGGGTGCGCGTGGCCGTCATCGGCATGCTGACGCCTGCCATTCCCTACTGGCTCAACGAGACGCTGTGGAGCGGCATGCGCTTTGAGGAGATTACCGCTTCGTGCCGTTACTGGGTGAAGCACGTCCGCGAGCAAGAGCATCCTGACGTGGTGGTGGGCCTGTTGCACAGCGGCTGGGACGGAGGCATCTCTACCTTACATTATAATGAGGACGCTGCGAAGAAGGTGGCCGAAGAGGTGGAAGGCTTTGACATCATCTTCTTCGGACACGACCACACAGAGCACAACTCCACCACACAGAAAGGCGCAATCTGTCTGGACCCCTCGTGCAATGCGCTGAAGGTGGCCCACGCCACAGTAACGCTTGAAAAGAAGGACGGCAAATTCCAGATAGTCAACAAGAAAGGAGAGCTGGTCGATGTGCGGCCGTATGCTATTGACGAGGCATTCGTCCGTCATTTCCAACCTGCCATTGACAGCTGCAAGACCTACGTCAACCGCTTCATCGGCGTGTTCCAGGCTCCCATCCGTTCCAGGGACTGCTTCTTCGGTTCCTGTGCATTCACCGACTTCGTGCATAACCTGCAGCTGCAGATAACGGGTGCCGACATCTCGTTCAACGCCCCATTGTCGTTTGACATTGAGATCAAGGCTGGCGACGTGTATGTCAGGGACATGTTCAAGCTCTACCGTTTTGAGAATCAGATTTATACGCTGCGCATGAGGGGTGACGAGATTCGCAAGTTCCTGGAGATGAGTTATGACCAGTGGGTGAACACGATGAAGAGTCCTGACGACCCCATCATGCTGCTGAACGACGATGCTGCAGGCGACATGCAGCGCTACGGATTCAAGAACCTGACCTTCAACTTTGACTCGGCGGCAGGCATCGACTATCAGGTGGACGTCACCAAGCCCAACGGACAGAAGGTGCAGATTATCCGCATGTCGAGCGGGGAGCCGTTCCTGGAGACAAAATACTACACGGTGGCCATGAACAGCTATCGTGGCAACGGCGGCGGCGAGCTGCTGACGCAGGGAGCCGGCATTCCCAGAGACTCCATTCCCTCACGCATCCTGACCATGAGCGAACGTGACCAGCGCTACTACCTGATGAAAGAGATTGAGCGCATGGGCATTGTACGTCCGAAGGCCAACAACAACTGGAGCTTCGTGCCCAGGGAGTGGACGGAGCCTGCCCTGCGTCGCGACCGTAAGAAACTGTTTGGAGAATAAGAAATGAAATACTACATTTTCTGCAAGGACGAGCTGCTGCTGCGGCAGACGGCAGACGGCTTCGAGATACCCCAGGGCGACGAACCGCCCGTGGAGCTGAAACCCTGGACGCACCTGATGAACGTGGATGGCGACAAAGCCTGCTGTGTGGATACGCCCGTGACAAACCTGGAGGGCTATGAGATGTGCGGACTACGCAAGAGCTACTACCTGCTGTCACAGCACGACTACCTGAAGGCGGGAAAGTGTCATGAGCTGCTCTACTGGGACCAGAACACCCGCTACTGCGGCGTCTGCGGAGCCCCCATGCGCATGGACACGGACATCTCGAAGAAGTGTACCCAGTGTGGCAAAGAGGTGTGGCCCCAGCTGGCCATTGCCGTTATCGTGCTGATACACAAGGGCGACGAGGTGTTGCTGGTGAATGCCCGCAACTTCCGCACCCACTTCTATGGGCTTGTGGCCGGCTTTGTGGAGACGGGCGAGACGCTGGAGGAAGCCGTCCATAGGGAGGTGAAAGAAGAGACGGGCATCAAGATTACCAACCTGAGATACTTCAGCAGTCAGCCGTGGCCCTATCCCTGCGGACTCATGGTGGGATTCAATGCCGACTATGTGGAGGGAGAGATTCACCTGCAGCGCTCTGAACTGGCGAAGGGTGCCTGGTTCCGCAAGGACAACCTGCCGACCATCCCTGAGAAGTTGTCAATTGCCCGCAAGCTGATTGATGCCTGGCTTGATGGCTGATGGCTGATAGCTCAAAGCTCAATGCTCAAAGCTCAAAGCTATCCGCATCGTCTAACACGCGGAAGCGCTGACGGACGGAGCGAAGGGCTTCCAAATCCAAGTCAACGGTCAGCACCTGCTCCACGTCATCAGCACACTGGCCCAGGATGTTGCCACGCTCGTCAACCACACGGCTCTGACCCTGATAGTGGGAATACTGGTCATCGCCCACCCGATTGACTCCCAGCAGGAAACACTGGTTCTCAATGGCACGGGCACGGGTAAGCACCTCCCACGCCGTCTGACGCGACTGAGGCCAGTTGGCTACGACAATCATCACGTCGTAAGGAGCCTCAGCCGTATAGCGACTCCACACGGGGAAGCGCAAATCGTAGCACGTGACCAGCAGGAAACGGCAACCGCGCCACTCCACCAGGCAACGCTGCTGCCCAGCCGTGAAGAAGCGGTCTTCGTGACCATAGGTAAAGAGGTGGTGCTTGTCGTAGAAGGACACACCATCAGGCGTGCAGAAATAATGGCGGTTACGGTAGGCTCCGTCAGCCGTCTGAACGGCCAGCGAGCCACACACGGCACAATGGTGCTCAAGGGCGGCAGCCTGCATCCAGCGCAACGAGGGACTGTCAGACTCCAACTCGGCAATGCCCTCAGGCTCAGTGGCAAAGCCCGTTGACCACATCTCGGGTAATACATACACGTCGCTGCCCAGGTGGGCCCGCAACAAGGCATCGGCGCGACGGATATTCTCTCCGCATTGTGCCCACGCAATATCAATTTGCAACAAGGTAACCTTCATAACGGGGGCAAAAATACAAAATAATTCTGAAACTCATGCAAAAGACAGCAAAGAATCTGACTATTGGGCTTGCAATACTCTTCACGGCAACCCTTGCTGCCTATGCTTTTATGCAAAAGCGCCCTGACCTGCAGGCCCGCCATACGCCGCTGACGCCACGCAGCGAGCTGATGGCCAGCCAAGCCAGAACGGCCGACTCGCTGCTCCGCATCCATGAGGACCTGCAATCGGAATTGCGCTACTACCTGCGTGCCCACCGCATTGACGACGAAGGCTACGACATGATTGCCAACTACAACGCCCACAACGACAGCATCATCCTGCAGCTGAAAGCCAGCCGCATGTTCAGCCCCATAGGACCACAGTGGTTGACGGTTCACCCGTCAACACCCTCCACCCCCATCTGCTTCATAGGCGATGGAGGCTACTGGAACGGCAGGTGCTGGCAACGAGGACTGCCCCCTTTCAACCGTGGGCTGCGTTTCTATCAGGACGGCATCTACCTTGGAGAGCTCGACAGCACGTTCACGCCCACTGGGCACGGCAGCTACAAGACGCCTGACGGCAGCTACTACGAGGGAGAATGGAGCAACGGAAAACAGCATGGGTTCGGCTTCCGCCTGCGCCCTTTCAAGGATATTCAGGTGGGTACCTGGGTGGAAGGCAAGTACAAGGGCGAACGCCTGAGCTTCACGCCTGAGCGCATCTACGGTATCGACATCTCACGCTACCAGCACGAGCGTGGCCGTCATCATTTCCCCATTCACTGGAAGGCTTTACGCATCACGAATCTCGGCAAGCATAACCAACAGAACGTAACGGGCGAGGCCGACTACCCCGTGTCGTTCATCTATATCAAGGCCACGCAGGGTACGACGGTCACCAACCACTTTTTTGCCGCTGACTACAAGGCTGCGCGTGCCAACGGTTACCACGTGGGAGCCTACCACTTCTATTCCACTACCTCTGATGCCCTTGAGCAGGCAGACCACTTCCTGAAGACTGCCCGCTTCAACAAGGGCGACTTCCCGCCCGTGTTTGACGTGGAGCCCAGCGACGGGCAGATTGAGGCAATGGGAGGTGCGAAGAAACTGCTCAGCGAGATGCGCGTCTGGCTGCGTGCCGTAGAGCGTCAGACAGGCATCAAGCCCATCATCTACGTCAACCAGAGCTTTGTCAACAAATACCTACAGGACGCACCCGACCTGAAGCGTGGCTACCTCATCTGGATAGCCCGCTACAGCGAGTACAAGCCTGACGTGCGGCTCTGCTGGTGGCAGCTGTCGGCAACGGGAAAAGTCAGGGGAATAGAGGGTGACGTTGACATCAACGTATTCAACGGCTACCACGACCAATGGGAAGAGTTCCTGGCAACGGAGCTGATGCCCTGAGCCCTATAAGTCCCATCAGCCCTTATGAGTACAATCATCTGACCGTCAGGTGGAAACAGCCCTGCTTCACCTCATACTTGATGTAACAGCGGTTGTTGCGCCGCATGTCGCGCAGCACCTCTGAGAGCACCCACTTCAAGGTATCGTTACGCACCTCGCGGGTGATGGGCTGATAGCGGTTGTAGCAGATATCGACCGTCGTGCCGTAGAGGTGGCAGGAATTCTCCGTAGCATTGCCGTTACCACGACGCAGACGGGCAACGTCTTCCTGTGTACGCAACACGCTGGTTACTATGATGTTGTGAATGGGCAAACCCTTGACATAGAGGCTGTCCTGGAACGCACGGCCTATATCCTGAAGCAAGATGCTGGCACGAGGCACCAGGTAAGGAATGGATGCCCGCAGCTTATCCACTGTATAATAAGGACTGACGCCCACATATACCAGCTCCTTCATGCGCAGCTCAGCATCCTCACGGTTGCTCACGGGCTTCACGCCCCACTGATGGGCTGCCGACAACTGCCGGTCATTGCTGTCAGGAAACTCCACGTGGTAGCTGCTGACGCCAAGAATGCGGTGGGGGTACTGGAGGGGGAGTTCTGTTTCCTGTTGTCCTCCGATGGAGTCCGCAGGTAAGCCTCCCCTTTCGGGGAGGTTTGGTGGGGTTTCAGCCACCCAACTCTGCTCTCCCTCAAAAGCCAAACGCACCAGAGCCAGCAGGGCAACGACGATGACGAATATCAATAAATATCTATTTTTAGTCAGTTTCATAAAAAATATTCCGTTTCGGGGCGCAAAGTTACAAATAATATTTGTAATTTTGCAAGCAAAATCAAAAAATATATCAATTGATAGAGAAGCATATTGTATTAGAAGACATTGACTGCGTGGTATTCTACGGCGCCAACAACGTGCATTTGCAGATGCTCAAGGCGTTCTATCCGAAGCTGCGCATAGTAGCCCGAGACAACGTTTTGCGCGTGTTGGGCGACGAAGAGCAGATGACTGCCTTCGAGGAAAGCGTAGAAAAACTGCGTGAGCACGTGCTGAAGTTCAACTCGCTGAAGGAAGAGGACCTCATCGACATCGTGAAGGGAAGGCGTATCCGTGACGATGTGCCCAAGGACGTGCTGGTCTATTCCATGTCAGGACGCCCCATTAAGGCCCGCTCCGAAAACCAGCAGCGGCTCATTGACGCGTATAACGAGAACGACATGGTGTTTGCCGTAGGTCCTGCGGGAACGGGAAAGACGTACCTCTCGATAGCGTTGGCCGTCAAGGCGCTGAAGGAGAAACAGGCCAAGAAAATCATCCTCTCACGTCCGGCGGTGGAAGCTGGTGAGAAGCTCGGTTTCCTGCCTGGCGACATGAAGGACAAGATTGACCCCTACCTGCAGCCGCTCTACGACGCGCTGGAGGACATGCTGCCGCAGGTGAAGTTGCAAGACCTTATGGCACAGCACGTCATACAGATTGCTCCGCTGGCTTTCATGCGAGGCCGTACGCTAAGCGACGCAGTGGTGATACTGGACGAGGCGCAAAACACGACGCCGCAGCAGATCCGCATGTTCCTGACCCGCATGGGATGGAACACAAAGATGATCATCACGGGCGACACGTCGCAGATTGACCTGCCCCGTCCGCAGCAGTCAGGACTGGTGGAAGCCTTGCGTATATTAAATAATGTGGAGGGCATCGGCATCGTCGAACTGACGAAGAAAGACATCGTCCGGCATAAACTCGTAACCCGCATCGTCCATGCGTATGAACGGTTTGACAAAGAATCGAAAATAGATAATAATAAAGATGAAAGCATTAACAAAGACTGATTTCAACTTCAAGGGACAGAAGAGCGTGTATCACGGAAAGGTACGCGATGTGTACAACATTAACGACGACCTGATGGTTATGGTGGCTACAGACCGCATCTCCGCCTTCGACGTCATCCTGCCGAAGGGCATCCCCTACAAAGGACAGGTGCTCAACCAGATTGCCGCCAAGTTCCTGGATGCCACCAGCGACATTTGCCCGAACTGGAAGCTGGCAACCCCTGACCCGATGGTCACCGTAGGACTGAAGTGCGAGGGTTTCCGCGTGGAGATGATTATCCGCGGCATCCTGACTGGCTCTGCCTGGCGTGACTACAAGAACGGCGTACGCGAGATTTGCGGCGTAAAGCTGCCTGAAGGCATGAGGGAGAACGAGCGTTTCCCTGAGCCCATCATCACGCCGACAACAAAGGCTGACGAGGGTCACGACCTGAACATCTCGAAGGAGGAAATCATCGCACAGGGCATCGTCAACGCTGAGAATTATGCCGTGATGGAGGACTACACCCGCCGCCTGTTTGCACGTGGTCAGGAGATTGCCGCCCGTCAGGGTCTCATTCTCGTGGACACGAAGTACGAGTTCGGCAAGCGCGATGGCAAGGTGTATCTCATTGACGAGATTCACACGCCTGACTCCTCACGCTATTTCTATGCCGACGGCTACGAGGAGAAGTTTGCCAAGGGCGAGCCCCAGAAGCAGCTCTCGAAGGAGTTTGTGCGCCAGTGGCTCATTGAGCATAACTTCATGAACGAGCCCGGCCAGGTGATGCCCGAGATTACGGACGAATATGCCGAGAGCGTCAGCGACCGCTATATCGAGCTCTACGAGCACATCACAGGCGAGACGTTCCAGAAAGCTGGCGCTAGCGACGACATAGCCGCACGCATCGAGAAGAACGTCAGCGATTGGCTGAACAAAGCTCAAAGCTAAAAGCTCAAAGTTCAAAGCTCAAAGCCCATGTACAAGCAGGAAACCATCAAGCCCTACAACGAAGGCGAGAAAGGCCAGCAGGTGGAGCAGATGTTTGACAACATCGCACCAACCTATGACCAGCTGAACCACCGGCTGTCGTGGAACATCGACAAAGGCTGGCGACGCAAGGCCATCCAACAGTTGGCACCCTACAAGCCGCAGCTGATGCTGGACATTGCGACGGGAACTGCCGACTTCGCCATTCTTGCTGCACAGATGTTACGGCCCCAGCGACTGCTGGGTACCGACATCAGCGAGGGCATGATGGACATCGGACGACAGAAGGTAAAGGCACAAGGACTCGACGGCATCATCTCGTTTGCACGTGAGGACTGTATGGCCCTGTCGTGCGAGACGGACTCGTTCGATGCGGTGACGGCAGCCTTCGGCATCCGCAACTTTCCTGACCTTGACAAAGGACTGGCGGAGATGTGCCGCGTGCTGAAGCCGGGCGGACACCTGAGCGTGGTGGAACTGACATCGCCTGTCTCCTTCCCCATGAAGCAGCTGTTCCGCATCTACTCGCACACCATCCTTCCCGTCTATGGGCGTCTGATATCCAAGGACACCAGCGCCTACAGCTATCTGACACGTACCATCGAAGCTTTTCCGCAGGGAGAGCAGATGGTAGCGATTCTCAAGAAAGCAGGGTTCCGCGAGGCCCGTTTCCAACGGCTCACCTTCGGCATCTGCACCATGTATTTTGCAACGAAATAACACTATTATTTATGGACAAGTACGGACTTATCGGCTACCCTTTGGGGCACTCGTTCTCCATCAGCTACTTCAACCAGAAGTTCAAGGACGAGCACATTGACGCCGTGTATGAAAACTTCGAGATTCCCAGCATCGACCTGCTGCCAGAGATTCTCGACTCCAACCCTAACCTGAAGGGACTCAACGTAACCATTCCCTTCAAGCAGAAGGTCATTCCCTTCCTCGACAACATCAGTCCTGAGGCAAGGGCCATCGGAGCGGTCAACGTCATCAAGGTGATTCACGACGGAAAGAAAATCAAGCTCAAGGGCTACAACTCTGACGTCATCGGCTTCACGCAGAGCATTGAGCCCATGCTGGAGCGTTTCCACAAGAAGGCACTCATCCTGGGTACGGGCGGCGCGTCGAAGGCCATTGACTACGGACTGAAGTCGCTGGGACTGGAGACCGTCTTCGTCAGTCGTTATGAACGTCCTGACACCGTCCAGTACCAGTCCATCACCCACGAGGTTGTCAAGGAGTACAACGTCATTGTCAACTGCACGCCGCTGGGCATGTACCCCCACACGGAGGAGTGTCCGCTGCTGCCCTACGAGGCAATGGACAACCACACCATTCTCTATGACCTTATCTACAACCCTGACGAGACTATGTTTATGAAGCGTGGTGCCGAGTACGGAGCCAACGTCAAGAACGGCCTTGAGATGCTGCTGCTGCAGGCATTCGCCTCGTGGGAGTTCTGGCACGGAAAAGACTGGTAAGCATGGAGAAGAAGTCGGGGCATAAGCTACTATGGCGCCTGCTGGACGTGGGTCTCATTCTGATACTCATCATGTTCTCGTCTCTGCTGATACTCAAGGCGATGAGTATCGGCTTTGAGACAGGCACCGCCGATACGGCCTGGACGCTCTTCTATATCTACTGCGGTTTCTTCGGCGTTATTGCTATTGGCTGCCTGATTGCCGAAGCGCGTTTGGCAGGTGACTATCAGGAACTGATGGCAGAGAAGAAGAAGCGCCTGCATAGGGCAGCCCAGCGACTTGACACATTCACTTCCCAGACGGAAAAAAATTACTTGAAACTGGATAAGCCCGATGACGGATGGAACTATGCCCAGACCCGCTACAAGTATTTAGGGGAATACTACCGTCATCGCGGAAACTTCGAACAGAATACCAAGAACGTGATTCAGGAGTGGAAGACGGAAGCATCGTCCTATCTGGACTGGGGACGACTGTGGAAACTCTTCATCGTAGTCGGCATTGTCTGCCAGTTTATGGCGTGCAACTACGTGGTGGGCGTTGACATGAAGAACGACGAGAAGCGCCTGCTGAACTCACTCCCCCTATCTACCGAATGGACGGCGAAAACCATTCCCATGCCCCATCTTTCCGACGGGATGCGCTACGTGTCGAACCCTGACAGCATCGTCACGCCACACACCGAACAACAGCTGAACACCCTGCTGAAGCAGATGGACGACTCGCTAGGCATTGAGTCGGCTGTCATCATCGTAAAGCATGTAGCCAACAGAGACATCTTCGGATTCTCCCAGGAACTGTTCGACCTCTACCACATCGGCACGAACGACCGGGGACTGGTTATGGTGCTGGCCTACGACGATCATCTGTTCCGCTCGCATACCGGTTTGGCACTCGAAGCCGACCTGACCGATGCGGAGTGCAGCCAGTTGCAGCAGCAATACCTCATTCCCAGCATGAAGGCCGAGCAGCCCGACAGCGGCATGCTCTATCTGACGCAAGCCGTCTATAACACCCTGAAGGGCAAGGAACTGCCCACTATGTCAACCTTGCATCCGAAGCCCCATCCCCAGGAAGAGAGCGAGCATATCAGCATCCTTACCGGCTTCTACATGCTTATCTTCGGATTCTGGCTGATACTCTTCTCTTACATAGGCAGACGCTACGGATGGTTCCTCAGCATCTACGTCAGGAACATCATGCCTATCAACATGTTCGTCAACGTGCGCTCCCTACTGCCCTTCTTCTTCGGAGGAAACTTCTACAGCTTTGGCGGAAGCCATTTCTCCAGCGGTGGGGGCTATTCTTCGCACAGCAGTTCATCAAGCCGCAGCTACAGCAGCTCGTCAAGCAGCCACAGCTACAGAAGCAGTTCGTCGCACAGCCACAGCAGCGGCGGTTACGGCGGAGGCCGTTCAGGCGGCGGAGGTGCTACGTCGAGCTGGTAATTTACTAATAGTTAATAGTTTATAGTTAATCATTTATAGCTTTATGAATAAGAAACTCATTATCATCATCGTAGTGGTAGCCGTCATCGTCGTGACGGCATTGGCCATAGTCATGTGGGCAGCCGGAGTCTATAACGGTATGGTGAACGTAGAGGAAGAGGCCACGACGGCACTGGCCAATGTGCAATCCAGCTATCAGCGACGCGCCGACCTCATCCCTAACCTCGTGGAAACCGTGAAGGGCTATGCCACCCACGAGAAGGAAACGCTCGAGGGAGTCATCACAGCCCGTTCGAAGGCTACTGACGTCACCCTTACTACCGACAACATTCAGGAGTATCAGAAGGTGCAGGGCGAGCTCTCGCAGGCATTGGGCCGACTCATTGCCATCAGCGAAGCCTATCCTGAATTGAAGGCCAACGAGAGCTTCCAGTCGCTGCAGGTGCAGTTGGAAGGTACGGAAAACCGCATCAACGTGGCACGCAACCAGTACAACGAGGCCGTACAGCAGTACAACGTCACCATCCGCCGCTTCCCTAACTCCCTCCTCGCCGGCATCTTCGGCTTCGAGAAGATGAACAAGTTTGAAGCCGCCATCGGTTCCGAAACGGCACCACAAGTGAAATTCTGAAACCCAACACCCATCACCCAACAAATATGATAGACAACCGTTATATGATGCGTGGCGTGAGTGCCGCCAAGGAAGACGTCCACAACGCCATCAAGAACATCGACAAGGGAATCTTCCCGCAGGCCTTCTGCAAGATTATCCCTGATATACTGGGCGGCGACCCCGAGTATTGCAACATCATGCATGCCGACGGTGCAGGCACCAAGTCGAGCCTCGCCTACATGTACTGGAAGGAGACGGGCGACCTCTCCGTCTGGAAAGGCATAGCACAGGACGCCATCGTCATGAACACCGACGACCTGCTCTGCGTGGGTGCCGTCAATAACATCCTCGTCAGCTCCACCATCGGACGCAACAAGATGCTCATTCCAGGTGAGGTCATCTCAGCCATCATCAATGGTACCGACGAGCTGCTGGCAGAGCTTCGCGAGATGGGCATCGGCATCTGGCCGACAGGCGGTGAGACAGCCGACGTGGGCGACCTCGTGCGTACCATCATCGTTGACAGCACCGTCACCTGCCGCATGAAGCGCAGCGACATCATCGACAATGCCAACATCTGTCCAGGCGACGTCATCGTGGGTCTCTCCTCAACAGGACAGGCCACCTACGAACATCGCTACAACGGCGGAATGGGCTCCAACGGACTGACCTCCGCCCGCCACGACGTCTTTGCCAAGTACCTGGCAGAGAAGTACCCCGAAAGCTACGACCACGCTGTACCCGACGACCTGGTGTATAGCGGCCGCTACCGCCTGACTGACAGTGTGGTCGATGGTTTTGCCATCGACATGGGCCAGCTGGTCCTCTCCCCCACCCGCACCTATGCTCCCGTCATCAAGCGGACGCTCGACATACTGCGTCCTGAGATTCACGGAATGGTGCATTGCACGGGCGGCGCACAGACCAAGGTGCTGCACTTCGTCAACGAGAACTGCCGCGTCATCAAGGACAACATGTTCCCCGTTCCGCCGCTGTTCCAGGCCATTCACGACTGCTCAGGCACCGACTGGCGCGAGATGTACCAAGTGTTCAATATGGGTCACCGCATGGAAATCTATGTACGTCCTGAAGTGGCTGAGAAGATCATCAATATCAGCCGCTCGTTCAACATCGACGCGCAGGTCATCGGCCATATCGAGGAAGGCCCCAAGAGCCTGACCATCAACAGCGAGTTCGGTACCTTCAACTACGAGTAACGCCCAAAGGAAAAAATGATTACACATCCCATAGCAAAGATCAACCTCGGGCTCAACGTCGTCGAACGTCGTCCTGACGGCTATCATAACCTGGAGACAGTATTCTTTCCCGTCCCCATTTGCGACGAGCTGGAGGTTACCATTCACCACTCACCACTCACCACTCACCAGTCACCAGTCAACGACTGTGAGCTCACCCTTGAGGGCATCGCCATTGAGGGCGACGTGCAGAAGAACCTCATTGTACGCGCCTACCAGCTGCTGAAGGAAGACCATCCCGATATGCCTCGCGTACGCGCACGATTAAAAAAAGGTATTCCCACGCAGGCGGGCATGGGTGGCGGTTCCAGCGACGGAGCCTATATGCTCACCATGCTCAACGAGCTGTTTCAGCTCCACCTCACGAAGGAACAGCTGTGTGGCTACGCTGCCCGTCTGGGTGCCGACTGTACCTTCTTCATCGACCCGCAGCCGCAGTATGCTGAGGGCATCGGAGAGCGCCTCTCGCCCGTAGTGCTCAACCTCAGCGACTGGTACATCGGCGTGGTACGTCCTGACATGCCCGTCTCCACCAAGGAGGCCTATTCGCTCATCAAGCCCAAGCGCCCCCTCCGCAACTGCCGCGACATCGTGATGCAGCCAGTAGAGACGTGGCGCGATGAGCTTATCAACGACTTTGAGGAAGGCGTCTTCCAGCTGCATCCTGAGTTGGCCGAAGTCAAGCAGCGTCTTTACGACCTGGGAGCCGTTTATGCCGCCATGAGCGGTTCCGGCAGCGCCATCTTCGGCCTATTCCGCGAACCCGTGGAGTTGGAATCGTCCTTCCCCGATATGTTCACCTGGTGTGCTCCACTCAAACAACGATAACGAAATCGAAAATCGAAAATCAGTAAATCGAAAATGGAGAAAATCATACTCGGCATAGACCCAGGCACCAACATCATGGGCTACGGACTCATCCGCGTGCGCGACGGCAAGGCGGAGATGATGACCATGGGCGTCATCGACCTGCGGAAGTTTGCCGACGGCTACCTGAAGCTGGGTCATATCTTCGAACGGGTGACGGGTATCATCGACTCCTACCTGCCTGACGAAATGGCCATCGAGGCACCCTTCTTCGGAAAGAACGTACAGTCGATGCTGAAGCTCGGTCGCGCACAGGGCACCGCCATTGCCGCAGCCATTCATCATGGCGTACCCATCCACGAGTATGCGCCCATGAAAATAAAGATGGCCATCACGGGCAACGGCAACGCCTCGAAGGAACAGGTGGCCGGCATGCTGCAACGCCTGCTGAAGCTCACCAAGGAAGATGTCGATACCTTCATGGATGCCACCGACGCCCTGGGTGCCGCCTACTGCCACTACATGCAGATGAACCGTCCGGAGTCGCCTGCCCACTACCGCAGCTGGAAAGACTTTGCCAACAAGAACAAAGAAAAAATCCACTAAGATGATTACCGCCATCACAGGCCGCAACGCCAGCGGCAAGACCCTGCGCTACATTGCCTTCCGCGACACCTACGGCCCGTCGGTCGATAGTGCCTACTACCTGCAGCTGCGCTGGAACCAGCACGACATCGATGCCGAGACACCCACCGTACGAGAGAAGCTGGGCACGCTGACTGAGGCTGACGAGGCGCTCATCAGGCTCTTCTGCTTGGAAGAAACGCTCGACAAATACATCATCACGCTCTCCAGCGGCGAGCTGCGTAAGTTCCAACTCGTCAAGGCACTCATGAGCAATCCGAAGATACTCATCCTCGACAACCCCTTCATCGGACTCGACGCCCAGACACGCCAGCAGCTGCGTGACCTCCTCCAGCGCATAGCCCATCACTACTCACCACTCACCACCCAAAGCTCAATGCTCCAAGCTCAAAGCTCAATGCTCAAAGCTCAAAGCTCAAAGCCTATAGACCTCTACCTCGTCTTGGCGAAGAGCGACGACATCCCCGACTACGTGGAGCGCATCATCGATATGGACCATGATGGCCGCGAGCTCTCCCTTGCCGCATATCTTGCAGAGCGTCCGTCCTTCCCCACCCGCGTCCTCTCCACCGAGCTGGAGCAAGCCATCAATCACCTATCACCCGGGGGGCTCCCGTCCCCCGTGAGTGTGTCCGGTGGTTTTGCCACCGGAACACGCGAAGTCATCCGCATGACCAACGTCACCATCCGCTATGGCGAGCGCACCATTCTGAAAGACCTCAACTGGACCGTCCGCAGCGGTGAGCGCTGGGCCTTGACCGGTCAGAACGGAAGCGGCAAATCAACACTCCTGTCACTCGTCTGTGCCGACAACCCGCAAGCCTACGCCTGCGACATCGCCCTGTTCGGACATCGGCGTGGCGAGGGCGGCGTAAGCATCTGGGACATCAAGCGCCACATCGGCTACGTGTCGCCTGAGCTGGCCCGTTCCTACCATCGTGACATCCCTGCCCTGCGCATTGTAGCCAGCGGCTTGAAGGACACCGTAGGCCTCTATGTCCGTGCCAACGACGAGGAGAAAGCCCAATGCCGCTTCTGGATGCGCGTCTTCGGCATAGAGCACCTGGCTGACCGCAGCTTCATCCGCATGTCCAGCGGCGAACAGCGCCTGGTACTCCTCGCCCGAGCTTTCGTCAAGGACCCAGATCTGCTCATCCTCGACGAACCCCTGCACGGACTCGACAACGTCAACCGCCAACTGGTGAAGGACGTCATCATGGCCTTCTGCCAGCGTCCCGACAAGACCCTCATCATGGTGACCCACTACCAGGAAGAGCTGCCGCCCTGCATCACCCACAGGATAGAACTAAAGAAAAACCTATAATTCTATGTTTGTGTAAATGTGTTATAACCTGGCTGCCGTTATGCCCAAAGGTGGGGTTATTTTCCACTTTGCTTACTCCTAATACTTCGACCGCTTACTGCTTATGGTGAGACCGCTCACTCCTATCGTTGGCCGAGTCGGTGCCTATGTCCGTGCCCGCCGCCCACACTCGCAGTTGCATTTCAAATGCATTACAAAGGTACAAAGAAATCAGGAGACATGCAAGGCATTTCGAAATTTGTTTCTGATTTATTTCAAATGTTAAAATTGGAGACCTCACAGAACGGTATTGTACCATTGTACCATTGTACCATTTGGTTTTTTCAATGTAGAGGAAGGGAGGCGGAAATGTAGTATTATATTTATATTATATATAATATTATTATAATAATATTATATATAATATAAATCAACTACTCCCCTCAAGGTACAAAATCTATATTCGAAAATCCAAATGGTACAATGGTACAATGGTACAATATGCACAACTTTCCCCAAATTCCTTTGGTAGTTTCAAGGATAATCCTTATCTTTGTGGCGAGAATTACACGTTTACTATGAGCAGAAAAGAAATAGTTAATCAGATAAGTCAGGCTATACGGCGCGTTGACCCAACGGCAACAGCCATTTTGTATGGTTCTGAGGCTCGTGGCGATGCACGCCCCGATAGTGACATTGACGTATTGATTCTGCTCGAGGGAGATGAAATGAATTTAAGGCGTGAAATGGATGTGACAGGTCCACTTAACGAAATCGAGTGGCAGACGGGCGTTCTGGTCAGTCCAACGGTGATGCTACGCAAGCAATGGGAGAACATGCCCTTCAAGACTCCTTTTTATATTAACGTTATGAACGAAGGAATCAGAATATGAAAGAGACACTCGATGAACAAAGCCGAATCAGCCTGGTGCACTATCGGATGGAACGTGCAGACGAGGCAATAGAAGAAGCTGCCCTCATGTCGGAGCGCAGTCACTATAATGCTGCCGTCAATAGACTCTATTATGCTTGCTTTTACGCCGTACAAGCTTTGCTCCTGCAGCACCATATTACGGCCACGACTCATGCTGGAGTGAAGGCGATGCTTGGTTTGCATTTTGTTTCCAAGGGAATCATTTCCATTGAGCATGGAAAAATATTCAACACTCTCTTCGAGAAGCGTCATAGTAGTGATTATGAGGCGTTTGCCTATTGTGACAAGGCTCTCGTGGATGACCTTACTCCGCTTGCGAAGGACTTTATTTTACGAATAAAAGAACTTTTAGGTGACAATGTACCTGGTACCTAGTCACTTGACATGAGCAGTCCCAAGACAGAGAAACGCGAGGTTGACAGCATCGTGGAATCTGCAGGAGAACTGAAGTGCAGCAATCTCACCATCGTGACCAACGATGATGAGCGCACCATAGAGAGAGACGGCTACACGATAGCAGTTGTCCCGATATTTAAATTCTGAGGTGTCACGACACTACCCTTGTGTAATGTACCATTGTACCATTGTACCATTTGGAAATTGAGAATTTAAAATTGATTTCCTCTTTTGCACAACTTTCCCCCCAATTCCTTTGGCGGTTTCGTACACAAAAGGGACGGTTGACTTTCCCCTTCGGGCCATCGAGCTATACCTTCTTTTTGTGTAATTATAGTGTTACTTGTTTGGAGAATTGAATAAAAAGTGCTACCTTTGCAGAAGATAATTCTCATTTTGACACAGGGACAGGTGAATGACATCTGGTGATGGAAGAAGGAAGAGGGAAGAGGGAAGATGGAAGATCGCTGAGGGCTGATGGACGAGGGATGATGTATGATGTATGAGAGACCCCTCCAGACCTCCCCTGTAATGGGAGGGAATGTTATAAGTTAAAATGTGATAATAATTGCATAAATTATTCCCATTTTTGGGAATTTTGCCTTATATTTGCAGCAAAATTACGACATAGAAAATGAAAATAGTCTTTGAAGACAAGAATTTGGAAGAGCTGATTACAACGGGGCGTAATAGCAAATATAAGAAATACACCCGTAATGCGAAGTTCATGAAGGCACTTGCCACAGCATACAACTACATGCGAATGGTTGATGTGGCAAGCGACCTGCGCGCAATCTCGTTCCTTCATTACGAACAACTGCATGGAACTAATGGCATGAGCTCCATCAGAGTGGTAAATGGAATGGTGGAGCGCATACTTTTTAGAGAAATTGAAGGTGGAATAAGTATAACGATATTAAGTTTAGACGATACACATTATGGCAATAAGAAATGAGAACCCTGCACCCTTCATGGCAGTGCATCCCGGTATGATGATTAAACCAGAACTGGAGGAACGCGGAATCAGTCAGAAGGATTTCGCCAAGATGGTTGGCATTCAGGCTTCACATCTGAGTGAGGTGCTGAACGGCAAGCGTGCACTTACTACGGAGTTGGCTGTAAAGATAGAGTCGACTATTGGTCTGCCTGCAAAAGTACTGTTGGCTGCACAGGCGCAGTATGAACTGGAATCTGCGAATCCTGCACGCGACAACACAGAGAAAGAGACTATCGCCATCACTATTCCTATTAGCGATCGCAGTCTGCTTCGTGAGTTAGTTCGCAGATTTGGCTGGGTAGGCGTGTTTTAGCATCTGGAGCTGCATGATGTCATACTCTCCATAGCCGACGACCTGCATCAAGGTTGCATCATCAGCTTATATGATGAGATGAAAACACCTGAGAAGCGCCAGTGGTTCGAACGCTATTGCAAGATGCGACCAGCAGGTTTTGTTTAGATGATATGTGGGCCAAGGCACTCTCGTTATTCATTTACATTGTCTTGATGAAACTCTTAAGGAACGACACGTTGAGCTTCTCAATCGGCGTGAGGGCAGAAGGCTGCTTCGCTTTCTTATACCACGACAGGGCATCAAAATACTTCTGCACCTTGGTGTCCTTGAACGACTGACCATGACGGGCATAGACCTCGTTGAGCATCAACTGGAGGCCTTCCTTCGTCATCATCTTCAACATGCCACGCGTCAACGGGCGCACAGAAGCCACGGGCCACACACCGTCAACGCCCTCGTAGGCTCCGCGTTCCTTCGTCAGCGTAAACTCCTCACCGAAGCAGGGATAGTAGGGAATGTACTCCTGGAGGTCGGCCTTCACCTTCATACCGTTCTCCGTAAGCTGGAAATGCCAGCTGGTAGGTCCCATGATGGCACCATGGCCGCCATGACCGGGCATGGGGATGTGGGCCTCGCGCTCACGCCTCCACTCTTCTTCATTGGGCAGTTCCACATCGTCCATAAAGTAGTGCGGACGGCCGTCATCGCCCTGACGAACCTCAAACTTCGGCATGGGAGGATCAGGGACATCCTTCATGCGACCTTCGCCAAACTCTATCGTGCCATCGCCCATATACCTGTATGCACCAGGGTCGCTTTGCTGACGGGGATGCTCAGCAAACCAGATAGAGCCGAAATAGGCCTTTCCATCCGTTGACCAGGAGTGTACCTTGTGGGCTTCCTTCTCGACGGAAACCAACGCATAGACACCGTCGAGCAGGTCGTAGATGTCCTGTTGGAACTGCATCTCGCTGGAATTGCCGTCAGTCTCAAGGAGGAAGATGTCCTCCACGGCACTCGTCTTCACATTGCGGACAACGAGCATGTCCCACGTGCCGGCTATCTCGTGCGTGATGGTGAGGTTCTTGTTGTCCTCCCGTAGCAGGCGGCCACCCTTAGTCAGGAAGCGATAGCCATGGCGGGAAGGAGCCCAGTTGTAACGCTTCAACTGCAAGGCGGCCATACCGAAGGTTCTTTCTTCGTCGTCATAGACTGCCTCATAGCAATACTCACCGTCTTCACACCGAACATACATACGCTTGATGTCATCCTTTTTCACGACCTTTGCCGTACGGGCAGCCATTTCCTTCTCATTCTGCTGCTTCGCAAACTCCGGATCCTGGACGTAACGCTGTGCACTTGCACTGAGTGCCAGCACTGTCATTGCCATGATTGCCATAATTCTTTTCATACCGTTATGTTTAATAGAAACTGTCTTAAGTTGTTATTGATGCTGCAAAGATAAGGCTTTTATGCGAATTATCAGCTTTTTTTACCATTTTTTTGAGTTCTTGAGCTGCATCTCAAAATTATCCATATTTATTTGGCGTTTTATTTGATTTAGATAAGTTTCTCACGCTCAAGAATGTAAATTTATTTGAATTCTCTTCGCTTAATCGAAATTTTGCACTACCTTTGCCAGCGAATTGCTGACAATATCCAAAATGGAATATATAAGAAAAAACATACTTCGTAGTTTGACTCTGGTGGTGACGGTTGTTGCTGCCGCATTATTCCTATCAGGATGTGGAGGCAACTCCAAAAAACAGGAAAGGCTTCGCAGAGAGGCAGAAGACATGGTCTATGCGGCCTATCTCGACAAGGACTACCCACGTATCATAGAACTTGTGGACAGTCTCAAGCCGCTGGGAAGTATCTCCGAGGGCAAGGCCTGCTACTGGCTGGGCTACGCCTACGACCGGATGATGCAGAAGCGCATGGCCGAGCTATACTGGAAGACGGGTATCGCCGCAGTGGAGAACTCTACCGACGACGAAGACGTGCGGGTGTATGCCGGCATTACCAACCGCCTGACGGGCCTTTTGAGTACATGGACTGAATATGAAGCCGCCCTGAAAATCGCCATACCTGCTACAGAACGGCTGAAAAGCCTAGGGCGCGACACGACCAGCGAATACAACAACATGCTCATTTATATCGGTTGTGCTCAGAGCCGCTTCGGATTGAAAGAGGACAAGAACAACAAAAGTCTGGAAGAAGCCTATAGCGCCCACCTCGACATTATCAGGAGACACCCAAATGCCATCAGTTACCGCGATGCCATCGTAGGCGTCATCAACATCAGCTATAACTATTTGGAGATAGCAGACTATGAGAAGGCCCGCCTATGGCTTGAGCGCATGAGCCAACTGATCGACGGATATGAGAAGCAGGCTGACGCGCGACCTGACTATAGCAACAAACAGCGGGCACGCTACAACATCTATTTAGCCAGAGCTTTAGAGGGTATGGGGCGCAAGGACGAAGCCGCCGAGGCCTACAGGCTGTTTTGCCAG
>JAILHP010000186.1 GCA_024695705.1 Prevotella sp. | reverse complement strand
CAATAATATGCATGAGGCATACAAGCGGCTGTCAACCGACAACGGAAAGGATGCGCTCGACGCCTTCAACGACTACGGCTATGGCACGTTCATCAGCGGACCGTCGAAGACAGCCGATATTGCACAGGTACTTGTCATGGGCGCTCAGGCAGCCCGCTCGGTCACTGTGCTGTTGATGGGTGATAGGTGATGGCTGATTGCTAATTGCCACGAAAGATAGAGAAGTTGACACTACCGTACTCGCGGTGCTCCACAAAGTT
The DNA here is from genome assembly GCA_024695705.1 of Prevotella sp. Classification (GTDB taxonomy): domain Bacteria; phylum Bacteroidota; class Bacteroidia; order Bacteroidales; family Bacteroidaceae; genus Prevotella. Next base: position 4,672 of record JAILHP010000186.1, on the reverse strand, counting down.
GGGGTGCCGCGAGAAATCGTATGTACTGCCATGCTCAAAGACGAAGATGCCACCGGGCTTGAGGAGGGAGGATGGGTGAGTGGATGTACCGAGGATGAGTTCGGGAATCTGTGGCAGCTCCTTCAGGGCATAGGGCGGGTCGGCAAAGATGAAGTCATATTGCTGCTTGCAGGAACGGATGAAGCGGAAGGCATCGGTCCTGATACATTGAATATTGACCATTGAACATTGACCATTATTTCTACGCGCTCCAGAAAGGTCAATGGTCAATGGTGAATGGTCAATGGGTTCCAGTTTCTTCACGCACTCACAGATGAATCGGTGGTGGTCACGGTCCAGCTCCACGCTGGTGACGTGGGCACAACCGCGAGAGAGCAGTTCGAGGGTGATGCTGCCCGTGCCTGCAAAGAGGTCAAGGGCCTCGGCTCCCTCGAAGTCGATGTAGCCCATCAGTACGTTAAAGATGTTTTCTTTGGCAAAGTCGGTAGTTGGCCGCGCCTTGAACGAGCGTGGTATGTCGAAGTGACGTCCTTTGTATTTTCCTGTAATAACTCTCATCGTCCTTTCACTATTAGTGTCATGAGGTCATAGGGCATGCCTACAATCTTTGTGACGGGTGAACGGTTATAGTCCGCTGCGGGGTTAATGACGTAAGCCCGCTTCAGGTATTGCCGCAGCTCCTCCATCAAGGCTTCCTGTTCGGGAATGTCGCCAACGAGATGCAGCTCGTCGTGCTCCTGCTGCAGGTTCAGCTGCCGCCAGATGTAGAGCAGGAAGTACAGGGAGTCTGCCCGCCGCTGGGCATCGAAGGTGTTGTGGAATTTAAACCGGTTCTGCTGGAAACTGATTACCTCTAGCCGCTGGTCATGGAAATAACCGTAGAGTTTTGAACGCACTCCTGTGAAGCTGCGCTGGTGCAGCTGGTTCCATACGGGAGCGGAGACGCAGAGGTAGCGTGTCTGCGGGTAGTGTTCGTCCAGTACCTGTTTCAGGTCGCGGTTGATGGAGTAGAGCGCCACGCAATTCAGGTTGGGTAGCACGTAGCTGAGTACGGTAATTGGTGAGTGGTGAGTGGTGAGCGGTGAGTGGTCAGGGAAGGCATGTCCGTAGAGCGTGTCCTTGTCCTGTTCCTCGTAGAGGTCGATGGGCACCATCAGCACGGGCGAATCTACCATCACCATGACGCGCTGGTCTTGCGGGCTGTTGCTGAGCATGAGTACAATGCGGAAGGCTTCCCGCAGGTTGGCAGCCATTGAGATACCCGCCTTCATGTCGTATGGCTGGTACGTGACGGGATGCTCCGGGTTGACAGCATTCACGGAAGTGAAGCTCATGCTGCTTCGGCTGATACGTATAATGAGTTGTTCGTTCAATGTTGAATTGTTTTTATTTCTTTAATTTATATAAGCGGCTATGCCCCCAGAATGCTCACCAGACAGAGTACTGCGAGCAGCATGGCGATGCCGGCAAGGATAATATTTGTGAGACGGTTATTGCTCATGTCCAAAATATTTTGTAACTTTGCGGCCACAAAGGTACGAATAAGCGAGAAGAAAACCAAAAGAATTTTGAGTTTTCTCGAGCGAGAGTACCTTCGGCGAAGCCAAAGTCACAAATAAGCGAGAAGTAAACCAAAAGAATTTTGAGTTTTCTCGAGCGAGAGTACCTTCGGCGAAGCCAAAGTCACGAATAAGCGAGAAGAAAACCAAAAGATTAAACATTATTAATGATTGTTGACGAGCTGACATATCGCATTCGCACATCGATGGGCCTTGAGCCTACCGACGAGCAGGTACAGGTCATTGCAGCGTTCTGCCGTTTTATGACTGCCCCCAAAAACCGCCCAGTCTTTCTCCTTCGCGGTTCGGCAGGAACAGGCAAAACTACGCTGGCTGCTGCCATCGTACGTGGCCTGCAGTCGCTTGGTCAGAAACTGGTACTGCTGGCTCCAACGGGGCGTGCTGCCAAAGTGTTCTCGCTTTATTCCGGGACGCCCGCCTATACCATCCATCGCCGTATCTACCGACAGCGCACTTCTGCTGACATCATGTCGGCCTTTCAACTCAACTATAATACGTCGCAGGACACGTTGTTCATCGTTGATGAGGCCTCAATGATCAATAATGGCAGCAGTCTGTCCGATGGCTACGGCAACAGTGAATTTGGTTCTGGCAGTCTGCTTGACGACTTAATAGAATATGTGTATGGCAACAGCAACAACCGGCTGATGCTCATCGGCGACCGTGCGCAATTGCCCCCTGTAGGCCAGACAGAGAGTCCGGCATTGCTTGCTGATGTGCTTCAATCATATTTCCTGCAGGTCTATGAGGCCGACCTCAACCACGTGCTTCGTCAAAGCGAGGAGTCCGGCATCCTTTGGAATGCAACGAGGATAAGGAAAGGGATTGGGGTGAGGATTCGCTTCAAGGGCTTTCCTGACATCCACTTGGTGAGGGGCGAAGAGCTCATTGACCAGTTGGGCTCGAGCTACAGCAGGGTAGGGAAAGACGAGACCATCGTCATCACCCGATCCAACAAACGTGCCATCATCTACAATCGAGGCATCCGTAACATGGTGCTTTGTCTGGAAGAGGAACTATGTTCCGGCGACATGCTGATGATTGTGAAGAACAACTATAGCCTAACCCCCAGCCCTTCCCCAAGGGAAGGGAGTGCTCCTAGAGGGGATGGGGGAGGGGCTCCTGACTTTATTGCCAACGGCGACAGGGCTGTGGTAAGGCGCATACGTCATGAACAGCAGCTGTATGGCTTTCGCTTTGCTGAGGTCACGATGACCTTCCCAGACTACGATGACTATGAGCTGACTGCCACCGTGCTGCTTGACACGCTGATGAGCGAGGCGCCTGCCCTGACCCGTGAGCAGCAGACGCAGCTTTTCGAGGGCGTCATGGCAGACTATCAGGACATCCCTTACAAGTCGGAACGCATGAAGAAACTCAAGGAGGACCGCTTCTACAATGCCCTTCAGGTGAAGTACGCGTATGCCGTCACCTGCCATAAGGCACAGGGCGGACAGTGGGCCCACGTTTATGTAGATCAGGGTTACATGACAGACGACATGCTCACACCTGAATACATCCATTGGCTCTACACCGCCTTTACCCGTGCCACCGAACACCTCTATCTGGTCAACTGGCCGGAAAAGATGGTAAATGATGAAGATGAAGATTAAACATTAAAGATTAAGTTTTGATTTACATTAACGACAGATTAGAACAGATAGACCTCGAGGCGGCAATGAGTCGCCTGAGTGCCCAGCGCCGGGAACAGGCCCTGCGTTTCCGTTTTGAATTGGGACGCCGCCAGAGTGTGGCCGCCTACCTCCTGTTGCGCACAGCCCTCGAACAAGAGTATGGCATCACCGAGCCGCCCCTCTTTGAGTATGGAGAGCATGGGAAACCCGTACTCAAAGTTCAAAGTATTTTGCAGAGCAAAGCGGCGGAGCCGAGCTCAAAGCTCAAAGCTCAAAGCTCAAAGCTCAACATTCATTTCAACCTTAGCCATTGCCGCGAGGCCGTTGCCTGTGTGCTCAGTAACCAGCCGGTGGGTATCGACATAGAGAGCATTCGCCCGATAAAAGAGTCGCTTGTCCGCTATACCATGAATGATGCCGAACAGGAACTCATCTTCTCCGCCCCCAATCCTGACGTTGCCTTCACCCGTCTCTGGACGCGCAAAGAAGCGGTAATGAAACTTTCTGGTCATGGCCTCGCTACGGATATGAAGTCGGTTCTCGATAACTGCTCCGCCCACCTCCTTACCGTCGCCCGTCCCGAACGTGGCTACGTCTGGTCCGTTGCTAAGTAGTTCGGGCATTTTTTTTGTTTTTTATTTTGTATTGTGCCTCTACCCTCCCTATTTTGCAGGCCAACACAATAATCTTTGTATCTTTACGTTTTAAGGATTGTATATATACAAAGAAGAAAGACTATGATTGAATACATTAAAGGAGCGCTCACGGAGCTGACTCCTGCACTGGCTACGGTCGAAGCGGCGGGTGTGGGCTATGGACTGAGCATTTCGCTGAACACGTATTCCGCCATTCAGGGAAAGGATGTGGTAAAGCTCTATGTCTATGAGTCAATACGTGAGGATGCCTATCAGCTGTTCGGGTTCTATAATAAAAAGGAACGCGAGCTGTTTGAGCAGCTCATCAGCGTGAGCGGCGTGGGAGCCAACACAGCCCGCATGGTGCTTTCGTCAATGAGTGTCAGCGAGTTGTGTTCCGCCATCTCAACGGGCAACGAGCGACTCATCAAGAGCATCAAGGGCATTGGCCTGAAGACGGCACAGCGCATCATTGTTGACCTGCGCGACAAGATTGTGGCACTGGGCATCACTGACGAGATACCTGCCGGCGGCACCATGCAGGCACCTGTGAACAACCAGGTGAAGGACGAGGCAGTGAGTGCGCTCACCATGCTGGGCTTCTCGCCTGCTCCAACGCAGAAGGTGGTGGTCAAGATTCTGCAGGAACAGCCTGAACTGCCTGTCGAACAGGTGGTGAAGCTGGCGTTGAAACAAATCAAGTAAAAGACCCACCCCCAGCCCCTCCCTGAAAGGCGAGGGTGGAGGCCTCTCCAAACCTCCCCGAAAGGGGAGGCTTACCTACGGAATAGATAAAAAAAGTGAAACGAGTCGGATTATACAT
>JAILHP010000174.1 GCA_024695705.1 Prevotella sp. | reverse complement strand
TGGTCAAGAACGGACGCGATTACTCAAAGCCAACTCTTAATGAACAGATAACTGCTGCTCGGGAGTCTTTGGGCAAAAAGAAACCTAAGACATGGATGAAGATAGTTTCTGTGCCTATGGGCGGTATGAACAAGAAATAATCGCAGCCAATACAGAGCACAAAAGGGACGGTTGACTTCTCCCTTCGGGCCGTCGAGCTATACCTTCTTTTTGTGTACTTTTGTGTAGTGACGGGGACGGAATGGGCGGACGAGGCGGTATCTTGCTGTCTCTTTGGCGGTTGTAATAATTAACATTCGGGGCGCGCAGTTTTTCTGATTTTAGGACAGGGAGTGAGCGGGATTTTTCGTATTTTTGCAGTCCTTTGACTTGATGCAAAAGTTAAGGCAGGATTACGAGAAAACCCTAACCAAGAAATGACTGAAGAAGAACTGAAGGAAATGATGGCGCTGCTGGAGGCGGCGGGATGCGAGATGACGAGGGACTGGTGCTGTCATATGATGTTTTCAGGTGAGAACTCACACGACCTCACCCTATGACTGTCCCCCTGTGAGGGGGAAACATGTACGTCTGGTGAAGGATGCAAACTAGGTGTGTCTCAATAAGGAATATTTAACAGAAGAAAGTGTCGTTTCAGTTTGGAGCGATGCTTTTTTCTTTATACCTTTGCAAGCACGTGATTCACGGGAATTGTACCCCTATTGCGACATAAGCCTTATCATGAAAAAATGAACGATATCCTACTAACCATTCGTGGACTGACACACAGCGAGATTAGCGATGAGCGCGAGGCGTTTCTGCGGAGCGCCTTAGGTCGTTGTATATGGCTGCAACCGGCATCACGGCTGCTCGACGAACTGCGCGTGGAGGCTTTTGTGGGTACGAAGCAAGTGGGGTGTGTGGCAAGCGAGGATGTAAGCCTGTTCTGGCAGGCCATGGATGCCGTGAAGGGCGGTGGCAACAGCGGCCAGATGCTGAAAGGGGAGATTGTCAGGGTGGAGGACTACATGATGGTGGCGCGACTGACGGTGCCTCTGTTGGAGAATCCGCGTGAGAAAGCTGCCGAACTGACGAAGTGGGAATACAGCGGACCGCTGATGTATAAGACCAGAGAAGAGGTGAAGCTGGAGTTCCTGACGGGGCGGTTGTCGGAAGACTTGTCTGCCATGGAAGAGGACGAGGTGACGGAACTGTTGGATGCGTTTTGCCGGTTGATTGTTCACGACCTGTCATGTGAGGCTCAGGCTTTTCGCAAGGCGCTGAGGAAGAGGCTTGGGGAAAGCGGGAGCGAGGCATTGCGCCGGGCATCGTTGCGCATAGAGGAGCTGGCGCGACGCATGGGGGGCAACACGATGATGGGCGAGATGGGACAATGGCTGAAGAACGAACTGACGGAGTCGGACGAAGCGCTGATGATGCCAAGGACGTGTGATTTCAGAGGCATCGTGGCAGAGGCCAGAAAGCTGCCGAAGAACCTGTTTGACTTGTGGCATCGTGACACGGCTGAGATGGCTCGCGTGCTGTACGGTATGCGAGCTAAGCGCGAGGATGTCCGCAGGGTGCTGTCGTGTCTGGTATGGATAGAACTGAGGGAGAGGGAGTATGGACTGCGATACGGCGACGAGAAGCATTGGCTGAATATCGACGAGATGGTGATGTACTGCAAGCAATGCGTATCATGGGACGATGTACGGCCTATTGTTGAGATGATGCGCAATCACCTGAGGCAATCGGGCTATCAGACAAGTGAGGAGGTGGAAAAAATCAACAGTATCGAGGCCGAATTCCTAAACAGACGATACGGGAAAACATACATCAAAGAACAGACGGTTATCCCCAATGTAGGCAATTACAAGCCTCAAATAACAACCCAGAGTATGAACCTCTCGATGCCGCCAACAGGTCAGGGAGAACAAAGATTATTGGAAGATGAGTAACGAAGAAGACAAGAAGCCAACGGTTAATCAGATGGCCTGGATAATTAATTACCAGCCGACCATCAAGGAGCAGCATATCCACATGGGAGAGAAGTCGGAAGACTGTCAGACCGGTGACAGTAAGAGGGTGCCTGACAACGACCGGCTGGCGTGCGCTATTGAAAACTGCCAACAGTACTTCTGGGGCAACAGTGCGTATGCAGTTCTCTTTTGTATCTTGCGTGATGACTATAAGATAACGTCAAGCAAAACGGCTTTTGAGGAAATGGTCGAGAAACTTCCGTACAAGAAAAGGCGTTCACACACATGTCCTACTGGTACTATTGCCAACGCTTTCGTGAACAACCCAATCTTCAACGAGAATGTCAGTGAATGGGACGACTTTACCCCCCTGCCGCGTATCATAAAACTACGCGATGAGCTGCGAAACGCTCTAAAGTTATAGAAAAGTTATAGAAAAAGTTATATAAGTTCTATAGGTGTCTAAAGGTTCTTTAGGCACCTATTTTTTTGTCCTACCTTTGCCATTGCAAACTTCCGCGGGGAGAAAGGGCGCCCCTCCTTCCGCGAGGTAATAATCTCTAAAAAAAATATGATATGAAAGAGATTACGATTTTTAATCACGACGTGTTCGGAGAAATCCGGGCGATGACTGCCGAGAATGGCGAAGTGCTCTTTGTAGGTAAGGATGTGGCGACGGCACTGGGGTACAGCAAAAGCAGAAATGCACTTGCAGCCCACGTAGACGAGGAGGACAAAACCACCGCCCTGATTCAGGGCCCTGGTTCTAACTACAAGTCGAAGGCAGTGCTCATCAACGAAAGTGGTCTTTACTCCTTGATTCTCTCGTCGAAGTTGCCGCAGGCGAAAGCGTTCAAACGCTGGGTGACTGCCGAGGTGCTGCCACAGATCAGACGGACGGGTGGATACATCCCGACGCACGATGCAGAGGGACGGCAACTGTCGAACGAAGAAATCCTGCTGCTGGCTCAGAGGATTATCGGAAAGACGCTGCGGATGCTGAATGCTCCCAACGACAACTGTCTGACGGCAACGGAGGTGGCCAAGTCGTGGGGTATGGACGTGACGTCGTTCAACGGCTTGCTGCATCGCATGGGCATACAGCACCGCGCACATGGCCGCTGGCAGCTGAGGGAAGAGCTGAAGGGACTGGGGTTGGCTCAGGACCGTCACTTCCTGTACTACACGCTGCACGGACAGCAGAAGTCGCGCACCTATCTGGTATGGACACCCGAAGGCGTGAGGTTCCTGAACGAGCGGTTCCTGAACTCCGACTGGCAAAGCCCAAAGCTGGTGCAACTGAACTTATTTATCAATTAAGGAGTAAAGGAGTAAAAGTAAAAACAAAAAAGAATTATGGAAAAAACAATGATTTTACAAGCGGTGTCACCGCTTAAAGAGAAGAGCTTCCAAGGCTCAAGAACTGGTGAGACAGTAACCATGCACTTTGTCGAGTTGACGTTGTCTGACGGCATCGACACAATAGTTGCAGAATTTTCGGTACCTCCCACCGTGGATGAACAGGGCAAGCAAGTTTATCGCCAACCCGAGTTTGCGGTCAATTACCTGCACGCCGTGGCCTTCGAGATTGACGGCAAGTCGGGCACGACTGCCGATGGCAAAGACTGGAGTAACAACCGAATCAGAATCCGTAAGATTGTGAAGCTATGAAAACGTTCTATGCATTAAACCAAGCGAGCCGCCAGGCGGTTCGCATGGTTGCCATCAACAACAAGTTCTATGAAATGACAGAGGGCGAGATCATCGACGAAGTTGAAAACATAAGAAACTATGTTTTCTTCGGCGAGGATGGCGACATGCTGCAGCCCAAGACCATCATGCCATGCTTCATGGATTTGAGAAACGACATGTGTTCCTTCTTCATAAAACGTGTTGATGAGTTGGTTTCTCGTATGAAACGATGGGAACTGCGCTGCGACCCTGACCATGATACCTGCGACATCGTCATTACAATGATTGAAAATAGCAATGATGATTGGACTCTCAAGATTTCTTACCTCTTAGATGGTGACATGTTCTTTGAAATTACCGCTGTCAGCGAAGAGGTCGGAAAGAACTACGCAAGAACAATCATCGAGGCGGCCATTGCCCTGGGCGTGGACATCCGCTCAACATGGGAGTTCCATCGACTGGAGAACGAAAACGAAAACAAAAAACAAGATGAATGACAAGAAAGAAACAAAAGTACTGTCAGTCCGTGGCACAGCCAAGATTGACCGCGAGACGGGCGACGTCAACTTCGTGGCCTGTAAGCCGGGTGAGCCCGTGCAGAGGAATGTCAAGAAGCGTGGCTCCAGTTCGTTCTACGAGACCGAGGGCAAGGGGCAATCTTCACTGATTGCTCACCTGAAGGTGGACAAGGACAGCCCTGACCCTGCCGCCAAGATGTTCGAAGAACTGAACTATTTCACCAAAGACATTCAGAAGTCTGAGCCCAAGGCTCCCAAGACCTACCTCCTTCTGGACAAAGAGGGTGTCAAGGTGTCACACCGGCCTACTGAAAACGTGGTGACTGTCCACCTCACCATCAACCTTGATGGAGAGAGCGAACTGAGTGCCAAACTGTTTAACTTAACAAGCGAAGTTTCAAAATGTTTTGCTATCAACCGGAAAAGACTCACCCCTACTACATAGCAGGGGTGTATAACTCGAAGACCGAGCTGTTAACTCCCGAGCGCTTTCGGGAGATGGTCAACAGCTCGCAGGTGGAGTGGCTCGTTAACAAGCACCGCGCCATCAAGAACAACCTTGATGACGCGAAGTGGCTCGATGACGAGGACTTCATGGAGTACGACCGCAAGATGAGAAGCAAGCCTAACAGCCGAGTTGGAAAGGCTTACATCAATCTTGCAGATGACTCAAAACGTGTTGCCATGTGGTGTGATGACTTGAAGAAGCGACTGCCCTTTGTCATCTTCATTGGCACCTATCCTATGCGCAAGCCCAAGGAGACAAGTGAAGAAGCTATGTGGCGCAGTCAGCAGCATGTGCAGCTGAATGGCCTTGACGTTCTTGACTTTGACCATGTCGACAGCCTCACCCCCGCCCCCTCTCCGACTGGAGAGGGGAGCCAGAAGACCGTGAGGGAGATTTGGCAGGAGGCCTACGCACGATTGTCTGACGAGGACAAAGCAAGAATAGATCTTGTCTTCGTCAGCCCAGGCGGTAAAGGTCTCAAAGTGGTCTTTGAGGCTGACGAGAAAGTGGGCAACCTTATCGACAATCAGATTGTGCTTAGTTCAAAGCTCGGTCTGGCAGTCGATGAAGCCTGCAAGGATGCCGCTCGCGGCACCTTCCTGACAACAAAGAACGACATCATTTTTATCAACGAAGAAAAACTATTCAATTATGAAAACCAAGCATTTTCTGAAAAGTATGCTGAGCAGTACCATCGTGGTAATTCTCAGCCCACTATTGACCTTAGCGTCTATTCTCCTTTATTTACTGATACTCCCAATAGCAACGCTGTATCAGGTTCTGAACCCAGTCACGTCGAGGATGAACGACCGACTGATGGAAATGTTGAGGATTTAACCATCAGTTTTAACGGATGGTCGGGCGGTTGTCAGAAGCTAATAGATGAACTCTATCGAGAGTCGGGAGTCCCCGGCTCCGATAAAGGTGACAAGAAGAAAAGCCGCCACACCGAGAGTCTGAAACTCGCAAGCGACCTGCTCATCGTAACAGGTCGTAATAAAGACCTCGTTGAGAAGATTGTCAAGGCTCAGCCATGGGTGCAGGACATCATCAACGAGCGTGGTGAGGATGTCCACAAGACCGTGGAAGATGCAGACGCCAGTGTCCGTGAAAAGGAACGCAAGTTCGGTCCCGATGTGAAACCCTCGATTGCCTTCATGGCTGCCGTCAAGAGATTGCGCCTCGCTGAGCGAGGCAAGCAGGAAAGTGTCCGTGATGCCATCGACAGCAAGCTGGAAGATTGGGGTGGTCGCATCGAAGCAATGTTCGACACGTTTCCCTGTCTTCGTGAGGCTTGTCAAGATTTGCGCAAGGCTGCTTATCCTGCTGCTCTCTATACTTCAGCAGCGTTCTTCGGAACGGACATGACACGCACGTGGTGGCACTTTTGGCACCGCCCCGAGGAGGTGCGTCGCTTCAATTATTGCGTCATGGTCATTGGCGACCCGGGTACGGGTAAGTCGTTTGCAACGAGGTTGTTCAAACTGATTGCAGCACCGCTGATTGCTGCCGACAAGGTGGGCAACGATGCCGTGAACCGCTACAAGAAAGAACTGAAACGACTCGGCACTACGTCTGACAAGAACAAGAAAGAGGGCTTGACACCTCCTGATGTGGTTGTCAGAATCGTAGGCACCCGTACCTCTAACGGCGTGTTCATTGAGAACATGAACAAGGCCGTGGAGATGGTGAACAACGAGCCGTTCCATCTGCACCTGCTGACTTTTGACAGCGAACTTGATTCTGCAACGATGGCCTCGAAAGGTGGTCAGTGGATTGACAAGAGCGTCTTTGAGCTGAAGGCCTTCCACAATGAGGAGGATGACCAACACTACAAGAACAATGACGCTGTGGATGGTCCTTTCGAGGTGTTTTGGAACTTTGTCTATACGGGAACTCCGCTGAGCCTGCACCGCAAGGTGACGGAAAGAAATTTTGGTAGCGGCTTGTTCTCACGTCTGGGCGTAATACCATTCCCATCGTCAAACTTCAAGATGATGGAACTACGCAAGCAGACGAAAGTAAACCAAGCCGCCGACGAGCTCTTGAAGACGTGGGCTTTCCGTCTTGATGGTGTCAAGGGCGAGCTGCCCTTGTGGCCTCTCGCAGAACATACCCATGCGTGGATGAGTGAGCGACTGGAGATAGCCGACTTCAACAACGACCGCGCTGACGAACTCCTGTTGAAGCGCGTACCGTACTATGGTGTGTGCGTAGCGACACCATTCATCCTCATGCGTCACTGGAAGGAGTGGACGGAGAACAAGACGTTTGAGATTGACGACAAAGACCGCGAACTCTGCACCCTCGTGATGGAGATTCAGCACGAATGTCAGCGGTACTACTTCGGCAAGCAAGCACAAATGTACTTTGAGAACGAGGAGCGTGACGCCGAGAACAGACGCCGCAGGACTTCTAAGTACGATTCTTGTTATGAGCAACTGCCACAAAAATTCTCGGTAGAAAATCTGGCAGATGTTTATGGTATAGCTAAATTAGCCGCCCATAAGGTTTGTTCCAGACTAACAGTCGGCGGCTTCATTGTGAGGACTAAAAAAGGGGAATTTATTAAACTTAAAACCACATTGATATGATAACAACAGACATGCAATTGACTCCTCACTTCAAGCTCGGAGAGTTGGTGAGGTCAGAAAAACATCCAGAGGCAGTACAGATGCCGAACGAGCAACAAGTAGAGAATCTCAGAAGAGTTTGTGCCTGGCTTGAACAACTTCGGTTCCGCTACAACAAACTGTTTCCGCGGAAAGATGGCAAGGAAGAGCCTGTCATCATCAATAGCGGCTTCCGTTGCCCCATGCTTAATGCAGCCGTTGGCGGACAGCCGACGTCAAACCATCTGACGGGATGTGCTGTTGATATTCGCTGCGGTGATAAAGAATACTTCGACAGGGCGAAGAGGGCCATCAGATATGCCACCATATTAATAGGCATCGCACACGATGAAGGTTGGGACTTCGACGAAATCATTATCGAAAGACTCGGAACCAGTTGGTGGGTTCACTTTGCCGTCAAGCCTGTAGGTAATCGTTGTAAGGTAACATGCATTACCGGGTAAGTTTCGGATTTTTCGCATTAGTAATTTTACGCTTCTGCCCTTATGTGTAAAGGGCGGGGCGTAATTTTTCGCATTTGACATTAGACATTTAAGTGGCAATTCACAATTGATGGGAGCAAGGATGACAGGTACCAGGATGACAGGTACCAGGTACCTGTCATGTCAAAAGAACACAGCCGAAAGTGTGAAACTTCCGGCTGATTCTTTTTATGCGGTATCAGTGTAATACCTTGATTAGTCGATGATGTCGAAGCCTGTGTAGGGAACCAGCGCCTTGGGAATGCGGATGCCTTCGGGGGTCTGGTTGTTCTCCAACAGGGCGGCGACGATGCGTGGCAGGGCAAGGGCTGAGCCGTTGAGCGTGTGGCAGAGCTC
>JAILHP010000141.1 GCA_024695705.1 Prevotella sp. | reverse complement strand
TTGCTCAAACCCATTATTGAGCTGATAAAGTCAATCATTGACGTGTTTAAGAACCCTGACGATAAGGACGATGACGACGATGAAAAAGACTAAGTTTTTAGGAACGAGTGACGCCGCTGTGGCTGCCCGGCAGACACGCGGCTACAGGAACAGGAACCCGTTTAACATTCGCAAGACGAATAGCAAATGGGCGGGAAAGGTGCTGCATGGCACGGACCCTGCATTCGAACAGTTCGACCTCATGGTGTGGGGCGTGCGGGCTGGTCTCTACCTGCTGACCAAATACGTGCGTGACTACAAACTGAGGACAGTCAAGCAGATCATCCACCGCTGGGCTCCCGACGGCGACGGAACGAACAACGAGAAAGCATATTACGATGCCATGAGAGTAGGCGCTGACTTCAGTAATCAGGTCCAGCAGAACAAGGGCTGGCTCTACGCAGTTGCCGCCGGCATGTGCCGCGTGGAGTCGCGTTACTACCTGACATCGGCTGGCTTCGAGTCGGCGTTCACGCTGCTGCCTTATCCGATGAAGTGTTTCTGGTGCCGCCTTAGTCCTGAAGGGCAGGAGAGAGAGGAGGTGGACGGCCTATGATACGTTTACAGGAAATCTACGATGATATGGATGCACGCCGTCCAGTCCGTATTGAGACAGGCAGACAGAACATAGCGACTATTCGCCAGCTTGTTCATTGGGCTAAGGAGAATAATAAAACCAACATGCTGAACGAGGAACTCATCCGTCAGGCATTGCTCACCATTCCTTATCTCGTTAAGGAATTCATCAAGGATACGGGCTGCGCCCTGCGCATTGATGACATAGGCATCATCAAGGTGCGTTACCGTGAAGGTAGGCTCAGCCTTCTCCTCCGGAATGATAAAGCCCTCTATGAGGACTTGGAAAATGTAACGTGTCAGATAGATAAGTACTACGCTGCCCCTGATGGCACAAAAGTCAGGTTCGGCGGCAGAATGGCTAAGCCCAAAGAATTAATGCCAATGAAATAAATTTCATATTTCCTTTGGTTTTTCGCTCGGTTTTCACTACCTCTGACCTGCGGCCGAAGGTAGGATGCACCTCGGAAAACCAAAGAAAATTCTCTTTTTCTTTGGTTTTTCACTCGGTTTTCACTACCTTTGCAGGGAGATAAGAATATCATTAAAAATAAAGCAAAATGAAAAAGATTCTAACATTATTGGCATTCGTTATGACTTGCCAGCTGACATTCAGTCAGACTTATCAGGATGTGATTAACAACTTCAAGGATGACGGCAACTACGTGGAGCTGACCAAGGATCTGCTGAAGGTTGCAATAGATGCAGGACAGGTACCGCTGGAGAAAGACTTCGTGAAGCGCATTGACTGCATGAAGTTCCTGGCTGTGACGAACGCGGAGAAGCTGGAAGCGTTTACCAAGCAGGTAAAGGCCCTCGAGGTTCGCTATAACAGGCTGGGCGATGAGGAAAGCGAAGACGGTGAGAAGATGTTCCTATTCTACGACGGTGAGGATACAGAGAAAATGACGGCCCTCATTTTCGGCATTGTGAAAGCCGACGGTGGCCAGTTTATTGTGATTGAGGGTAACCTCTCATCCAATGACCTGGATGATCTCAGCAAGATGGCGGATTAATCGGCAGCACGAAGGATGATGCTGGTGGCACCGATGGTGAAGAGAGCTCCGTCTTCAATGACTCGACGCTCAGGAGGAAGAATCTCGACGTTATCGACAAAGGTGCCCGTGTTGCTGTTGCCGTCGCGAAGCACATAACGCAGGCGGCCACGCTTGTCGCGACTGACGTTGAGGACGCAGTGGTTCAAATCGACGCTGGGGTCAACTGTCTCAATGGGCGTGTTAACGGGGTTGCCCTTCTGGTAACGGCCGATGACGTTGTCGCCCATGCGCAGGTGTAGCGTCTGCTTGTAGTGAAACACGTTTTCAATGACGATAATGCTGCCGTACTGGCCTGTGGGCTCACTGTCGAGGCTGGCACGGTTTTCGGCGTTCTCTTCCCGCTGAGTGTTACGCAGCTTGGAAACGCCCATGCGGATGCCGAACTGCTTGCCGCACTCCGGGCACTGGAACACCAGTGACTGACCAGGCTCATACTGGGTCTCGTCAAAGGGAATAAAATGGTCGCACTTGGGACAACGTACTCGTTTCAAAATAATATTAATCTATAATCCGTAATCTGTAATCCTTCATCCGTATTCCATCATCTAATCCACGACCTCCATTACCCACGCCTGCTTGTATGCCTCGTTTTCACGAATGGTACTGGCCAGCTGGTAGGCTTCGGCTTCCGTGGCACAATGGCCGCACACCACGCGGTTGACCTTGTTATGGGTGTAGATGCGTGCGTCGTCGTAACCCTGCTCGTTGAGCTGCTGTACAAAGGTCTCAGCGTTGGTCAGGGACACCTGACTGGCAAGCACGATGACATAGTAGGACTGAGGCTGGGGAGTGGAAACCTGAGGCTCGTTCGTAGCAACGGGCTTGGCCTGTTGGGTGGAGGGTTGAGGGTTGAGGGTGGAGGGGATGGGGGTGATGCTCACCTGCGCTATCTGTGAATCTACGCTGTTGGAAACGGGCGTGGTCATGAGGAAGAAAGCCAGGATGGCGGCAGCTATGGCGACGGCATTACGTATCCACGCGATGCGGATGTTGATGGTGTCGCTGTCGTCATCGTTTGACTGGTCAATGGCCAGCACGCTGGCAGTGGGCTCTTCTTCTTCTTTGACGGGCTGCTTCTGGGCAACGGCAGGCAGGGGAAGCTGCTCGATGGTCTCGGGTGTGAGCTTCTTCATCTCGAAGGCAGCCAGTCCGTAGTACTCGGGCGTGAGGATGCCTGCCTCGTTGGGCGTGAACTCTATGTTCCCATCAATATTGAGGGTGAGCGTTCCGATGTTGTTCAACTCGTAAAAACCGTCCTCACGAAGCTGCTGCTGAAGGACTTTGGAGGCCTCGCTCACACGCTGCATGGCTTCAGGATAGCTGATGTTGTAAGTTTCAATGTACGAATGAATTAACAGGGAGTCGTTAATCCGAAGCTGAGGGTTGAAACCAAGGGTGCGAACGGGGGGTATGAAAGAGCCGTCGGCGGTGTCATAACGTGCATCTATATGATGTGCCATGAACCCTCCGAAATCGGGTACGATTACGCAGTCGTTGGTCAGTAAAAGTGCCTCAATATGTCTTTCTAACTCTTTCACGTGTGCAAAAGTACGTCTTTTTCTTGATTTATGCAAGGAAAATTCAAATTAAAATCAAAAAATTTTTATGTTCCAAGAATTATTACTATATTTGCAATCGTTTTTAAACTAAAAGTGGCATGCAGTACATTGAAACAGACATTCAGGGAGTGTTTATCATTGAGCCAAAAGTGTTCAAGGACGCTCGAGGTTACTTTATGGAAGCGTGGAAACAGGCTGATTTTGAGCAGCATATAGGCAAGATTGACTTTATTCAGGACAATGAGTCGAAGTCGAGTTACGGCGTGTTGCGTGGCCTGCACTACCAGAAGGGTGACCTGTGTCAGGCTAAGCTGGTACGCGTCATCAAGGGGCGTGTGCTGGATGTTGCCGTTGACTTGCGCCGCAGTAGTTCCACGTTCGGCCAGCATGTCATGGTGGAGCTGAGTGAAGAGAACAAAAGGCAGTTCTTTATTCCGAGAGGTTTTGCCCACGGTTTCCTGGTGTTGAGTGACGAGGCCATCTTCACCTATAAAGTGGATAACGTCTATGCACCGCAGGCTGAGGCAGGCATCCGCTGGAACGATCCGCAGCTGGGCATTGAGTGGCCCATTGACCCCAAGGAGGTGCAGACCAGCGAGAAGGACTTGAAGCAGCCGTTGTTTGCCGATGCCGAGTATTTTGAATAAACATTTTTTTCTAACTAATATTATTATAAGGTATGAATATTGCAATAGTAGGAACTGGTTACGTAGGACTGGTGTCGGGTACATGTTTTGCTGATACAGGTGCCAATGTGACGTGTATTGACGTAGATGAAAAGAAGATTGAACGCTTGAAAAACGGCGACATACCCATTTATGAACCTGGACTTGACGAGCTGGTTTCGAAGAACGTGAAGGCTGGACGTCTGAAGTTCTCGACCGACCTGGCCAGCGTGCTTGACGATGTGCAGATAGTCTTCTCGGCTGTGGGAACACCTCCTGACGAAGACGGTAGCGCTGACCTGAAGTATGTGCTGCAGGTGGCTCGTACCATCGGCCAGAACCTGAACCACTACGTGGTGGTGGTGACGAAATCGACGGTGCCTGTAGGAACAGCCCGCAAGGTGCGCAAGGCCATTGAGGAAGAACTGCAGAAGCGTGGCGTGGAGGTGGAGTTTGACGTGGCGTCGAACCCTGAGTTCCTGAAGGAAGGTAACGCCATCAAGGACTTCATGTCGCCTGACCGTGTAGTGGTGGGTGTGGAGAGTGAGCGTGCCCAGAAGGTGTTAACCAAGCTCTACAAGCCGTTCCTGCTGAACAACTTCCGTGTCATCTTCATGGATATACCGTCGGCTGAGATGACGAAGTATGCTGCCAACTCCATGCTGGCCACGCGTATCTCGTTCATGAACGACATTGCCAACCTGTGTGAACGGGTGGGAGCCGACGTCAACATGGTACGTCAGGGCATTGGTGCCGACACCCGCATCGGTCGTAAGTTCCTGTATGCAGGCTGCGGATACGGCGGCAGCTGTTTCCCCAAGGACGTGAAGGCACTTATCAAGACGGCCGATCAGAACGGCTACTCCATGGAGGTGCTGAAGGCCGTGGAGCGTGTCAACGAGAAGCAGAAGAGCGTGCTCTTCGAGAAACTCGTCAAGGCGTTTGGCTCGAAGGAGGCGCTGAAGGGCAAGACGGTTGCCATGTGGGGACTGTCGTTCAAGCCCGAGACCGACGACATGCGCGAATCGACGGCACTGGTTATGATTGGCCTGCTGCTGGAGGCTGGCTGTAAGGTCCGTGCCTACGACCCGGTGGCCATGCCTGAGTGCAAGCGCCGCATTGGTGACGAGGTGACATACTGCAACGATATGTATGATGCCGTGCTCGATGCTGACGTGCTGCTGCTCCTGACGGAGTGGAAGGAGTTCCGTCTGCCGACGTGGGGTGTCATCAAGAAAGCCATGAAACAGCCACTGGTCATTGACGGCCGTAATATCTTCGACAGTGAGGAGCTGGAGGAGAATGGCTTTGAGTACCATTGCATTGGTAAATAGCTTTGAGCTTTGAGCTTTGAGTATTGAGTTTTGAGCGTATGAAGACGAGAAAGACGAGCATAAACAGGAGTAGCTTCAGGGGTGCAGGAATGCACGCCCTTACTGCTGTGCTCTGTCTGCTCCTGCTCATGACGGGGTGCTCCAAGAAGGATGCTACGTCGCCTGACATGAAGGAAAGCCAGGAGGCCAAGGCGCTGCTACAGGGCATCTGGGTGGACGACGAGACGGAGAACGTGGTGTTCAAGGTCTTGGGTGACACCGTATTCTATCCTGACTCCACCAGTCAGCCGGCCTACTTCAAGATTGTGGCCGACACGATGATTCTGGGTGAGTCGGCTGTCAAATATCCGCTGGTGAAGCAGATGGAGCACGTATTCTGGTTCATCAACCAGAACGGCGACACCGTCAAGCTGGTGAAGAGCAATAACGAGGCCGACTCGCTGAACTTCACGAAGAAGCGCCCTGAGGTGCTTACCATTACCGACGTTACCAAGCGCGACACGGTGGTGACCTACGACAATGAGCGTTACCACTGCTACGTGGCCATCAATCCCACGAAGTACCAGGTGACGTCAACGGCCTATACCGACGACGGCGTGGAGGTGAGCAACGTGTATTACGATAACATTGTGCATCTGAGCGTCTTCCATGGAAACAACCGCCTGTTTGGCAAGAACTTCCAGAAGATGGAGTTCACGAAGTTTGTTCCCAAGGAATTCCTGGAGCAGGCTATCCTGAGCAATGTGGAGTATGACCGTGCTGATGCAGACGGTTTTCACTTCGACGCCACCCTTTGCACACCGAATGCTGCGAGCTGTTACATGGTGGAAATCATCGTGTCGTTCAAGGCGCAGGTGAGCATGAAACTGCTTGAAAACTAAAATACTCTATTATAGCCTATGAGAAAGTATGCAATGCTTTTCTTGCTGGCTGGTGCCCTGGTATTCATAGGGTGTCGCAGCAAGACTGGAAGACAGAACATCCAGTACATTCATCCCGTTGAAGACACAACGGCCTTTAATGACTTTGAAGAAGCCGACGGGGTAGAGGAATGGACGGAAGATCCTATCATCGATGTGGGCGACACGCCTCAGGAAGATGACTACCAACGTTTGCACAGCCGCGAAAGCAAAGATGAGATGGAAGACTACATGAGAGGGAGATAGAAGCGCTTCTATCTCCCCCTGTCTTTCAACTTTGATGTTTCACATCGAGCTCGCTCTCGTTCGACATAGCTTAAGCAAGCTTAGCTCTGTTCTCACTTAATCGCGACCTTCAACTCTCAACTTTCAACTTCATTCTCACTCCTCTGGCTTCAGGGCATCACCGTTGTTGTTGGGCAACGGAGACTTGTCCAGATGTTGGTGTCCCTCTTCCGTTGGCTGGTCTCCTTCTTCCGTTGCTGGTTGGCCGTTTTCCTCCACAGGAATCTCAAAGCCGTCCATGTCAATGTCCATCGACAGGCTGTCAACAAAGATGGAGTCGGAATCGCTGGGATTATAATATATGCCCTGACAGCTGTAGAGGCTGGCGTTGACACCGTCGCGAGGCGGTGCAAACTTTCCGTGGTATTTCTTGAAGGCAGGGTCGCCTAATACCGACTGGAAGAAATAGCCGCAGATAGGCAATGCAGTGCGCGAGCCCTGTCCCAGCTGACCGGTGCGGAAGTGAATGCTGCGGTATTCGCCGCCCACCCAGGCACCTGCTACCAGATGAGGGCTGACGCCCACGAACCAGGCATCGGAGTGGTTGTTCGAGGTGCCCGTCTTGCCGCCAAATTCTGTATCGGGGAAGGCGCTGACGTACCCCCAAAGACTCATACTAGTGCCGCCAGGCTCACGCATGCCACCCATGAGCATCTGCTGCATGAGGAAGGCGCTGCGATAGGGGATGGCCTGATGCTCTGCCGTCGATGCCGAGTAGATCTCGTTGCCGTCACGATCCAGGATGCGTGTTACCAGCACTGGGTTGTGGCGCATGCCGTCGTTGACTACGGTGGCGTAGCTGTTGACAAGTTCCAGCAGGTTGACGTCGCTTGAACCCAGTGCCAATGACGGGGTGGGGGTGAGCTCGCTGATGATGCCCATCTCATGGGCGGTACGTGCAATGCGCTCTATGCCCATCTCCTGTCCCAGCTTGACGGCTACCGAGTTGATGCTCTGTGCAAAGGCACTCTTCAGCGGCATATCGGCATTCGAGAAATGACCGTTGGCATTGGTCGGAGCCCAGAGGGTTTGCTTGCCGTTACCTGGTACCTTCATGGCAAAGTACTCGTCACGACGGGTGTCGCAGGGTGTCAAGCCCTGATTCATGGCCTCGGTATAGACAAAGAGCTTGAACGTGGAACCTGGTTGACGCTGGGCTGTCACCTTGTCATATTTCCAGGAGTTGAAGTCAATGTCACCCACCCAGGCCTTCACATGTCCCGTCTCAGGCTCTATAGCGACGAAGCCGCAATGCATGAAGCTGACCATGTAACGGATGGAGTCCATGGTGCTGATTTCTTGCTCAATAGTGCCGTGCTCATAGTCGAAGAGCTTCACTTTGTGAGGCACGTTGAGGTAGTAGTTCACTGAGTCGAGGTTGTTGTCATACTTCTGCATCAGGAACTTATAGTAAGGCTGCCGCTTGGCAATGTCCTCAATGAAGTGGGGTATCTCCTGCTGACGCTCGTCGCGCCAGGGATTCATGCCGCTCCAGTGAGACTTGAAGTTCTGCTGCACCTGCCGCATCTGCTTGACGGCAGCCTGTTCTGCATACTTTTGCATGCGGGAGTCGATGGACGTGTAGATTTTCAGTCCGCTGGTGTAGAGATCCAGTCCTTCCTCGGCGCACCACTCCTTCAGTTCCTCGGCCACAGCCTGACGGAAGTAGAGGGCCTGTCCGTCGTAGTTCGACTCCACGCTGTAGTCGAGTTTGATGGGCTTCAGCTTCAGCGAGTCGAAGCCTGCCTGCGTCAGGTGTCCGTGGTCAAGCATGTTCTTCAGCACCACGTTACGGCGGCTGAGGCTGTTCTCGGGATTGATGCGCGGGTTGTAGTAGGTGGTGGCCTTCAGCAATCCCACGAGGATGGCTGCCTGGTCGGCCGTCAGCTCCTTGGGCGTTGTGCCGAAATAGGTCTTGCAGGCTGTCTTGATGCCGAACGAGTTGGAACCGAAATCCACCGTGTTGGCATACATGGTGAGGATGTCCTGCTTGTTGTAGAACAGCTCAATCTTGGTGGCAGTAATCCACTCCTTGCTCTTCATGATGAGCATCTTGACACCTGGAATAAAGCCGAGCAGACCTGTAGAGTATTGGGTCCGCACGCGGAACATGTTCTTGACCAACTGCTGCGTGATGGTGGATGCGCCACGGGCGTCGTGGTGTACGATATAGTCCTTGGCAGCTGCTATCACGCCGCCGAAGTCAATGCCGTAATGGTGGTAGAAACGCTCGTCCTCCGTTGAGATGAGGGCATCCCAGAACACAGGATTCACGTCCTCATACTTTACTGGTGTGCGGTTCTCACTGAAATACTTGCCGATGAGCTGACCGTCGTCACTGTAAATCTCTGACGCCTCGGCCGTTACAGGATTCATAATGGCACGGAGGCCTGGCGACTTGCCGAACAGCCAGAGGAAATTGATGTCAACGGCTCCCAGGTACAGGATGAAGGCCACAATCATTGACACGATAGCCACAGCGGCTTTTCTGTACCATGCTTTTCCTTTGTACAATCCTTTATACCATGACCAGGCTGCAGAAATGTAATGGCCGGTCTTTGCTACAATCTTCTTGATAGTCATAACGATGAGGAAATATAGTTTTCGATTTGTTGATATTCGTCGGGATGAAACCAGCGTACTTCAGGGTCGCTCTTGAACCATGTCAGTTGTTTGCGGGCATAGCGGCGGGTGTTGCCCTTGATGCGCTCTACGGCTTCTTCCAGCGGCCAGACGCCGTCCATATATTGGAATAGCTCCTTGTAGCCCACGGTGTTCAGGGCGTTTAGCTGTCGTCGGGGGTAGAGCGGGCGGGCTTCATCGAGCAGCCCCTGTGCCATCATCTCATCCACGCGGGCGTTGATGCGGTTGTAGAGCTCTTCACGCGGACGGTTCAGTCCGATTTTCAGGATGCGGAACGGCCTTACCCTTTTCTGCTGCTTGCGCAGCGAGGTGTAGGTAACACCCGTCTGGTGACAAATTTCCAAGGCATGAACCACTCGGCGCGTGTTTTTCCTGTCAACCACCTCGTAGTGCTCGGGGTCCAGCTGCCGCAGCTCCTCGCAGAGCGCTTCCAGTCCTTCCTCCGCCAACCGGCGTTTCATCAGATCCCGCACGTCGTCGCGGATGGTGGGAATGTCGTCAATGCCGTTACACACGGCATCTATATACATCATGCTGCCGCCGCTCATCAGGGCCAGGTGATGTGTGGTGAAGTGGTGCTCTAGATAGTCCATTACCTCGTTTTCGAACATGGAGGCATTGTAGTACTCGTCGATAGCCTTGATACCCACAAACAAATGCTCCGCCATAGCCATCTGTTCGGCTGTTGGCGAAGCGGTTCCTATTTGCAGTTCACGGTATATCTGCCGAGAGTCGGCATTGATGACAGGAATGCCGTAATGACGGGCTAATTCAATGGTAAGCCGGGTCTTCCCCACAGCCGTAGGCCCCGTGATGACGATAAGCGTCTTAGCGTATGACACCTCTCTTTGACTTTTCAAAAAACGAGCAGATGTACTCCACTTCCTTTGAGTCAGGATAGATGGTGCGCGCCTCGGCTATACCGTCCTTCAGGATGCCCTGAGCATAGATAATGCGATAAGCGTCATGTATCATCTCTATGGTCTCGTTGCTGAAACCCCTGCGGCGCAGGCCTATGAGGTTTACGCCTGCAAAGCGAACGGGCTCCTTGCCGGCAATGACGTAAGGAGGAATGTCCTGACTGGTACGCGTGCCGCCCTGAATCATCACAAAGCCACCGATGTTGTTGAACTGATGAACCAACACCTCAGCCGAGATGATGGCAAAGTCATCAACGACGACCTCGCCGGCAAACTTCGTGGAGTTGCCGATGATGCAGCCGTTACCAATGACACAGTCGTGGGCGATGTGCATGTTTTCCATGAGCAGGTTGCCGTTGCCCACAACGGTCTTTCCCTTCGAAGCGGTGCCACGGCTGATGGTGACGTTCTCACGGATGCTGTTGTTGTCGCCAATCTCACAGGTGGTATCCTCACCCTGGAACTTCAGGTCCTGGGGCTTCGTCGAGATGCTGGCACCAGGGAAGAACTCGTTGTTGTTGCCGATGCGTGCGCCGTAGTGTATGGTCACGCTGTTGAGGAACGTATTATTGTCGCCAATGACAACATTCTTATCAATCACACAGAAGGGACCGATAACATTGCCGTCGCCGAGCTTGGCTTCGGGATCTACAACTGCTAATGGATGTATCTGGTTCATATCTATTTGTTTTTAACAATCTGAGCTGTGAATGAGGCTTCGGTCACTACATGGTCGCCTACGAAGATGTAACCCTTCATCGACGAGATGCCGTGACGTACGGGTGCCAGCAAGTCAACCTTGAAAATCAGCGTGTCGCCGGGTACCACCTTCTGGCGGAACTTCACAGCGTCAATCTTCATGAAGTATGTTGACCAGCGTTCAGGTTCCTCCAAGGTGTTCAGTACCAGCAGACCGCCACACTGTGCCATGGCCTCAATCTGCAGAACGCCGGGCATGACGGGCTCTTCAGGGAAGTGTCCCTGGAAGAACGGCTCGTTGCTTGTGACATTCTTGATGCCCACAATGCTCGTGGCACCTAAGGCAACTACTTTATCAACCAACTGCATGGGGTAGCGGTGGGGCAGTAACTCACGGATGCGGTTCACGTCCATCACCGGTTCCTCGTTGGGGTCGTAGATGGGGGCCTGTATCTCGTGTTTGCGAATCTCCTTGCGCACCAGTCGTGCAAACTTGTTGTTGATGGTATGACCGGGACGGGTGGCAATGATGCGTCCCTTGATGGGCTTGCCGATGAGCGCCATGTCGCCGATGATGTCAAGCAGCTTATGCCGTGTACACTCGTTGTCCCACACCAGCGGCTTGTGCTGGATGTAACCCAGTTCGTTGGCGTCGCGATGCTCCACGTGCAGCATGTCAGCCAGCATGTCCAGACGCTCCTGAGTGGTCTGACGCTCGTAGATGACGATGGCGTTGTCCAAGTCACCGCCCTTGATGAGGTTGGCCTGCAGCAGCGGCTCAATGTCACGTACAAAGACGAAGGTACGCGCAGCAGCAATCTCTGCAGCATAGTCCTTCACGTCGTCGAGTGTTGCAAATTGGCTGCTGATGAACTTCGACTCAAATGAACACATGGCGGTAATGGAGAACTCCTCGTCGGGCAGCAGGGTAATGCATGACCCGCTCTTCTCGTCTTTCACCTCAATCTTCTTGCGGATAACGTAGTAGTCCTTCGGAGCGTTCTGCTCCTCAATGCCTATCTCGTTGATCTTCTCAACATACTGCATGGCACTGCCGTCCAGGATGGGGAATTCTGGACCGTTTACTTGAATCAGACAGTTATCAACACCAAGGGCATAAAGCGCAGAAAGACCATGCTCCACAGTAGAAATACGCATGTCACCTCGGCCTAACACGGTGCCGCGTTGTGTGTCAATAACATTCTCAGCAATGGCCTCAATGATGGGCTCACCTTCCAAGTCAATACGCTGAATCCTGTAGCCGGAGTTCTCAGGGGCAGGATTAAAGGTTACCGTGAGGTTCAGTCCCGTATGCAGTCCCTTGCCGAAGAGCGAAAAACTGCCTTTCAGAGTTTTCTGTTTCATCTTGTATTATTTTCGATTTCTTCACTAATTACTATTCTTATTGGAGTTCAGGCGAGCAAGCTTGGAATCCTAATTATCGATTTTCGATTTCTTGAGCTCTTCAATTTCTCGGCGCAATGCAGCTATTTCTCGGTACATGTCCGGAAGTTTCTTATAGAGCGCCTTGGCCTTGAAGAAGGTCTTGGTGTCCATGTGCGGAGAACCGATGAGCGTTTCGCCGTCGCCTTTCGTGTCGCCGATGACGCCACACTGGGCACCCACGATGGTACGGTCTGCCACATGGATATGTCCAGAGAATCCGGCCTGGCCGCCTACCATACACCATTTGCCTACCTTTGTGCTGCCTGCCATGCCTACCTGTGCCGACATGACAGTGTTCTCACCAATCTCGCAGTTATGGCCCACCTGAATCAGGTTGTCCAGCTTCACACCCTGACGGATAATGGTCTGACCCATTGTCGAACGGTCAATACACGTATTGGCACCTATCTCCACATTGTCCTCAATGATAACAATGCCTATCTGGGGTATTTTGTCATAACCCTCCTGACCTGGAGCGAAGCCGAAGCCGTCGGCACCGATGACACTACCGGCATGTATGGTGACGTTTTTGCCGATACGGCAACCGTCATAAATGCAGACATGGGGGAAGATCTTTGTGCCGTCGCCAATCTTTACGCCATCGCCAATGTAGGCAAACGGAGCTACATATACATCCTTGCCAATTTCAGCCGTCTTTGAGACAAAGGCCAGTGGGTCAATTCCCGTCTTCTTTGGCAGGGTGGCAGCATACATCTGCATCATTTTGGCAACACATTCGTATGCATTCTTCACACGGATGAGCGTTGCCTTCACGGGCTGCTCTAGCTCCACATCCTCGTTCACCAGGACAATGGTTGAATCGGTATCGTAAATATAGTGCGTGTATTTGGGGTTTGACAGGAAGGAAATGGCACCTGCCTTTCCTTCTTCAATCTTTGCGAAAGTGTTGACGGTGGCGTTTTCGTCGCCTTCGACACGTCCGCCAATGAGCTCTGCAATTTGTTTGGCTTTGAATTCCATTGAATGCGTTTTATTAAATATTGGCTGCAAATATACAAAAAACTTTTAAATTCTTTGATAACAAAGGTAATATTTTCGTATTTTTTTGGAAAGAAGTTGCACATTTAAGATTTCTGAAGCCTCTGAAATGTCTTTTACGCTCCCGTCTTTGTACAAAATGCCGATGCTGTCATCGTCGGGATTATACATGTCCTTGCCGATTTCTGCCACGTAAAGCAGGTAGTCTGCTTCGTCCTCCGTAACGTCATAGGCGGCAGCTATCTGATGCCGAATGTTATCCGTTTCTTCCGTTGTCGGAGGCTCCTCGCGTACCTCGACGTGGAACAGCTTGCGGTCGAGCATGTCGGTGGCCAGCAGCGAGAGGATACGGTCGCCCGAGTGCTTCCAGGCTTTCAGGGCACTCCAGATGTCGGTATCGTCAAGCTCGGCGTACATCTGAAGGGCTTCTTCGTGGCTGGCAAACCACTGGGCATTCACGTCATTCTTCAGGAAATACTGCAGCGAGGGCGATGCAAAGAACTTCTGTCCCTGCTGTACCAGCAGCTTGGCGCGGCGCAGTGTGTTGACCAACACTTTCTCGTAGCCTACCGCCGTACGGTGCAGATAGACCTGCCAGTACATTAGTCGGCGCGTGGTGAGGAAGTTCTCGATGGAGTAGATGCCCTTGGCCTCTACCACCAGACGCTCGTCCTTCACGTTAAGCATCTTGATGATGCGTGCCGAGCCGATGTTGCCTTCCGTCACACCCGTGTAGAACGAGTCACGCCGCAGATAGTCCAGGCGGTCCATGTCTAACTGGCTGCTGATGAGCTGGTGGAATATCTTGTTGGGATACAGGTCCTTGAAGATGCTGATGGCCAGGTTCAGCTGTCCGTTCAGGTCGCGGTTGATCTGTTCCATCATCAGCAGCGAGATGTCTTCATGCGAGATGCCACTGATGAGCGTGTTCTCCAGCACGTGGGAGAACGGCCCGTGACCAATGTCGTGCATCAGGATGGCGGCTTCAACGGCCTCTGCCTCTGAGTCGAAGATATAGACTCCCTTCTCTGTCAGCGACTTGACGGCTTCCGACATCAGGAAGAAGGCACCTAACGAATGCTGGAACCGCGTATGCCTAGCACTGGGATAGACCACCGAGGCCAACCCTAACTGGTTGATGCGGTTCAGACGTTGGAACAACGGGTGCTGCACGATGTCGTACAACAGTCCACGAGGTATCTTAATAAACCCGAAAACAGGGTCGCTGATAATCTTATGTTCGTTCATTATGTTAATTTTGCATGCAAAAGTAATAAATATTTGAGAATTGGCAATTGATAATTCATAATAATTTCTTATTTTTGCACTTAAATTCATCAAAGCAATGGAAGAAAACGTTATTACCAGCCTGCAAAATGCCAAAGTAAAGCGCCTGGTGGCCTTACAGCAGAAGTCCTCCGAGCGTCGCAAATCGGGGCTCTTTGTCGTAGAGGGCCAGCGTGAACTCATGCATTGCATCGAGGCAGGCTACGAGGTCGAAGAAGTCTTTATGCTACAGGGTTCCACAGCCGGAGCCAATGATTCGCACTTCACGATTCACCCTACACTTGTCACCCCTCAGGTCTATGAGAAGATTGCCTATCGCGGTTCTACTGAGGGCATCATTGCCACTGTGCGGAGCCGTCAGCTTTCATTGGCCGACCTGCAATTGCCCGACCATCCGCTCATCATGGTGTTGGAAAGTGTGGAGAAACCCGGTAACTTAGGGGCGGTGTTGCGTTCGGCAGATGCGGCAAAAGCTGATGCCGTTATTGTCTGTGACCCGCTGACCGACCTCTATAATCCCAACGTCATCCGAGCCTCTATCGGTGCTGTGTTCCATGTTCCGGTAGTGGCCTGTTCGTCAAGTGATTGCATTGATTTCCTCAAGCAGCGCAACATACAGATTCTTACTGCCCAGCTACAGGATTCCAACCTCTATTACGATACGGATATGCGTCGGGCTACTGCCCTCGTTATGGGTACCGAGTCAACCGGTCTCACCGATGTCTGGCGTCAGGCTGCCGATGCCCATATCCGCATCCCCATGCTCGGCCGCATGGACTCCCTCAACGTCAGCGTCTCAGCTGCCATCCTCCTCTTCGAAGCAGTAAGACAAAGACAACTCCTAACTCCTAACTCCTAACTCGTAACTTCTCACTCCTCACTCCTTATGCCTTCCTAACGCTTTCGTTGTGGCATCACCTTCCATCACGGCAACGATTTCATCTTCTGTTGAGAGGTTGAAGTCGCCGGGAATGGTGCCCTTCAGGGCTGCTGCTGCCAACGAGTAGTCCAGGAAGCGCTGCTTGTCGTCAGGCCAATGCAGGTGTGAGTGAATCATAGAGGCGGCAAAGGCATCGCCCACGCCCATGGGGTCAACAATCTGCGGAATGTCGATGATGCGCGTGTGGTACATCTTTTCGTCAGCCAGCAGAACGCCGGTCAGGGTATGGTGGTTGCTGCTCACCTGGTTGCGTATGCCGATGAGTGTACGGCGGCAACGCGGAAACTGCTCATGAATGGCGTCGAGCCAGTCCTGGTAGGCTTGCAGCGGCATCTGGTAGTCGGTAGAGACGGCGGTGAACGGCACCTGCGGATGTCCGCTTACCACGTACCACTCAATGGCGTCGCCAAAGATGATGTCGCTGTAGCTCATCAGTTCACAGAGCATGCCGTGAGGGTCGGCACCCGGGTATTTCCACAGGTTCTTACGGTAGTTGATGTCGCACGAGATAGTCAGTCCCATCTCGTCGGCTATACGCACACCTTCGAATGTTGCCTCTGCAGCTCCGCGTGAAATGGCACAAGTGATGCCCGAGCAATGGAACACGGCAGCATCCTTGAATGCCTCACGCCAGTCTATCATACCCGGCTCCAGCTGTGAGAACGACGAACCTGCACGGTCATACGCCACGCGGGAGTTACGCATGCCCGCAGCCTCTTCAAAGTAATAGGTTCCCAAACGATTACCATGGGTTAGAATATGACGGGTGCCCACGCCAAACTCTTGCAACGATTGCCGCGCAGCCCGTCCAGGGTCGTTGTCGGGTACTGCCGACACGTAGTCCACCTCATCTCCCTGCATGGCCAGTCCTACGGCCACGTTGGCCTCAGAACCGCCGTACTTGCCGATGAAACGATTGCCCTGACTGAGGCGGAGACAATCAGGCTTCGAGAAACGGAGCAGTATCTCTCCGAATGTTACGACTTTATTCTTCATGTATCTTCAATTAACTTCTTGCTCGGCTTTGCCGTTTCGCTGCGAAAAATTCCTATCTCCTAATTCCTAACTCCTAACTCAAGAGGAATTCCTTAAATACCTGAAACTCCTTGCCCATGGTCACGCTCTGCTTTTGACCGCGCATGAAGGCTTGCAGACGCTCGGGAATGGCTATGTCCGTACCCAGAATCTCGTCCACCTTCTCCTTGAACTTGGCAGGGTGGGCTGTCTCACAGAACACGCCGACCTCACCCTCGCGCAGTTGCTCCTTCAGGGCACGATAGCCACAGGCACCGTGCGGATCGAGCACGTAGCCCGTGTCATCATAGCATTGGCGCATGGTTTCGCGAATCTGCTCGTCCGTATAGGTACAGCCGCTGATGAGGCTGCTGATGCGCCGGTGAGTCTCTTCTGGCGTCAACTGACCATTCCGGCTGTAGAGGTTGATGATACGTGCAAAGTTCGACGGGTCACCGACGTCCATCGCATTTGCCAGTGTCTGCACTGAAGCCTTTGGGTTGTACTGGCCCGTCTGCAGGTATTGGTAGAACACGTCGTTGGCGTTGTTGGCAGCAATGAAGCGGCTGACGGGCAGTCCCATCTCGTGACCGAACAATGCCGAGCAGATATTGCCGAAGTTCCCGCTGGGAACGCACATTACTAATTGAGAATTGGGTATTGAGAATGGAGAATTAAGATTTGCTTGCATGCCCTTCTTAGAACCTTCTGTGTAATCATAATTCTCAATTCCGAATTCTCCATTCTCTATTAATCTTGCTACGGCGTTAAAATAGTAGAACGCCTGCGGGAGGAAACGTGCCACGTTGATTGAGTTGGCCGACGTGAGGCGCATGTGGCGGTTCAGCTCCTCGTCCATGAAGGCCGACTTCACCAGCCGCTGACAGTCGTCAAACACACCGTCCACCTCAATGGCGGTAATGTTTCGTCCCAGCGTCGTAAACTGGCTCTCCTGAATGTGGCTCACCTTGCCATTGGGGTAGAGCACATACACATGAATGCCCTCCACACCCAGGAATCCGTTGGCAACGGCAGAACCCGTGTCGCCGCTGGTAGCCACCAGCACGTTCACCATCTCCCCTCCCTCGGAGGGATTTTGCGAAGCCAGCATTCTTGCCATGAACCGTGCACCCACGTCCTTGAAGGCAAGGGTAGGGCCGTGGAACAGTTCCAGCGCGTAGATGTTCTCTTCGACCTTCACCACGGGGCAATCGAACGCCAGCGTGTCATAGACTATCTGTCGCAGAACGTTGGCTTCCACGTCCTCGCCGAAGAAGGCGTCGGCCACCGTATAAGCAATTTCCTGGAAACTCATGTCCTTCATGTTGTCGAAAAACTCCTTCGGCAGCGTCTTGATGCGCTCCGGCATGTAGAGTCCACGGTCTTCGGCCAGTCCTTTGACAACGGCCTTTCGTAAATCAGCTACGGGTGCATTCCCGTTCGTACTATAGTATTTCATATCTTATTTTTTTCAAATTCACTTTTACTCGCTATGTAACGTTGCTTTACTCGCCATGTAATCATTCGTTACTCGGCATGTATTTCGTAAGTATGTTCACTTCCTGTAAATATCAGCGTCTTCATAAACTCATCAAGTTTCAGCAGTCCGTATGAACCACTGACACAACTCACTTCATCATATTGTTGCACGTCGTCGGGGGTGATGCCTTTATGCCAGATGATGAACGGCACGGGTTCGTTGATGTGGATGCGTAGTTCAACGGGAGTAGGGTGGTCCGGCAGTATAGCCACGCAGACGGGTTCGTCCATCTTTTCTGTCGCTTCGATAATAGGGCGTATCAGTCGCTGGTCGAGGTAGTTAATGGCACGTAGCTTCAGGTCGAGGTCGCCGTCATGACCAGCCTCGTCAGTAGCCTCTACATGGACGAAGACGAAGTCGTCTTTCTGTAGGGCATCGATGGCTGCCTGAGCCTTGCCCTCGTAGTTGGTGTTGGCAAGACCAG
Source organism: Prevotella sp. (assembly GCA_024695705.1). Lineage (GTDB taxonomy): Bacteria > Bacteroidota > Bacteroidia > Bacteroidales > Bacteroidaceae > Prevotella. The sequence goes on along the minus strand of JAILHP010000141.1, from coordinate 10,120 downwards.
TGGCCCCGGGTACCTTGATAATCTTCAGGCCAGCATAGCGCCCGATGCCCTGAATGAGGTCAACAGCAGAAATGACGCTGCCATTCTTAATCTCAGAATATTGCTGCATGAGCGTCTGCATGGAAGGACGGTATCCGCCGCTCCAAGGCCAGATGCTGTTGGCTTGTCGTTCGCCGTGACGGGCCTTCTCGATGTTATAGGGATGCTGGGGAAGCAGTTCCTGTGAACGCAGGATGAGCTCGTTAATCAGGTCGGCGGTCTGTTGGGGAGAGAGACGGTTGTCTGCAGCAAAACCACTAGCCACACTTTCTGGCTGTACAAGTAAGGGGCGCCACTCCTCGTTCGGATGGTCATGGGGTGGCGCGCAGTCGATGTGCTTATTGCCACCCTTGATGACAAGGAGATGACGGTACTGAATGCCGCAGATGAACTTCACGCGCTCGCAGCCCTCACGCTCGTTGACGGGCTTGGCCAGCGTCTCGTTGAGGTAGTCTATGAGCACGCGGGCATCGTCGGTCTCAAGGTTTCCTCCGTTGTGGGTGATAATCTTGCCATCCTCAATGGTGATGATGTTGCAGCGGATGGCGAAGTCGTCGTCAGCCATGTCATAGCCGATGCTGGCGGCCTCCAAGGGGCCTCGGCCTTCATATACCTTGTTGAGGTCATAGCCAAGGATGGCGGTATTGGCAACTTCAGAACCCGGGGGGAATCCTTCGGGCACCGTGACCAGACGGCCACAGCGTCCCTCACGTGCCAGCCGGTCCATCATGGGCTTGTCGGCATATTGCAGCGGAGTCTTTCCACCCAGGCGTTCCACTGAGTGGTCGGCCATTCCGTCGCCAAGTATAATGATGTGCTTCATTGTCTTTGATGTTATAAGCCTTATGGGGCTAATTAGCATTATTAGGCTTATTGGGCTTATATGTTAGCTATACTCATGATGTTGGCGAAGACACCGGCAGCCGTTACACCTGCGCCGGCACCATAACCTTGAATCTGCATGGGGTACTCCTTGTAACGCTCGGTGGTGAGCAGCACGATGTTGTTGGAACCTGCAAGATTGTAGAACGGATGCGAGGCATCGACGGCCTGCAGTGCTACTTGTGTCTTGCCGCCCTCCATCTTGGCTACGAAGCGCCAGCGTTTACCTTCAGACTCCAGCACCTTACGCTTGGCCTCGAAGTCGGCATCGAGCTTTGGCAGATTCTCCCAGAACTCATCAAGCGACCCCTGGAAGTAAGATTCGGGCACGAAGAGATGCTTCTCCACGTCGGCATGCTCTACCTTATAGCCAGCCTCACGGGTAAGGATGACGAGCTTGCGGATGACATCGGTACCGCTGAGGTCGATGCGTGGGTCAGGCTCGCTGTATCCTTGCTCCTTGGCACGACGGACAGTCTCGGAGAACGGTACGGAGGCGCTTATCTCGTTGAAGATGAAATTGAGCGTACCCGACAGAACGGCCTCAATCTTCAGGATGCGGTCGCCCGAGTTGCGCAGGTCGTTGATGGTGCCGATGATGGGCAGACCAGCACCTACATTGGTCTCGAAACGGAAGATGACACCACGTGCCAATGCCGTCTGCTTCAGACGCATATAGTTGTCGTAGTTGCTGGAGGCGGCAATCTTGTTGGCAGCCACCACGCTGACGTTATGCTCGAGGAACGACTGGTAGAGGGCAGCCACCTCCTTTGAGGCGGTACAGTCAACGAAGACGGAGTTGAAGATGTTCATGTTGAGTACACCTTCACGCAGCTTCTCCGGTGAACTGGACTCTGACTTACTCAACAACTCACGATAGTTTTCCAGGTCGATGCCGTCGCGTGAGAAGATGGCGTTCTTCGACGAGGCGATACCTACCACGTTGAGTTTCAGGCGTGAGCGCTCCTTCAGTTCCTCGTACTGAGAGCGTATCTGCTCGATAAGCATGCCGCCTACGGTTCCGACGCCGCAGATGAAGAGGTTGAGCACCTTGTATTCGGAGAGGAAGAACGAGTCGTGCAGCACATTGAGCGACTTGCGCAGGAACTTGCTGTTGACAACAAACGAGATGTTGGTCTCGGAGGCACCCTGGGCACAGGCAATAACCGAGATACCGCTACGTCCGAGAGTTCCGAACAGCTTACCGGCAATACCTGGAGTGTGCTTCATGTTCTCACCCACGATGGCGATGGTGGCCAGTCCGCTTTCGGCATGCATGGGGAACATGGCTCCAGTCTGGATTTCCTTGCTGAACTCCTCGTTGAGCACCTCTACGGCTGCCGGGGCGTCCTCGTCGCGCACACCGATGGAGGTGGAGTTCTCTGACGATGCCTGGCTGACCATGAATACTGAGATACCGTTGTCGGCCAGAACTGTGAAGATGCGGCGGTTGACACCAATGACACCCACCATCGACAGACCGGTAACGGTAATCAGCGTGGTGCCGTTGATGGAGGAGATACCCTTGATGGGCTTCTGGTCGTCATTAATCTTGTCCTTGATGAGAGTGCCCGGATGTTCGGGGTTGAACGTGTTCTTGACGCGTATGGGGATATTCTTGACGCAGACGGGATAGATGGTCGGCGGATAGATGACCTTCGCTCCAAAGTTGCAGAGCTCCATTGCCTCCACGTAAGAGAGTTCGTTGATGGTATAGGCGGAATGGATGACGCGCGGGTCGGCCGTCATGAAGCCATCTACATCGGTCCATATCTCGAGCACGTCAGCATCGAGTGCTGCGGCAATGATGCTGGCGGTATAGTCAGAGCCGCCACGTCCGAGGTTTGTCGTCTCGCCGGAGTCGTGGTCCTTGCTGATGAAGCCGGGAACGACCATAACGGTTCCTTTTGTTGCGCTGTCAACGCAACTGACATGACTGAATGCTTCGCGCACCAGGCGGTAGGTCAGTTCTGCGTCGAGCGACTGCTTGCCGTTCTTGCGCTCGGTCTTGATGAAGTTCCGGGCGTTCATGCGCGTGCCGCCATCGATGAGCGACGCAACGATATGTGAGCTCAGGCGCTCGCCGTAGCTGACAATGGCTGCCAGCGTCTTCTCGCTCAGGTCGTGAATGAGATATACGCCGGTATAGATGGAACGCAGCTGTTCAAGCAGGGGGTTGACGTGTCCCAGTAGCTGAACTTTCTCCAGCGGGTCGAGTATGACGCTCTCTATCATCTTGTGGTGGCGGCGTACTATGGCGTCGTATTCCTGTTCCCATTGCTCGTCGCCTTGTTGTGCCATCTTGGAAGTGGCAATGAGCTTGTCAGTAATGCCGCCGAGGGCACTTACTACGACGATGACCTGACCTTGGCTGGCTTCGTCCTCCACAATCCGCTTCAGGCTGAGAATGCTCTCCACGCTGCCTACAGAGGTGCCGCCGAATTTCAATACTTTCATTATCTTGCTTATTTACCTTTTTACTTATTTACCTTACTTCGTCATGGCTTGCTTGATCTTGTTGACGTAGGCATCGATGACGGCAATAGCCGTAATGTTCACCACGTCGCGGACGGAAGCACCAAAGTCGATGAAGTGGATGGGCTTGTTCAGACCTACCTGGATGGGGCCGATAATCTCCACGTCGCTGTTGAGCATCTGCAGCATCTTGTAGCTGGAGCGTGCCGAGGTGAGGTTGGGGAAGACGATGGTATTCACCGTCTTGTCCTTCAGGCGGGTAAACGGATACTGCTCGTCGCGCAGCTCGTTGTCGAGGGCAAACGTCACCTGCATCTCTCCGTCGATAGGGATGTCGGGGTACAGCTCGTGCAGACGCTCAACGGCATGACGAACCTTCAAGGCTCCGCCGCTGGTGTTGCTGCCGAAGTTCGAGTGGCTAATCATGGCCACCACCGGCTTCTCGTTGAAGAAGCGAACGCTGGTAGCTGCTAGCTTGGCGATATCGACGAGTGCCTCGGTATCGGGATTCTCGTTGACCAGCGTGTCGGCAATATAGAATGTTCCCTTCTGCGAGTTGATGATATGCATGGCAGCGAAGTGGGTGAACTCCTTGCGGATGCCGATGACCTCGTTGACCACCTTGATGGTGTTTGAATACTTGGTGTAGAGACCGGTGATGAAAGCGTCGGCCTCGCCCGTCTCCACCATCATCATGCCGAAGTAGTTGCGCTCGAACATCTTGTCGTTGGCCTCCTGGTAGGTGTAGCCGTCGCGGGCACGTTTCTCGGTCAGGATGCGGGCATAACGCTCACGACGCTCCTGCTCGTCAGGATGGCGCAGGTTGACAATCTCGATGCCCTCCAGGCTCAGGTCGAGCTGTTTGGCGAGCTTAGCTATCACCTCGTCGTTACCCAGCAAGATGGGCTGGCAGATACCCTCGGCCTTAGCCTGAACGGCAGCCTTGAGCATGGTGGGGTGGATACCCTCTGCAAACACCACGCGCTGGGGATGAGCCGATGCTGTGGCATAGAGCTTCTGCGTCAGCTTCGTTTCCTGGCCGAGCAGTACGCTGAGCGAGTTCTTGTACTCTTCCCAGTTGGTAATTTCCTTGCGGGCTACTCCGCTCTCGATGGCGGCCTTGGCAACGGCGGCGCTGACCTCAGAGATGAGTCGGGGGTCAACGGGCTTCGGAATGAAGTATTCGCGGCCGAACTTCAGGTTGTTCACCTTATAGACGTCGTTCACCACGTCGGGAACGGGCTGCTTGGCGAGGTCGGCAATGGCGTGTACGGCAGCCATTTTCATCTCTTCGTTGATGGCCGTAGCATGAACGTCGAGTGCTCCGCGGAAGATGTAGGGGAAGCCAATGACGTTGTTGATCTGGTTGGGATAGTCGGTACGTCCGGTTGACATGAGCACGTCGGGACGGGCATCCATAGCGTCCTCGTAGGAAATCTCGGGAACGGGGTTGGCGAGTGCGAAGATGATGGGGTCGTTGGCCATCGAGCGTACCATTTCCTTGGTCAGCACGTTGCCCTTCGACAAGCCAACGAAAACGTCGGCACCATTGACGGCCTCTGCCAGTGTGTGCACGTCGCGGCGGTCGGTGGCAAAAAACTTCTTCTGCTCGTTCAGTCCCTCGCGGTCGCTGCTGATGACGCCCTTCGAGTCGAGCATGAGGATGTTCTCCTTCTGCACGCCCAGCGCCATGTAGAGCTTCGTACACGAGATGGCGGCAGCACCTGCACCGTTCACCACAAGGCGTACCTTCTTGATGTCCTTGCCGATAACCTCGAGGGCGTTCTTCAGACCGGCAGCCGAGATAATGGCCGTTCCGTGCTGGTCGTCGTGCATGACGGGGATGTCGAGCGTGCGCTTCAGACGCTCCTCAATATAGAAGCACTCGGGTGCCTTGATGTCCTCCAGGTTGATGCCTCCAAAGGTCGGGGCAATCTTCTCTACTGCCTCGCAGAACTTCTCGGGGTCTTTCTCGTTCACCTCAATGTCGAACACGTCGATGCCGCCATATATCTTGAACAGGAGTCCCTTGCCTTCCATGACGGGCTTGCCGCTCATGGCGCCGATGTCGCCCAGTCCGAGAACTGCCGTACCGTTGGAGATGACGGCTACCAGGTTACCCTTGTCGGTGTAACGGTAGGCGTCGTCGGGGTTTTCCTGAATTTCCAGACAGGGGTAGGCCACACCGGGAGAGTAGGCGAGCGAGAGGTCTGTTTGTGTACGATAAGCTTTTGTGGGCTTTACTTCGATTTTGCCTGGCCGTCCGCTTTCATGATACTCGAGGGCGGCCTCTTTGGAGATTTTTACCATAATATACTAGTGTCTGATTTTCCTTCTTTATTTACTTTTTTTACTTTCAAGGTGCAAAAGTAATAAAATAATGGCAGTTACAACGACGAAAGTTCAACTTTTTTTCATTTTTTAGCAGCAAAAAGCGTGCAAAAGAAAAGGTGCCGTTACTTCCGGCACCTTCTCTCCACTTTCATATACTACTTCTCTCCTTCACTTCTTTCCTCCCTAGAAAGACTTTACTGGTGCTGTTCGCGCAGCAGGTCGTTGACGGTCTTCACGGGGTTGAACGTCGAGAGAGGAACCTCAACGAAGATGGTTGACCAGTCGCTCATGGCGCCATTCCATAGTCCTGGTAACTCTAAGGCTTTCAACTCCTTGCCGCTCTTCGATTTAGAAGAGATGAAACCTGTGGTCTTGTCCACGTAGTCGGGCAGATTGAAGGCGTTGCCCTTGTAATCCTTCACGGCGCAGACGAGGTCAACGGGGTTAAAGTGTGTGCCGCGCTTGAACATCTCCACGTACTCCTCGTTCGACTTGTCAATCTGGCTTGACTCCAGAATCTGCAGGCTTACCGTACCGTCCTGGTTATATGTGAGGAACGGACCGCCGCCAGGCTCTCCAGCATTCTTTACCACGCCGCAGACGCGCATCGGGCGGTTCAGCTTCTTGCGCAGGTAGATGACGAGGTCGGCATCCTCCAGCTCCTTGATGTCAGCCTTGCGGCAGCAGAGGTCATGTTGTACGAAGCGAATCATCTCCTCAATCTGCTCGTGGGTATAGGAGCCAGTATCCAGTAGGTGCAGGTAGTCAAAGGCCTTCTTCTGCAGCGTCACCAGCACGCCGGCAATCACCTGCTTCCACTCTATGGTATCTTCCTTCAGGCGGTCGGGCACCACGTTGTCGATGTTCTTCACGAAGATGACGTCAGCATCAATCTCATTCAGGTTCTCAATCAGCGCACCGTGTCCGCCCGGACGGAACAGCAGGCTGCCGTCGTCGTTGCGGAACGGGGTGTTGTCGGCATTGGCGGCAACGGTGTCCGTCGAAGGTTTCTGCTCCGAGAACGTGATGTCGTACTTGATGCCGTACTTGGCGGCATAGCCGTCGGCCTTCTCTGCCACCTTGGCCTTGAAGAGCTCCATGTGCTCGTGGCTCACGGTGAAGTGAACGTGCGCCTCTCCGTTGGATGCGGCATAGAGCGCGCCCTCCACCAGGTGCTCCTCCATCGGCGTGCGCGGGCCTTCGGGGTAGTTATGGAACAGGAGCAGGCCCTTCGGCAGCTGACCGTAGTTCAGGCCTTCAGCCTTCAGCATCTGCGCAGCAACGGCCTTGTAGTTGCCCTCGGCTATCAGGGCGTCGATGCCCTTGCCCTCGTTCTTCAGGCAAACGGCATCCAGCGCGTCGTAGAACGCAAACTTCCTGATGTTCTCGAAATACTGTTTCTCAAACGGCGTCGTGGGCACGTCGTAGTCGGCATCGACAAAGGCAAACATGTCCTTGAACATGCGGCTGGCGGCACCCGAGGCAGGTACGAACTTCACCACCTTCTTGCCCTCGGCCTTGTACTTGTCCCAGGCATCAATGTACTGTTGACGCAGAATCTCGTCAGGCGAGGTGATACCCCGTCCAACGGCAGCGGCAGCCTCTAAGCGCAGGAACGGGAATCCCGTCTTGAACTGTTCCAACTGGTTGTTGAGTTTTTCCTCACTGATTCCTTTTTGTGCGATTTGTTTTAAGTCCTTTTCGTTAAGCATAATATTAGGATGTTATTAGTAAATTGATTCAATGTTGCAAAGGTAATAAAAAGTTAGGAGTTTGGTGTTAGGAGTTAGGAGTTTTTTCACCTTTTCACTTTTTTTACCTTTTTACCTTTTTACTTTTTTACCTTTTTCATTACCTTTGCACACAGAAATTGCAATATAGAAGAAATGTTAGACAGATTAGCGTTGACGACTGAGGAGCGTGCCATGGTGGAATCCGCTAGGGCACAGTTGACCGGTCGTGACATTTTCGGTCTTCTTCCCATCGATAAGAGCCTTGCCACTGCGCAGGTGGTTGTCGATGAGATAGGCCTAGGTCATGATTCCGTACTGGCAGTTCTGTTACGCCCCATGCTGGAGGAGCAGCTGGTAACGCTGGAACAGGTGGAGCACGACCATGGTCCTTCCGTGGCACGTATCCTTCATGGTCTGGAACGTATCCAGCGACTTTACAGTAAGAACCCTGTTGTCGAGAGTGAGAACTTCCGCAACCTGCTGCTGTCGTTTGCTGAGGACATGCGTGTCATCCTGATTATGATTGCCGACCGTGTCAGTCTGATGCGTCAGATACGCAACGTCGTTGATGATGAGGCACGTCGCCGTGTCTCTGAGGAGGCTGCGTGGCTCTATGCGCCTTTAGCCCATAAGCTGGGACTCTATCAGTTGAAGAGTGAGCTCGAGGACCTTAGCATGAAATACTTGGAGCACGACGCCTACTACCACATCCGTGAGAAGCTCAACGCTACCAAGCAGAGCCGTGATGCCTATATTGCCAGCTTCATCGGACCCATCGAGCAGAAACTGAAGGCTGCTGGTCTGCACTTCCACATCAAAGGGCGCACCAAGTCCATCCACTCCATCTGGCAGAAGATGAAGAAGCAGAAGTGTCCCTTTGAGGGCGTCTATGACCTCTTTGCCATCCGTATCATCCTGGAAAGTGATGACACTCAGGAGTCTGTCGATGCGAAAGCCCACTCGCGTGAGGTGATGCAGTGCTGGCAGGCTTATTCTATCGTCACTGACATGTACCAGCCCAATCCCAAGCGTCTGCGTGACTGGCTCTCCGTACCCAAGTCCAACGGTTACGAGAGTCTGCATATCACCGTCTTGGGACCTGAACAGAAATGGGTGGAGATACAGATACGCTCCGAGCGCATGGACGAGATAGCTGAGCGTGGTGTGGCTGCCCATTGGCGTTACAAGGGCGTGAAGAGTGAGGGCAGTCTTGACGAATGGCTCAATGGCATCCGTAGCATGCTGGAGAACAGCTCAGGCATGGAAGCCATGGACCAGTTCAAGATGGAGCTCTACGAGGACGAGGTGTTTGTCTTCACGCCGAAGGGTGACCTTTATAAGTTCCCCAAAGGAGCCACGGTGCTCGACTTTGCCTATCACATCCACTCCAAGATTGGCAACCAATGCGTGGGCGCGCGCATTAATAATAAGGTAGTCACCATCCGCCATGAGCTGCAGAGTGGTGACCAGGTGGAAATCATGACGCAGACCAACCAGAAGCCGAAGCAGGAGTGGGTGAACATTGTCAAGACCAGCCGTGCCAAGTCGAAGATCCGTCTGGCGCTGCGTGAGACGCAGCAGGCGGAAGGCCTCTTTGCCAAGGAGTCTTTGGAGCGTAAGTTCAAGAACCGCAAGATAGAGATGGAGGAACCCGTGCTCATGCACCTCATGAAGCGTCTGGGCTTCAAGGAGGCCAGTGAGTTCTACCGCCAGATAGCCACAGGTCATCTGGATCTCAACTACGTGGCAGACAAGTACATCGAGGAGAAACAGCGTGAGTCAGCCATCACGGGTGACAATGTGGCACGTTCAGCAGCTGACTTCCAGTTTGACTCCACCCTCAATGCTCCATCCTCCACACTCAACCAGAATGACGTGCTTGTCATTGACCAGAACCTGAAGGGCATTGACTTCCAGTTGTCCAAGTGCTGTCATCCCATCTATGGCGACCCGGTCTTTGGCTTTGTAACAGCTGGTGGCGGCATCAAGATACACCGTACCGACTGTCCTAATGCTCCTGAGCTGCGCAAGCGTTTCGGCTATCGCATTGTCAAGGCCAAGTGGAGTGGGAAAGGAGCGTCCATGTATTCCATCACCCTGCGTGTGGTTGGCAACGACGACATCGGCATTGTCAATAACCTCACCAGCATCATCTCGAAAGACGAGCGTCTGGTGCTGCGCAGCATCAACATCGACTCTCACGACGGACTCTTCAGTGGCAACCTTGTCGTCATGCTCGACGACACGTCACACATGGAGTCGCTCATGAAGAAACTGCGTACTGTCAAGGGTGTCAAGCAGGTGGAGAGAATCTGAGGAGAATAAAGAAAAAAGATTAAAGATTAATAGAAGATTAGAAGATGAAAAAGAGTTTGGTAATCCGTATTTTTCTGTTGACCGTGGTAAGTAGTCTGCTGTACGTCACCAATGTGAAGGCACAGGAGATGCGAAACGGCAGCAATGCCTATGTGGGAAAGATTGAACGTGACGGAAGCATTCGTGACCGTTCCAATGCCTATGTAGGAAAGATTGAGAGTGATGGCTCAGTACGCAACCGTTCGAATGCCTATGTCGGTAAGGTAGAGCGTGATGGTACGGTACGTGACCGTTCAAATCGCTATCTTGGCAAGATAGAGAACGATGGTACCGTACGCGAC
>JAILHP010000127.1 GCA_024695705.1 Prevotella sp. | reverse complement strand
GGCCCGCATGGCCTGTTGAATATTGCAGCAGCGGCAGATGAGCATGGCGGCAGCAGCCAGGAAGGCACACTGCAGCAATGGCAAAATGCCTAAGGCCGAGAGCGCCACCATGGCAATCATGATGGTGGTGGAGACGAGCGTGCCGCGTCCAATGTTGGGCACGTCGTCGGAATCAAAGAAGTGGAGGTCGTGCCTCAGTGGCGAGGTTTCCGTGTTGAGGTACTTCGGGCATACCAGCAGCAGCGTGTCTCCAGCCTGCAGCACTACTTTTCGTGGTGCCTCGTTGATACGCTCACCGCGCCGTGCCACAGCCGCCAGTATCACATTGTTGTCCTTCTCCAAGGTACTGCCGCCGATGGTCGTGCCTATCAGATGGCTGCCGAAATCAACGTAGGCCGTGCGCAACGGGCGGTTTGAGTCAATCTCGTTGATGGAAAAGACATGGTGGTCGGCGCTCACCAGCTGGTGGCTCTTCGCCATATCAAGAATTTCGTCTATCTGTCCGGCATAGACCAGATGGTCGCCACCCATGATGGGCTCGTCCTCCGTGATGGGCAACGGGATATTGTCGAAGTGATACATCTTGATGAGGCTGCCGCCGCTGATGTGGAAGAAACCGGCTTCGCCCAGCGTCTTGCCGATATAAGGATTGTCTGACGGAACCAGTAGCTCCACGGTGAAGTCGCCCGTTGATTCGAAGGCACTCTCAGGCGCCTTGCGGTCGGGCAGCAGACGGCGCATGGCAATGACCGACAGCACGCCGACGGCCAGACAGAACAATCCGGGGATGGTGGTGGTTAGGATGTTCATGGCCTCGCCCGTCTTCTCCTCGTAGAGCCCGCTGATGATGAGGTTCGGCGGTGTACCGATAATGGTACATACACCACCCATGCCCGAGGCATAGCTGAGGGGGATGAGCAGTTTCGAGGGCGACACACCAAGCTTTCTGGCCCACATTTTGACAATGCCCACGAAGAGCGTCACCACCGTCGTATTGCTGAGAAACGAACTGAGCACGGCCACGGGCAGCATCAGTCGCGTCACTGCCTTGGTGTAACTGTTTGGCGTACCGAGCAGATGCCTTACAATCCATTGCAGCACGCCGGTATGCGTCAGGCCTGCAACGACCACGAACAGCACGCCGACGGTGATGACCGACGTGCTGCTGAAGCCTGAAAAGGCATCTTTCGCATCGAGCACTCCCGTGACGTAGAGCACGCCGATGGCTCCGAGGAACACCAGGTCGCTGCGCCACTTGGTAAACAACAGTATTGTGAACATGCCCAGCACCGTAGCGATGGTAATCCAGGCATCCAGTCCGAAACCTAAAAACATAATAGATTCCATAAACACCTTACTTTTAAGAGGAAAATTTTTTTATAGGAATTATCCCTTGTCACTGGCAATGAGTTCCAGCAACCGATCTACGGCCTCTTCCTCGGGAATGTTCTTCAGCACGCATTCCTTGCCGCGGTAGAGGGAAATCTTTCCGCGTCCGGCACCCACGTAGCCGTAGTCAGCATCAGCCATCTCACCCGGTCCGTTGACGATGCAGCCCATGATGCCAATCTTCAGGCCTGCCAGATGACGGGTGGCCGCCTTGATGCGGGCTATGGTGTCCTGCAGGTTATAGAGGGTGCGTCCGCAGCCCGGGCATGAGATGTACTCTGTCTTGGTGAACTTGATGCGGGCTGCCTGGAGTATGGCATCGGCAAGTTCGACAAGACGGGACTCTTCATAACAATTATTGCGAATAATCAGTTTCGTTGCCTTGCGGTCAATCAGCAGAGCTCCCACGGCCATGGCGGCCTTGAGCTGGAGGGTTTCCCAATCTTCGCGGCAAAACCGCGAAGCACACTCCTGTTCAACCGGAAGAGTGAGGGTAAGATGGAGGGTATCGCCCTTTATCCAAGCTGCCTCAGTACTCACCTCTCCTTTTGGAGAGGGGCTGGGGGTGAGGCTTTCAGCCTCGGCACGCAGACGCGTGCATTCGGGGATGAGCTCCACCAGCTTACGGGCAACGGGAATCTCGGCCTCCGGCTCCTCGCTGAGCGAGACGCGGATGGTGTCACCAATGCCCTCGGTGAGCAGGGCACCGATGCCAACGGCTGACTTGATGCGGCCGTCCTCGCCCTCGCCGGCTTCGGTCACTCCGAGGTGCAAGGGATAGTGCATGTCCTCAGCATCCATCGTCTTGACGAGCAGGCGCACGGTCTGCACCATGACCACAGTGTTGGAGGCCTTGATGCTGATAACCACGTCATTGAACTGCTCGCGGCGGAAGATGCGCAGAAACTCCATGCAGCTCTCCACGATGCCTTCGGGCGTGTCGCCATAGCGGGACATGATACGGTCGGAGAGCGAGCCGTGGTTCACGCCGATGCGCACGGCGGTATGGTGCTCCTTACATATATTGATGAAGGGTACGAGCTTCGCCTTAATCTTCTGCAACTCGGCAGCATACTCCTCGTCGGTATAATCCAGGTGCTTGAACGTACGGCCAGGGTCAACGTAGTTGCCAGGGTTGATGCGTACCTTCTCACAATACAGGGCTGCCACGTCGGCGGTATGGGCGGTGAAGTGTACGTCGGCCACCAGGGGCTGCGTATATCCGTCGGCCTTCAGACGGGCGGAGATGTTCTTCATGTTCTCTGCCTCGCGGGTGCCCTGTGTGGTGAAACGTACCAGTTCACCGCCGGCATCAATGATACGCTTGGCCTGACTGACGCAGCCCTCGGTATCGTTGGTATCGACGGTTGCCATGGACTGAATGCGGATGGGGTTGTTGCCACCAAGCCGCAAGTTGCCCACACGGACTTCTGTACTAATTCGCCTTTTCATTGGACTATGTGACTATTTTGCTATTGGACAATTGACTATTCATACCTTAAAGGTATATTTCAGTTCTGCCAACTCCTGATTGGCTTTTTCCACCTTCTTCCGCAGGTTCTCCTTATAGTCACGGAGGCGGACGGCCAGCTCCTCATCGTGGAGGGCTAGCATCTCAACGGCCAGGATGGCGGCGTTCTGGGCACCGTTCACTCCAACGGTAGCTACGGGGATGCCCGGCGGCATCTGGATGATGGAGAGCATGGCATCGAGTCCGTCGAGCATGCCCTTGATGGGTACGCCGATGACGGGCAGGGTGGTGTTGGCGGCAATGACTCCGGGAAGGGCGGCGGCCATTCCGGCAGCAGCAATGATGACTTTGACGCCGCGCGGGGCGGCATTCTTGGCAAAGCCTTCCACTTCGCTGGGAGTACGATGAGCTGAGAGTGCGCTGACTTCAAACGGTACCTGCAGCTCGTCGAGCAGCTTGCAGGCTTTCTCCATGACGGGCAGGTCACTGGTACTGCCCATGATTATACTAACTTTTGGTTTCATCACTATTATTTTCGTTTTTCTATTTATATCCTTTCAAAGTTCAAAGCTCAATGCTCAAAGCTACAAAAACAGCAGTGCAACTGCAGAGCAGATGCAGCCGACGAAGAATCCGCCCACTACCTGTGACAACGTATGCTGACGCAGAATCATGCGGCTGGTGCCTAATAGTCCGGCAACGACAAACAACAGGCAGAACCACCACACGGGATTAAAGGCGAAGACCTCGGCAAAGACAAACAAGGCTCCGGCAAAGCCTCCGACGGCTGCCGTGTGGGTGGAGATTTTCCAGAACAGGTTGATGAGGGCACAGACAATCTGCACGGCGAGTGCCGCAATGACGATGCCCGCCATGAAGTGGGGGATGTGCTGTTGGTCCATGAGCCAGACGCAGGCAAAGTAGCAGAGTATGGAAATGACGTAGGGCACTACGCGGCGCTCCTTCTGTCCCAGTTCAATGAGGGTCCATCCCTGATAGCGACGGTACAGTCGGATGAGGAAGGTGGGCAGCAGAACGGTAAACAGGAAGACAAGCGCAATGACCTTGAGCTTGAATCCCCATGGGTACAGACTCAGGTAGCTGAGCAGGAACAAGGCCAGCAAGCCCACTAACGGCAGGTAGAACGGCGTGAACACCAAGCTCACGATGCGTGCCCCTAAAATGATTTGTTTCTCTCTTGTCATATTTTCCTTAACCTTGCAATGGGAATACCTAACTGCTCACGGTACTTGGCTACGGTACGTCGGGCAATGGGGAAGCCCTGTCGTGCCAGTTCTTCCTTCAGGGCATCGTCGCTGAGGGGTTGATGCCGGTCTTCGCTCTCCACAATGTCGCGGAGGGCCACCTTGATACGGCGTGTGGATAGTTCTTCGCCGCTCTCCGTCACATAACCGTCGCTGAAGAAAAAGCGAAGCGGGAAGGTTCCCCAGCGTGTCTGGGCATACTTGGAGTTGCTGACACGCGAAATGGTGCTCAGGTCCAGTCCCGTACGCTGTCCTACGTCCAGCAGACGCATGGGGCGCAGCGAGGCCTCGTCACCGTCTTGGAAAAAGCGTTTCTGTATCTGGATGATGGCATCCATGGTCACCGTCAGCGTGTGCTGTCGGGTACGGACGGCATCAATGAAGTTCTGGGCAGCATCCACCTTCTTCTTCGTATAGAGCAGGGCCTCCTTCAACTGGCGGCTCATGTGGTCGCGGTTGTTCTTGTACTCCTTCAGCGTGTCGGCAAACGACCGTGACACCTGCAACTCGGGCAGTTCACCATGGTTGAGGTGGAAGGTCACGGTACCATCGTCCTGCGTATCGACAATGAAGTCGGGGGTTATCTGTTGCAGCGAACGTCCTACGCTCTCACCCATGGAGGCGCCGGGCTTGGGGTTCAGCTTGCGCAGTTCGGCCATGAGCGTTTCTCCCTGCAGTTCGGTCAGTCCTAAGGCGTGCTGTATCTTCTGCCAGTGTTTCTTGGTAAAGTCGTCAAAATACTGGGTGACGACTTTCTCCATGAGGTCACGGAGAACTGACGGGTCGCGCCTCTTGATTTGCAGCAGCAGACATTCCTGAAGGGTACGGGCTCCGATGCCTGCAGGGTCGAAGTGCTGCAGATGGTCCAGCACTCGTTCAATTTCTTCGTGGGTGGTGTAAATGTTATGGTAAATGGCCAGTTCATCGCAGAGGTTGTCGGTGCTTTTGCGCAGCAGACCGTCATCATCGAGCGAACCTATCAGGTATTCCATGATGTCGGCTTCGGTGTCGCTGAGTTCCAACAGCCCCATCTGCTCCTTCAGGGAGTCGTAGAAGGTCTCCGTC
>JAILHP010000104.1 GCA_024695705.1 Prevotella sp. | reverse complement strand
GTGGCGGGAGCAGGGTCGGTCAAGTCATCGGCAGGCACATAGACGGCCTGTACCGACGTGATAGATCCTTTCTTCGTCGAAGTGATTCGCTCCTGCATGGTACCCATTTCCGAAGCCAGCGTCGGCTGGTAACCTACGGCTGACGGCATACGACCCAGCAGGGCTGACACCTCAGAACCGGCCTGCGTGAAACGGAAGATGTTGTCAATGAAGAACAGGATGTCGGCTGCTGCACCGTCCTTACCGCCTCCGTCACGGAAGCTCTCGGCAACGGTCAGACCAGACAGGGCAACGCTGGCACGTGCACCAGGTGGCTCGTTCATCTGGCCATACACCAGTGTAGCCTGACTCTTCTTCAGCTCCTCGGGGTCAACGAGACTCAGGTCCCACTTGCCCTCCTCCATTGCCTGGCGGAACTTCTCACCGTAGCGGATAACGCCTGACTCCAGCATTTCGCGGATGAGGTCGTTACCCTCACGGGTACGCTCTCCCACTCCAGCGAAGACGGAGAAACCGTTATGTCCCTTGGCAATGTTGTTGATGAGCTCCATGATGAGCACCGTCTTACCTACACCTGCACCGCCGAAGAGTCCGATTTTACCACCCTTCATGTAAGGCTCCAGCAGGTCAATGACCTTGATACCTGTAGCCAGGATCTCTTTCTTTGTGGAGAGTTCCTCGAAGGTGGGCGCCTCACGGTGAATGGGGTAAGCACCCGTCATGTCAAGCTGTTTCATACCGTCGATAGGCTGACCGATAACGTTCAGCATACGACCCTTAATCTGGTCACCTGCAGGCATCAGAATCGGTGAGCCAACAGGGATAGCCTCCAGTCCACGCTGCAGTCCGTCGGTATTGTCCATAGCCACACAGCGCACGGTGTCCTCGCCGATGTGCTGCTGCACCTCGACAATGAGTTCCGTACCGTTGCCACGGTCAATGCGTAATGCCTCGTGAATTTTTGGCAGCACTTTCTCAGCATCCTGGCCTTTCGTATCGAAGAATACGTCGATAACCGGGCCGATAATCTGTGAAATGCGTCCGTTAATCTGTGACATAAGCTAAGAATTTTTATTTAAAGTTATTTCATTCAGAATTGATAGCTGCAAAGATAGCAATTTTTCCGCAAAGAAAAAACATTTTACCGAAAAAACTTGCTAAACGCATTGCTTTTCCGAAAAATTGAATGTTTTTATTCAATAAAGAACAGCTCACCCGCCAGTGCCAGCATACCTGCCAACCATCCGGCAGCCACCTTCAGCGTACAATGCTTCAGGTACCAGCCCAGCCGCACGTGCTCCATCTTCATCAGCGCCAAACCACTCACATTACCTACACACAGCAGACAGCCGCCTACCGCCGTCGAGAAGGCGATGACCTTCCAGAAGGCACCGTTTTGGATGAAATTGGCTGCATAGGCATCGGGGGCTGTCTCCAACACGTTGTAGAGCGAGAAGTTGGACATGGCGATGGTAAACGTATCGACCAGCGAACTGAGTATTCCGGAGACGAGTCCCACCATCCAGATGTCGTGCACATAGGTGTCAATCCACTCTGCCACACTCTGGAACACGCCAGTCTCAGTCACGACGCCCAGGCCCAGCATGATGCCGATGACGAAGAGTATCTGCTGCAGCGTGTCGTATTGCAGGGCCACAGGAATGAGCCTACGGGCCATCTGTCCGGAGTTGTTCAACTTGCGGTTCACTATTTCGTTGACCACCCACAGCACGCTTAATACGCACAGCGCACCGAGGAACGGCGAGAGTTTGGTAATGTTGTGGAACGTAGGAATGAACCACAGTCCGCCAATGCCCACCACGAGCATCAGCACGCGCTGCCAACGGTTCAGGTTGGTGTCGTCGCCACGATAGGGAGCAGCCGGCCAGGCTACGTCCAAACGTTCCGGCAGTTCACGACTCATCCACCACGTCGGGATGACCCAGGCCAGGATAGCCGGCAAGGCGAGGTAGGCCGAGAAGTTGCTGGCTGTCACAGCGCTATTGCCCCAGAGGGCCACGCCAGCCGGGTCGCCAATGACCGTCATGCAACCACCACAGTTGGCAGCCAGGACGATGGAGGCGCCCACCACCATGCGCTGACGGGAGTTCTGTACAATCTTATGCATAATAACCAGCATCATGGTCGTTGTGGTGAGGTTGTCCAGGTTAGCAGAAATGACGAACGTGGCAAGCGACAGCGTCCAAAGCACACGCTTGGAGTTGCGGGTTCGTATCCAGTCTTGTATGAAGTCGAAGCATCCGTTGTTGTTCAACAGCTCAACGATGGCCATTGTGGCCAGGAGGAAAAGCACTATGGCTGCCGCCTTTCCCACATAGGTCAGGAATACATTATTATATATATATAGCTTCACCTGTTCACTCGACGGTTCCACACCACCCAGGAAAGTCTGGTAGTCGGCAGCGTGACGAGCCATCACATAGTCGGTTCCGTAACAGATATACACCACCCATCCTGCAGCGGCAATAAACATGGCGATAGCAGCCTTGTTCACGTTTGTCAGGTGTCCGGTGGCAATGAGCAGATAGCTCAGCAGCAGTAGCAATACAATAATAAGCGTCATAGTCTTTGTTATTACAGTCAGCAAAAGTACAAAAAAAGAGGCGAACTACAAAATATTTCGTCTCTTTTATTTTCAAATTCTGTATTTTCCCTTCCGTTCCTTCTTTGCCTTGCGGGGTGTCTGGAAGCTTCCTCCCAGTGGCGAATGAACGCCACGGTACTCATTATAGCGTTGCTGAATACGAGTTACGTAGTCGGCAGTCTCAGAGCCTCGCATGTATCCATGCTTCACCACAGGGTCGCGATAGTACTGCTCCTGCTGTAGCAGCAGCACATAGCGTGAGACGTCAGCCCAGCGGTGCTTGTTGCCTCCGTATTTCTCCGTCAGCGCCATGGCATCGCGTATGTGGAAGGCACCACCGTTGTAGGAGGCAAGCACGAAGTTGATGCGTTCCCTGCGGTCGGGAATGTCCTTGAACAGTCCGTTCAGCTCAGCAATGTACTTGGCAGCAGCGGCAATGTTCGACTCTGGGTCATACATCTTATCGCGTGCCAGTCCCAGGTGGTCAGCCGTCGCAGGCATAATCTGCATCAGTCCGCAGGCACCTGCCCACGAATGCGCCTGAGGGTCGAACGTGGATTCCTGATAGCATTGGGCAGCCAGCAGCTGCCAGTCCCAGCCTGCCTTCGGAGCATAGTTGATAAAGTATCCGTCCCACTTCGAGATAATGCCGCCGGCACGGTCCAGCATCGGCGCATAGACGTGACGACGCACGCGGTTCTTCACGCTGAGCATCTCCTTCTCCTGTTGTCTTACCTCGGCCAGCATCGACGAGCGGTACCAGGACCTTAGCTCACGTTCCAGTTCAGGCTTGAGCTTGTCAACCACCCATCCCAGCGAGTCAAATGCCAGCTGGGCACTGTCGCGTTTCAGCGGGTAGGCAATGAGGTCGGCCACTCCCTCCTGCAGTTTCTCCAGCATCTCCGTGGTATCCCGACACACATCCACGCGAACGCTGCACCCTATCTTTTCGGCAAAGCGTTCGCAGAGCAGGTATTGTGTACCCATAGGTCGTCCGTGATAGTCGTAGTAGGTCTCCGGTCCGCTCAAGGTCAGCATGATGAGTTCACCGTTACGCTGAATCTGGTCAAGGTCAAAGACACCATTGTTGTCAACGACCGGTCCCCATGGTGTTTTCACAGGACCGTCATCCTTCTTTCCCTTGCAGGCAGCCAGCGCAACCAGCAGCAGAAACATCAGTATTACGTCTTTCCTTCTCATTTTGCGCCGCGAAATTACTACATTTTCCCGAATCAGCAAAAAATAAGGCCTTAAAAAACGTTAGGTCAGTTGATGGCGGTTCTGAAAAAACTGCCCGTTTTGACACCAAAAACAGGCTTTTTCTTGCATATTCAACGGAAAATGCGTAATTTTGCACGCAAATTAAAGAAAAAGTAAGAAAAAAGAATATGTTAAGAATTGCCGTACAGTCAAAAGGTCGTCTCTATGAAGACACCATGAACCTGCTGAGCGAGGCCGACATCAAGGTAAGTGCCGTCAAGCGCACACTGCTCGTCTCAGCCAATAATTTCCCCCTTGAAGTGCTTTACCTACGTGACGACGATATCCCACAAAGTGTTGCCAGCGGCGTTGCCGACATCGGCGTGGTGGGTGAGAACGAACTCCTGGAGCGTGGCGAGTATGTAGAGGTCATCTCCCGTCTGGGTTTCTCCAAGTGCCGTCTCTCGCTGGCCATTCCCAAGGAGGCTGACTACAAGGGACTGGAGTGGTTCAACGGCAGGAAGATTGCCACCAGCTACCCCAACATCCTGCGCAAGTTCATGCACGCAAAGGGCATCAGCACGGATATTCACGTTATTACCGGTAGTGTGGAAATCAGCCCGGGTATCGGTCTGGCCGACGCCATCTTCGACATTGTCAGCAGCGGTTCCACGCTGGTCAGCAACAACCTGCGCGAGGTGGAGGTAGTGATGCAGAGCGAGGCGCTGCTCATCGGCAACAAGCAGCTGACGGATGAGAAGCGTGAACTGTTACAGCAGCTGCTGTTCCGTTTCAAGGCCGTAAAGGATGCAGAGGACAAGAAGTATGTCCGCATGAACGCCCCTAAGGCCCGCCTGCAGGAAATCATCGAGGTACTACCCGGCTTGAAGAGCCCCACCATCATTCCTCTGGCTGACGACGAGTGGTGCTCTGTCCACACCGTGCTTGACCAGAAGCAGTTCTGGGACATCATCGGTAAGCTGAAGGAACTGGGTGCCCAGGGCATTCTTGTCACCCCGATTGAGAAAATGATCATTTAGTGTGCTCGACGGTTCCGCCGTCTTTCATGGATTAGTGTGTTCGACGGTTCCGCCGTTGAAAAAATATAGCAACGATGAAGATTTACCGCTACCCCTCCAAGGCCCTGTGGCCAGAAATCATCCAGCGCCCCCGACTCGACCTCACCCGCTTGAACGCAACGGTCAGCCAGGTGCTGGCAGACGTGAAATCCCGCGGCGACGCAGCCGTCAAGGAGTATGAGCTGAAGTTCGACAAGGCTTGTCTGGAAAGCCTGGCCGTCACGCAGGCAGAGATGGATGAGGCAGAACGCATAGTCAGTCCTGAACTGCGCGAAGCCATCATCCTGGCTCACCACAATATCAATGTGTTCCATCTCTCGCAGCGTTTCGTAGGTCAGAAGGTGAAGACGCAAGAAGGCGTCGTCTGCTGGCAGAAGAGCGTTCCCATTGAGCGCGTAGGCCTCTATATCCCCGGTGGTACCGCCCCACTCTTCTCTACCGTCCTCATGCTCGCCACGCCTGCCAAGATTGCTGGCTGCAAGGAGATAGTGCTCTGCACACCGCCCACCTACCACTCGCCCGACCAAAGCTCAAAGCTCTCAGTCCACCCCGCCATCCTCGTGGCAGCCCGCATCGCCGGCGTCAGCAAGATATTCAAGATTGGCGGCGTTCAGGCTATCGGAGCAATGGCCTACGGAACGGAGTCAGTACCCAAGGTCTTTAAGATTTTCGGTCCGGGCAACCAATACGTGATGGCAGCCAAGCAACAGGTTAGCCTTGATGAGGTAGCCATCGATATGCCGGCAGGTCCCAGCGAGGTCTGCGTGCTGGCCGACGAAAAGGCCAATGCAGCCTTCGTGGCAGCCGACCTTCTGTCGCAGGCAGAACATGGAATCGACTCGCAGGTGCTGCTTATTACCACCTCAGAAACCAAGCTGCAGGAGATACAGCAGCAGCTTGAAGAACAACTTGAAGCATTACCACGTAAGGAGATAGCCATCAAGGCTTTGGAAAACAGCCGCAGCGTGCTCGTCGGTTCCGCCGACGAGATGATTTCCCTCTCCAACGCCTACGCCCCCGAGCACCTCGTTATCCAGACGGAGAACTACGAGCAGCTGGCCGAATGCGTAGTGAATGCCGGAAGTGTCTTCCTCGGAAAATATGCCTGTGAGAGTGCCGGCGACTACGCCAGCGGCACCAACCACACGCTGCCTACTCACGGCTATGCTACCGCCTATAATGGTGTGAATCTCGACAGCTACTGTCGCAAGATTACCTTCCAGCACTTGACTGCCGAAGGTGTGCGTCAGATTGGCCGTGCCGTTGAACTCATGGCAGAAGCCGAACAGCTCGATGCCCACAAGAATGCAATGAGCGTTCGCATCAATTCCCTCCCCGAATAACCCATTTGTGTTCGACGGTTTCGCCGTCGAAATAAAAGTAAGAAATTATGAAGCCCTTAGAGCAACTCGTAAGAAAGAACATCTGGAGCCTGGCTCCCTACAGTAGTGCCCGTGACGAATACTCAGGCAAGGAAGCGCACGTGTTTCTGGATGCCAACGAAAACCCGTACAACGACCCTTACAACCGTTACCCTGACCCCCTGCAACGGGAACTGAAGGCCCAGATTGCCAAAATCAAAGGCGTTCCGGCAGAGATGATTTTCCTGGGCAACGGCAGCGACGAGGCCATCGACCTGCCCTACCGCATCTTCTGCGAACCCGGCAAGGACAACGTCGTCGCCATTGACCCCACCTACGGCATGTATAAGGTGTGTGCCGACATCAACAACGTGGAATATCGCGCCGTACCCCTTGACGAGCATTATCAGATGGATGCCGACCGCCTGCTGGCAGCCACCGATGCCCATACCAAGCTCATCTGGATGTGTTCGCCCAACAACCCGTCGGGCAACTCGCTCATCCGTGACGAGATGCTGAAAGTAGTCAACGCCTTTCAGGGTATCGTCATTATTGACGAGGCCTATAGCGACTTCTCATCGCAGAAATCCATGCGCAGCGAACTGGCCCATCATCCCAATCTCATTGTGCTCAACACGTTCAGCAAGGCGTGGGGACTGGCAGCCATCCGTCTGGGAATGGCCTTTGCCTCACCCGACATCATCTCTATATATAATAAGGTGAAGTACCCCTACAACGTCAACCTGCTGACGCAGCGTCAGGCAATGGAGGCGCTGAAAGACCCGTTCGAGGTGGATAAGTGGATCAAGATGCTGCTGGCAGAGCGCACCCGACTGATGTTTGCTTTCAAGGAACTGCCGATCTGTGAGCAAGTCTATCCTACCGATGCCAACTTCTTCCTTGCCCGCATGACTGACGCACAGTCCATCTACAACTATCTGGTGGACCGTGGCATCATTGTACGCAACCGAACGCGCGTTCACCTTTGTAACAACTGCCTCCGCGTCACCATCGGCATGAAGGGCGAAAACAATGAACTCCTCTCCGCCCTCCGACAGTATTAATGATGAAGAATAGTGTCGCATCCCCGGTGGCGACGACTCCCGAATCAGCGTTTACCTGAAGAATTAACCCTTTAAAATAATAAAAGAAATGGCAAATAGTAATTTACAGACCGTAGTATTCAGTAAGCCTATCGGCGAAGTATTTGAAGCCTTTGCAGAGGCTATCATTCGCGCAGGCATGAACTATCCGATTAAAAACGAGACGGCTCACCAGCTGACGTCAGCCAAGCCCTTCCTGGTGGAGTTCCTTGGCGAGAAAATATTCATCTCCATGAAGGAAACCAGCGACGGCGGCACCAGCGTGCAGGTCAAGTCAGATTCAGCATTCCCCTTCACCCTCTACGACATGGGCAAGAACAAGCAGAACGTTGACAACCTCATCATGCACGCCAAGGCCATCCTGAAATAATAGGCGTCGTAATGTCGTAATTTCGAAGAGAAAACACCAAAGAACAAGGGCAGGTTACAACCGCGTAGCCTGCCCCTTTTTGTTTTTAGCATTGACGGCCTTATAGAGGAAGAGTGAGAGTGCATCCCCTGACACAAACTTTTTTTTTGCAAAAAGTAAAAATAATGGGCTAAATATTTGTTTTTCTTCCAATTATTTATTATCTTTGCCCCAGTCATTACTAATCTAGATTTTACAAGCATGTTTAACAAACAAATTACAACTATGAAGAAAAGACTATTATTACTATTCTCGGCTTTGACCGTAGTGCTGGCATTCACTGCTTTAACAGCGTGTGGCGATGATGATAATGACGATAACGGCAACGAACCTTCGTATTATATGTGTACCAAATGCAACGGTACAGGTAAAATAGAATGCGAACTGTGTAAATCAACTGGCATTTGCAGTTTTTGTAACGGTGACGGTACTTGTGATTTATGTAACGGGTATGGTCATATAAACTCTTATTGGGATAATACAAATTATGTTTGGGTGGAAGGTCCCGTTTGTATACATCTTGGCGCAACAGTATTGGATTTAAACCGATGCGCCTGTATTAACGGCACTTGTTACCCTTGTTCAGGAAGTGGGTATTGGGAATGTCCTAATTGCCAAGGAAAGGGCTACATAGGTGATTATCCTGGTGACAACTATGGTGGCAACTCTGGTGGCGGTAACGATAACTATGACGATGACGATGACGATGACGATGACGGTGATTCTGGTGGTGGCGACAGTGGTGGCGGAGACAGACCCAAGACATGTCGTTGGTGTATGGGTTCTGGCGATTGTAGAGAAACTGGCGTTTCTGTAAAAGCCTGCTGGGGCGATGGTGAATGTAGATATTGCTTAGGTACTGGATGGAATTCCTGGTACGACATAGGATGCACCTATTGTGATCGACCAGGTGATGCCAATAGAAGCGGTAATGGCAAATGCGGCTTTTGTGGTGGTAGTGGTAAATGCCAGCATTGTGGAGGCACAGGACACAAAAATTGACTCCCGCGAATTGACTTCGTCGGTCCCGCCCTGACACGGGCTGAGGTACACTAATATGTCACTCACCTGTCCCCTGACATTGCCGTTTCCATCTATACCTCCGCAGGCATTCAGGTAGGCTCCGCAGTCAGCAAGAATGGCGTGGCTGCTGTCAGCACTAATCTTCACCCCGGCTCCATCGCTATTGTAAAGATAGGAAGTAAGAGCATCAAGGTCGTGATTAAATGAGCAAAGAACAAAGTTTGCTAATATGCAATCCCCGCAATTCCTAAATTATCGGAGTTGCGGGGATTTTTTGTACACAAAGATATGTCATATACCTGGGCCCCAAAAAAGTTTTGGAGAAATTAACATTTTTATGTGTGGTAAGGTCGAGTATTTTTGCTAAATTTGCAGCCGTTTCCGCTTTAGTTATAGAGTATCTTGAATATGAACGATAAATCAACAAAAGAATACATCCTCCTGACCAATATAGAGCAAAAAACAGGCGTGTTGTCCTGCTGTTCCTGCCTGCTCTCGCTCAATGCTATGAGCCTGAGCATAGCGGTTGACGCCATCCGTCTGGCCAAGAGTTTTGAAATCATGTTAAGTCAATGGGAAGAGTGTCTTCCCTTGGGCGATGCTATAGATGTGAACTTTCCGCTGTGGGGCGATAAGATATGGGACATGATTACGCGTGTGCGCTATGTGTACAGCTTGCACAAGGTTGACGTGAACCAGTATGAGTTTGAGTCAGAATGCTTTCTGCGTTTCAAGGAACGCCAATCGGCCTATGGTGCTTTCGATGCTTCTATGGAGCCGTTTGTGGAGCTTGGCGTGGCTGATGCTTCGGTGGTGACGGTATGCGCCCTGCGTGAGTTGCACGAGGTGCTGATGAAGATTTCGGAGTTCCTGAGTTCGCCTACCGAGGAGCAGATCACGACGTCGTTCGGGCTTTGGGAGGCTTGCTATCATCGCCACTACAGCAAAAACTGCCAGCGCCGTTACAACCGCTGGAAGATTCAGTATTCACCGCGCACGCTAAAGAAGAACCTACAGGAGCGGCAGAAGGAGGAACTGGAAGAACTGAAGAAGATGTTCCTGAATGAGGACGAGTTTGAGCTGGTTTATGACATGGAACAGAAGCGTATTGACTTCGATGGTCTGTCGCGCTTTCTGTTTACCCATACCGACCGTTTCGGCGTGTCGTACATTGATTCCCGTCCTATGTTCAGCAAGGAGTTGCAGAAGTTGTTTAACTTCG
>JAILHP010000013.1 GCA_024695705.1 Prevotella sp. | reverse complement strand
CGACAAATTTCGGCCTCACACCCTAACTTTGTCGCTATTTCAAGGGGTTGTCGCAACTAAACGAGAAGAAAAACATGAAAAATGTTGGAATGAGGTATTTTTCGTCATAACTTTGCACCAAGAAAACAAAGTATTAACATTTAAAAAAGATAAGAGATATGACAACAAAGATTTTCAATGCAAAGAAGATGCTCATGAGCACAGTTGCAGCAATAGTTTTTTCATTCGTGTTCAACGTCAATGCAAGCGCACTCCCCTTAGAGAATACGCAAGTGGACAATCTTGAAATCCGAGTCAAAGGGTGTCCTAATGAGGATAGTCAGAATAATCAGGACGAAGACTTTGACATTGTATCCTTTATATCCTATGTCCTCCAAAATATCTTTGGCGTACGAGTATAGTAATCTGCTTCTCTTCATAAGACAATAAACCAGGCGTTCAGGAAATGAATCCAGGACGCCTTGTTCTTTTCTAGGCTTGCCAGTGAGACGTCGACCGTCGATAGTGTACCACCAACAATGGGGTGGCGAGTATGGAGGTTATAAAGTTAAAACTCCTGACTCCTGACTCCTGACATTTAACTTTTTGGGGGTTAGGGGATGCCTTGAGGGTGATGGAGTGAGGTATAGGGGAGAAAGAATGTTATATATATATATTATTATTATATATTATTATAATAATATATAATAATAAAATTTCTTCCTCAAGAAAAAATGCCGAAATCAAGATGTCCAGATGTCAGGAGTCAGGAGTCAGGAGTTGAAAGTGCGTTTTTTTTTTCAAAAAATTCGTGAACCGCAATGGAAATGTTGTACTTTTGCAGTAGCATTTGAGATGCAACGGCAATACGAACGAAGAAACCGGGACATTCGACAACACCCGCCGACAATCGGACAGATAGGAGTAAGGCATCCCCGGGGCCGCTCCGGGCGGACGAGGAGATTGGACGGAGCAAATAATCAGATAACCACGACTTCGGGTATAGCGGAAGCCGAGTTCTAACTAATTTATTATCGACAAAATTATGGCTGTAGCGCTTTTTTGAGTTATTATCGCACGCGACTTATTATTAAACAAGCTGAAATTTTTAGATAAATCGCTTGCGATATAAATTATTCTCTTTATCTTTGCACCCAGAAACATCGCAAACGACATAATGAACATAAAATATAATTGAGACCCTTAAAAACAAATAAATTATGGCACAATCTTGTGAAAATTGCAAATTAAGAGCACATGTCATAATTAATCACAAAAACCTTGCAACTGATGAAACAAGAAGGTATATTTAAAGAATACAGCTCCGGCTACCCCAAGCTGGACGAATGGGTGACTATATGGCGGGAGACGCTGCCCAAGTATTTCGGCTACCCCTTTAACGAGGTGTCGCCGCTGCGCGATTTCTACCAGTGGTACTATGCTGCCGGCATTAACCTCATGAACCTGAACAATGCCGGCGACCCTTTTACTGACACGCCCTGGGAGGTGTCGTCGCAGGTGTTCGAACGTGAGGTCATTGAGTTTTTCGCCCCTCTCTACGACTTCGACGACGACAACCGGTGGGGACTGATCACCCATAGCGGTTCCGACGGCAACAACCACGGCATCTACTTCGGTGCCAACTACCTGAAGCATAAGACAGGGCTATCACCAATACTCTATGTGAGTGACGAGGCCCACTACTCGAACATGCGACTGGCGCACCTACAGAACCTTGAGACACGACTGGTGAAGAGCGACACCATGGGGCGCATGATACCCGAGGAACTGGAAAAGGCGCTTGACACCTCACGACCGGCACTCGTCGTCTATGCCTGTGGTTCTACCTTCAAGGGTGCCATCGACGACATGCCAGCGCTGAACGCCGTGCTCAGCCGTCACCCCGAACTGCCTGCCGTCTATCGGCATGTCGATGCGGCACTCTTTGGCGGCTATCTGCCGTTTACGGAGCACTGCCTGCTGGTGAGTAGCAAGAAAATGGGCTTTGAGTCGATTGCCGTCAGCGGTCATAAGTTCTTCGGCATCGACTCGCCGTGCGGACTCTTCATCTGCACGCGTGAGGTTTATGACAATCAGTCGGACTTCGACGTTCCTTATCTGAACAAGAACATGCGCATGATCAACTGTTCGCGTGACCCCATCCAGCCACTTAAGTTCTGGTGGGTGGTTCAGAAAGTGGGTACCGAAGAGTGGAGGCGTCAGGCCCGTCGCATCATGGAGCTGACGGCCTACCTGAAGCAGCAGCTCGACCAGGCGGGCTATCCCGCGTGGGTAAACGAATACAGCAACACGGTATTTATGCGTTGCCCGTCGCCCGAACAGGCCCACAAGTACCAGTTAGCGCAGAACGAGGACCCACGTTTCGGCGGCAAGCTGGCCCACGTGGTGGTGATGCAGCACTTCACGGAGCAGGCCATTGATGCCTTCGTGGCCGAGCTTACAGCTTCCTTTCAAAGGGAGACAGAGGCAGACCGTTGAGACCGAAGGCGTTGGCCCGCGTGGGGTCATCCTTCCAGGCATAACGGATAAAGCAGGGGACAGGGATTGCCGATGAAATGGTGATTTTTGTCCCCTTTGCCGTGGCTGTAGCGTTCTGGAAATGATGGTCACTGCCTGCCAGTTCAAACTCAAAGAGTTCTCCGTCGCGCAGTGGCTGGTCAAGCGTCAGCACAACGTCCTGACCCTGCACCTCGGCAGAAAGAATCTCAGGAGAGAGCTGAACCTTCTTGTTAAAGACCAGACGGTCGAAGCAGAGACCGATGCGCTGGGCCACCTCTTTCTTCCTCAAAGGATGAATATCGACGGTTTCACCGAGGTCGATGATACAGGCCAGCTCGGCACGGGGGTCAGAGGCTGCCGTCAATCGCTGCTGTTCACGCAGGGCAGCCCATCCGCTATTGACGGGTGTGGTCTGAGCGACAATG
Source organism: Prevotella sp. (assembly GCA_024695705.1). Lineage (GTDB taxonomy): Bacteria > Bacteroidota > Bacteroidia > Bacteroidales > Bacteroidaceae > Prevotella. The sequence continues at coordinate 11,792 of JAILHP010000013.1, read as the reverse complement.
GGCTGTGGGAAACCGGTCTGCTGACGTCCGTCATGGTTAGCCAACTGCACAATGACAAACGGCATCTGCTGATCCTGCCAGCGGTCACGCCAACATCCCATCAGCTTCTTCAAGTAATCACCGTAGGGGGCAGCATTGCCAGTGTTCGACTCTCCCTGATACCATACCACACCGCTCAAGGCATAGGGAGCCAGCGGATAAAGCACGGCATTATAGAGCGTGGTGGGCAGGTTCTGCAAAGAGACGTCACCGCTGGGGCACGACGGCATGGAGGCTCCGGCATGATGTTTCCACTGCTCGCTGAGTCGGATGACATCCTGCGGCAAGGGGTTCTGACTGAAGCGATCATCCCCAAAACAGAGCATATAAGGCTTTTGCGGAATGAAGTGGGCAATACCATATTTATTTATGAAGCGAACGGTGATGACGTTGTCGCCCTCACGCAGCAAACCCTCGGGAATGTCGTAACGGCGTGGAGGATACTGATAGTAGGTACGCCCCACCTGCTGACCGTTCACGTAGGTGATATCCGCATCAAACAGGGTGCCGAGCAACAGACGTGCCGGCTGACCGGCATGCGCCTTGTCGATGGTGACATGCTGGCGCAGCCAGATGGTGCCCACGATGCCGCGATTACCATTTTTCGCCCATTCCATCGAATACTGGTTTACCTCTGGCCAGGCAGAATCATCGTAGTCGGCAGCAGCGAAACGGCCGCTCACTCCAGGATCCATGGTTTCCAACATTTCATTCCATCGCTGGTCGGCCAACTGGTTGGCACGGGCCTGAGTCCTGACATAGTCATCACTCTGGTAAAGCAGGGTTCTTTCCACTAACTGCGGGTAGTCACGCTGCAGGGAGTCAGCTGAAATCCATGCCTCAATGGGTGTACCGCCCCAGCTGTTGACAATGACACCCTGCGGCACGCCTGTCTCCTGATACTGACGGATGCCGAGGAAAGTGCCGACGGCTGAGAAGGGCCATGCATTCTGCTTGGTCAGCGGTTTCCAGTTAGTAGCTGTAGGACGTATGTCATCCTGAACGCCGTGGGTGTTGGTTTCGTTCTGTACACGGAACAAACGAATCTGATTATTGTCAAAATGGTCGATTTCATCGACATACTGCGGATAGACACGCTCAATATGGACATCAATGTTCGACTGTCCGGACAGGAGCCACACATCACCCACTAAGACGTCGGAAAGTTCCAAACTTCCTACCTTTAAAGTATAGGGACCGCCAGCTTTCTGCTTGGGCAGGTCAATGCGCCAACGCCCCTCGCTGTCGGCAACAGCCGTATATTGCTTCTTGCGGAAGGTGACGGTAACCTGTTCGCCAGGCTCGGCCTTTCCCCAAACAGGGATGGGCTTCTCACGCTGCAAAACCATGCCCGACTGGAAGAGTTGGGGCAACTGAATGGACGTCTGAGCTGTCAACGGACAGCAGAAACAAGTGATAAGTGAAATGTAACAAGTGACAAGTGACAGTAGTTTCATACGCTATGACTTTTTTGTTTTTCTTACGCAAAAGTAAAGAAAAAAGGCGATGAAACGTCAAAAATTGCTTGATTTATTCAAAAATGAAACATGAATTAAAACTTATGTTACATCTGCAAACATTTTCCTCGAAAAAAATCAGTACCTTTGCACCAAATATAAAAACATAAAACAATAGATATTATGGAATCAAACGAGCAAAAAGGATTTTACAAACTCTCTTGGCTGCAACGAATCGGTTTCGGTTCGGGTGACTTGGCGCAGAATCTGATTTTTCAGACGGTAGCATGCTACCTGATGATTTACCTTACTACTGTACTAAAACTTAACCCTGCCTTTGTCAGCGGACTGATTCTCGCAGTCCGTCTCATTGACTGTTTCTGGAGTCCTGTCGTCGGACGCTATATCGACAATCGCAATCCCAAATTAGGCAAGTACCGTTCTTATCTCCTCTATGGCGGCATTCCCCTTACGGTGGCTGCCTGCCTGCTGATGTTACCCCAGGCCGCTACCTGGTCCATGGGCATGAAAATTGCCTATGCAACCATCAGCTATACCTTACTGAGCATGATTTACTCGGTTGTCAACATTCCCTATGGCTCCATCATGGCCAGTATGACACGTGACAACGATGAGGTTCTGATCCTCACCTCTACCCGAATGGTATGTGCCAATATCGGTCAGATTATTGTCCAGGCAGGTTTCCCCATTGGACTCGCCATGTGTGTCCATGCTGCCATCGACTGGAACCAGGCCACCTTCATGGCTATCGGTACAATTCCCGCTTTCATCATCCTGCCGTCTCTGCCGATGCTGAAAAGATGGCTGGGCAAGAAAGGTCTTTACTATACCCTTCTTTCTGTCGGCCTGGTTGGATTTGCCATCTTGTTCGTCATCGGTAAATTCTTCGATGTGGAAGCTTACAACACCATCGTTCAGATTGCAAAGGTCATGACAGGTGTCGGACTGCTCGTAGGCTCTCTGATGTGGGCATTGGTTCCTGAAGTCATCACCGAGGCAGAGTATCGTACAGGAAACAGACCTGCAGCTACCGTTAATGCACTTGCAGGTGTTGCTTTCAAAGCAGGTTTCTCCATTGCCGGATGGATTACGCCATTGGTTATGGGATGGATTGGTTTCAACTTTGCCACAGAGGAGTCTGCCTTGGCTACTGACCCCATGGCTTGGTTTACGGTTACATGTGTATTTGCACTTGTCGGCTTTGTGCTCTTGATGCTCTGCTTCATGGGCAGTAAAGAGAACATCACTACTACACCTGACAAACCGGTTTCATTCGCTGAAATGTGGCAGGAGTTCAAGGACAGCAAGTGCCTGCAGTTGGTTCTCAGCATCTTTGTGGTAGTATTCTTGGCATCATTTATCAGCGGACCGGTAAATGCATATTACCCGAAACTGGCCAACTATTCTGACATTGCACAGAATGCTATTCTCGTGTTCACCTGTATCATTCCGGCCATTCTTCTTGTTGTTGTAGGATTCCTCATTTACAAGTATCCTCTTACTGACGAGAAACTCGACGAAATTAACAAAGAAATCGAAGCACGTAACAATGTATAAAGTTAAGATATTGATGCTCTGTCTGGCCATGATGCCTTTGGCATGCATGGCACAGCAGGGACTGAAGGACGCTATTGGCAAGTATTGCCTGATTGGGGCTGCCGTGAACCAGTGGCAGAGCGACGGTCAGGTGCCCGAGGCCGATGCCGTATTGGACAGGCACTTCAACTGTGCAGTGGCAGAAAACTGCATGAAACCCGAGGTGCTGGCACCTGCAGAAGGCATCTTCGACTTCCGCGTGGCCGACAAGTTCGTGGCCTATTGTCAGAGGCACAACCTGAAGGTACTCGGACACTGCCTCGTATGGCACTCACAGGCTCCCGACTGGTGGTTTACCAATGGCTACACTGCCAGTCCTGCCTCGAAGGAGGTGCTGAAGGAGCGTCTCATCAAGCACATCAAGACGGTGGTAGGTCACTATAAGGGTCAGGTGCATGGCTGGGACGTGGTCAACGAAGCCATCAACGATGACGGCTCGTTCCGTCAGTCACCCTACTACAGACTCTTGGGTGAGGAATTCATTGAGATTGCCTTCCGCACGGCTCACGAGGCCGACCCCGATGCCGAACTGTATTATAACGACTACTCCATGTCGGGTCAAGCCAAACGAGAGGCCGTGTGTCGTCTGGTGAAAAACCTGAAGGCCAAGGGACTGCGCATCGACGGCGTAGGCATGCAGAGCCATAACGGACTGGATTATCCTGACCTGGCGGAGTACGAGAAGAGCATCGATGCATTTGCTGCTTGTGGCGTGAAGGTCATGATTACTGAGCTCGACATCAACGTGCTGCCCAATCCCGAGGGCTTCGGAGGTGCTGCCGTCGAGCAGAACTTCGAGTTCCAGCAGAAGTACAATCCCTACGTTGACGGCCTGCCCGCTGCCAAGCAGAAAGAGCTGGATGAGCGTTGGCTGGCCCTGTTTAACATCTATTACAAGCACCGTTCGCAAATCAGCCGCATCAACTTGTGGGGCATCAGCGACGGAGGCTCATGGCTCAACGGCTGGCCTATTGCCGGACGTACTAACTACCCGCTGCTCTTCGACCGCCAGTATCGGCCGAAGCCTGTGGTTAACGAAATTATCAAACTTTACAAATAAACGATTATGGCTAAACTACCAAGGTATCTTTTCCCGAGTGATTATATGGCTGACCCTTCGGCCAATGTGTTTAACGGACGCCTGTACGTCTATCCCTCACACGACTGGGATGCCGGTGAATGCTTCGACGACGATGGCGGACACTTCCAGATGAAGGACTACCACGTGCTGTCGTGGGACGATGTGGAGAACGGTGATGTCACCGACCACGGCGTGATTCTCGACGTGAAGGACGTGCCCTGGGCTGAGAAGCAGATGTGGGACAACGACGTCGTTGAGAAGGACGGCAAGTACTATCTCATCTTCTCTGCCAAGGAGTACAGCGGCGTGTTCCGTCTGGGCGTAGCCGTAGCCGACAAGCCCGAAGGACCGTTTATTCCTGAGAAATTCCCCATTCGTGGCTCATTCTCCATTGATCCCTGTATGTTCAAGGATGACGACGGCCAGATATATTGCTACTTCGGCGGACTGTGGGGCGGACAGCTGCAGTGGGGCCGCACGCTCTACCACGGCTTCGAGGCCATTCCCGGCAAGTATGGTGACGACAACGGTCTCATCGACCTGGGTCCGGCTCCCGACCATAAGACGCAGCTCTTTGCCAAGCCCGATGCTCCCGCACTGCCCAGCAACGTGGTCCGCATGACCGACGATGTGAAGCAGTTTGCCGAGGCTCCGCGTCCCGTCATCATCCTCGACAAGGACGGACAGCCGCTGAAGGCAGGCGATCCGCACCGCTTCTTCGAGGCTTCGTGGATGCACAAGTACAACGGCAAGTACTACTTCTCCTACTCTACCGGCGACAGCCACTTCCTGTGCTACGCCACGGGTGACAACCCATACGGACCGTTCACCTATCAGGGTGTCATCCTCGACCCCGTCGTAGGTTGGACCACCCACCACTCGATTGTAGAGTACAAGGGACAGTGGTATCTGTTCTATCATGACTGCGTCCCCTCGAACGACATCACCCACCTGCGTTCACTGAAGGTACAGCGTCTGTTCTACAACGAGGACGGTACCATCCAAAAGGTGGTAAACGAGTAATGTTGAGCGTTGAGAGATAATTATGAATAACCATCAGATTATAGCAGACTACTACGCCGGGCATCGCGAAGAAATCGTAGGTTTCATTGCCCAGCGCATCGGTGACGGCGATACTGCACAAGACCTTGTGCAGGACGTCTTCCTGCGTCTGCTGCGGTCTGACAAACTAATCAGTCCCATTACGTTGCCTGCCCTGGTGTTTACCATGGCACGCAATGTGGTGACGGACTATCTGCGCCGCCGTCGTGTCTTTGAGGAGTACGAACACTATATCATTGGTACTGGCACGGATCGCGAAACGATGGATTCCATCATTTCTGCCCGTGAACTCATGGAACGCATGGAGCGCACCCTGGCCCGTCTGCTTCCCGAATGCCGTGAGGTCTATCGACTGCACATCTACGATGGTATGGGGGTTGGCCAGATTGCCAAAGAAACCTGTCAGTCCTACCGTGCCGTGGAATACCGCATCGGACAGGCTCGTCAGGCAGTCCGCCAGTCCTTGAGCAGAGACTGGCAAATAGCACTATGATGAAGAAAGTATTACTTAGCGTATTTGTTTTCGTATTCTGCTTTGAATTGAGCGTGAATGCCCAGGAGCAGACCACACCTAACTGGAAGAGATGGCATTACCTTTCGGAAGAGGAAATGTCGATTCCGGTGAGGGGGACCAAGTTTACAGAGACCAGTGCACCGACAGGTACTCCGCGCTTTGTCGGAGAGTTTGAGCCGATGCAGGGAGTAACCATCCGTTACCCCCTTGGAATACCGACAAGTCTGGTGGCTCAGTTAGCTGACAACTGCCAGGTTTACTGTATTGTCGCCAGTTATTACCAAACCCAGGCGAAGAACGTCTTCCAGAATGCCGGCGTCAACATGGACAACGTCACCTTCGTGATTGCCCAGACCGATTCCTATTGGGTACGCGACTACGGTCCCTGGTATATCTTCGAGGACAGAACACCGGCTATCGTTGATAACATCTACAACCGTCCACGTCCCTACGACGACCAGATATCAGGTGTGTTTGCCAACTACTGGAACATCCCCATGTACGGCATGAGCCTTCAGCACACAGGCGGCAACATGATGGAGGACGGACGTGGCTATGGTGTGAGCGACGACCTGGTTTTCCAGGAGAACAACAACAACGAGACCAACGTGCGCAACAAGATGAAGGACTATCTCGGCATTGATCCTTACTATGTTACCATGGACCCGCAGGGCGATTACATCGCACACGTGGACTGCTGGGGAAAGTTCCTTGCTCCTGACAAGATTTTGATAGCCCAGATGCCACAGGGCAACGCACACTATAACGATTATGAGCAGATAGCCGAATACTTTGCCAACACCAACTGCTGTTGGGGCTATCCCTACAAAGTATATCGTGTCCGCGAGCCAGGGGGAAGCATGCTTGCTCCTTACACCAACTCGCTGATTCTCAACAAGACCGTATATGTACCACTGGGCACTTCGGAGAGATACAATTCTGCTGCTTTGAATGTCTATAGCAACGCCATGCCTGGCTATACCATCGTCGGCGTGAAAGGGGGCAGCGAACCATGGGAGAATACCGATGCGCTTCATTGCCGCACACGTGGCATCATGGACTTCAACATGCTTTTCATTGACCATCGGGAAGTGGTCTTTGGCGAACAGGCCTGGCAGGACTCCATTGCCATCAAGAGCAAGTTCATCGCCTACAGTGGTGAGGAACTGAAACAGGACTCGCTGTTGGTTTACTATAGCATCGACGGCGGTGAGTATCAGGTGGCACACATGACGCCAACCGAAAACCCTGACGAATACGTGGGTTACATCACAGGATATCAGGGCGAATCCTCTATCGATTACTACGTTTTCGGTGCTGACGAGTCAGGTCGCCGTTACACACAGCCTGTGTTTGCCGAACTCGACCCACACCACTTCACGATGGAGGCACACGAATCTACGGCAATCCATGACCCCAAGATAAATGTGGCAGAAAACGGAGCCGCAAGCGTGACCGTCTTCAATGCCCTCGGTATGCCGGTACTGTATGTTGAAGGCAGTAACGATATTGACACAGAGTCATTGGGCAAAGGCTTCTACATCATGAAAGTGACCGACAAGAACGGCCACACCACCATCAAGAAGCTAGTCAGGGAATAATCACAAGATAAGTGTCTTTAGTCGCTCAGGCGCAAACAGCGTCTGGGCTAACTGTTGTAGTTGTTCAGCTGTGACGGCATCTATCTGCTGGAAGAGCCGGGTGATGTGATGCTCCTTATGCTCATGCAGATAGACACGGGCCATGTCAAGGGCAAACTGCTCATGGTTGTCGGCTGCAATAGCCATCTGTCCTTTCAGCTGACGCTTGGCTGCCATGAGCTGTCGTTCGCTCAAGGGTTTGTCGGCCATGCGGTCCAGCTCATGCCGCACCAGGCGCATGCAGCGCTTCACATCCTTGTGGTCACAACCGAAATAGACCGTCCACGTGCCCGTGTCGGAATAAGTCGTCATGTTGCTTTCTACGGTATAGACCAGTCCGCGCCGCTCACGCAGGGCGAGGTTCAGCCGTGCGTTCATGCCGGGTCCGCCCAGAATGTTGTTCATCAGGAAGAGGGGAATGCGTCGCTCGTCATCAGCAGCAAATGTGGTGGTGCCCAGCATGACGTGAGCCTGGTGATGGCTCTTTCCGAGTTGAGAGTGTGAACCAAGGTACGGTTCACGCTCGGCTATGCCGCTATGCTCTGCAAAGAACTCTACACTCTCCACTTTACACTCTACACTTTTCAAATCCACATCACCATAGACAAAGAAAACGGCATTGTCGGGCCGGTAATGGCGGCGGGCGAAGCGGAGGGCATCAGCCGACGTAAAAGTGCTAAGCTGCTCGCGTGTACCTAATATATTATGTCCTAAGGGATGGTTTGGGAACAGCAAATTCTCGAATTCATCGTAGATAAGCTCTGCGGGCGAGTCGTTATAACTCTCTATTTCATCGCCAATCACCTCTTTCTCCTTGTCCAGCTCAGCCTGCGGATAGGTGCTGTAGAAGACTATGTCGGTCAAGAGACTGACGGCACGTTTCACATGGTCGCGCAACACGGCAGCATAATAAATGGTATGCTCCTTGGTGGTAAAGGCATTCAGCTCGCCGCCCACGCGTTCCAGTTCATTGAGTATCTGCAGGGAGCTGCGCTTCTCCGTTCCCTTGAACGTGGTGTGCTCTACAAAATGGGCCAGTCCTTCCTCACCCGGCAACTCATGGCGCGTGCCGGCAGCTATGGCATAGCCGCAATACACCACCTGCTGCCCCGTTGCAGGCAGGTGAATAATACGAAGGCCGTTTGGCAGCGTTTTACAATTATACTTCATCAGTCGGCAAAGGTACGAAAAAGTTGAGAGTTGAGTGTTGAGTATTGAGAGATTTTTGTTTTTTTAGTAAAGCTGCAACAAATAATTTAATGTTTCATGTTTAATCTTTAATCTTTTTCGTACCTTTGCAGCTATGAACGAAGATTTTGACATCAGACAGGAACAGCTTTCGGCATCGGAACGTGACTTTGAGAACGCTCTGCGCCCGCTGCGGTTCGAGGATTTCAGCGGACAGCAGAAGGTGGTGGAGAATCTGGAAGTGTTTGTGGAAGCTGCCAAGTACCGTGGCGAACCGCTCGACCACACGCTGCTGCACGGCCCTCCGGGACTGGGTAAGACAACGCTTTCAAACATCATTGCCAATGAGTTGGGGGTGGGATTCAAGATTACCAGCGGCCCCGTGCTCGACAAGCCGGGCGACCTGGCTGGCATCCTTACCTCGTTGGAGCGGAACGATGTGTTGTTCATTGATGAGATTCACCGTCTGTCGCCCGTGGTAGAGGAATATCTCTACTCTGCCATGGAGGACTACCGCATCGACATCATGATTGACAAAGGCCCTTCGGCACGAAGCATCCAGATTGACCTCAACCCGTTTACGCTGGTGGGTGCCACCACGCGCAGCGGACTACTGACAGCACCGCTCCGTGCCCGTTTCGGCATCAATATGCACCTGCAATACTATGAGCCTGAAACGCTGAAGAAGATTATCAAGCGTTCAGCCGCCATCTTGAATGTTCCCATTAGCGACGAGGCAGCCTTCGAGATTGCCCGTCGCAGTCGTGGCACGCCCCGTATTGCCAATGCACTGCTTCGCCGTGTTCGTGACTTCGCCCAGGTGAAAGGCAACGGCAGCATCAATATCGACATTACGAAACTGTCGCTTGCGGCATTGAACATCGACAGCTTCGGTCTGGATGAGATAGACAACAAGATTCTGCTCACCATCATCGACAAGTTCAAGGGCGGTCCAGTGGGCATTACTACCATCGCCACTGCTGTTGGCGAGGATGCCGGCACCGTAGAGGAGGTATATGAGCCGTTCCTCATCATGGAAGGTTTCATCAAGCGTACTCCCCGTGGACGCATGGTGACGGAACTGGCCTACAAGCACTTTGGACGCAACCCGTACAGCGGCAACATCATGGAGCCGAATTTGTTTGATTAGCCTACCCCTACCCTCTCCCCAAGGGAGGGGCAATTTTACTTCTTAGATAAAAAGAAAGAGTATATGAAGGAGAATATCAACAAAGGAAATCAAAGCCCCTCCCTTGGGAAGGGATTGAGGGTGGGCCTTTTCGTTGGAAGCTTCGACCCTTTCACCATAGGTCACCATTCCATCGTGACACGTGCCCTGCCGCTATTTGACCGTCTGGTCATCGGTGTGGTGGGCGATCAAGTGCATAAACCCAACATGCAACCTGCCGAAGAACGCATGAAGGCCATCTGCGAGCTTTACAAGAACGAGCCTCGCATTGAGGTGAAGCCCTACTACGGACTGGCTGTTGACTTTGCCCGTCAGGAGGGTGCCCATTATATTATAAAAGGTGTACGTTCGGTCAAGGATTTCGAGTATGAACGTGAACAAGCCGACATCAACCATCAGATTGGCGACGGCATTGAAACGTTGCTGCTCTATGCCGAGCCTGAACTGGCCAGCGTGTCATCGACCATGGTCCGCGAACTGCAGCACTTCGGTATAGATGTCAGCGCTTATCTGCCTAATCCGTAATCCTTCATCCCTAATCCGTAATCCAATGATCACCTACAGCGCAGAGAATGTCCGCTTCCCCAACATCAAGCGCCGCGAAACCACAGCTTGGATTCGTCGCGTGGCAGCCACCTATGGCAAGACCGTAGGCGAGGTAGGCTACCTGTTTTGCGACGATGAGCACATCCTCGAAGTAAACCGCGAATTCCTTGGACATGACTACTACACTGATATCATCACCTTCGACTACGACGAGGGCAACCAGATTAACGGTGATATTGTCATCTCCTTGGATACTGTCCGCACCAATGCCGAGCAGTTCCATAAAGACTATAACGAGGAACTGCACCGCGTCATCATTCACGGCATCCTGCACCTTTGTGGCCTCAACGACAAGGGACCAGGCGAGCGTGAACTGATGGAAGCGGCTGAAAACCGGGCATTGGAATGCTTATAACTCTTTACGTCCCCCCTTAGATAAAGTAAGGTTCACTCCAGCAAGCGAACGGCTTCCTGGACGATGGGACTTACTTCGTTCATGACGGCGAAATACTCGTCCATACTCCAGAGGTCACGAGCCACCAAAGCCTTCAGTTGCACACGCATATAGGACAGCGTTCTTTGCAGCTCGTCATCGTCGGAAGGCTTGATGTCAAGCTTTTCGCCTTCGGCCATGATGTTGTCTATGACAGACTGCGGAATCTCAAACGAATTCTTGAACACAGCGAAGTCGGCGTATTGCTCCTTGAGTTCACGACGGTGGTCATCCACATAACGCAGGTTGGCGTTCAGCACGACGCCGCGAGCCTGCAGGGAACGGTGATAACGGGTATAGACCGTCGTATCAAGCGGAACGAAGTAGTCGGGCATGATGCCGCCACCGCCATACACCACACGGTGTTTACGGAGCGTGTAATAACGCAGGGAATCAGCAAAGTGGATGCTGTCGGCACTGGTCAGCTCGCCGCTGCGCAGGCGGTTCTGCATGTCCATGGCATAGTCCTCGCCCTTACCTTTCTCGTAAGGCTTCTGGATGCAACGGCCTGCCGGCGTGTAGTAATGCGCTATGGTCAGACGAATCATCGAACTGTCGGGCAACGGTATCTGACGCTGCACAAGGCCTTTACCAAAGGTGCGACGACCCACGACGATGCCACGGTCCTGATCCTGAACGGCACCAGTAACAATCTCAGCGGCAGAGGCCGTATAGCCATCGACAAGGATGATCAGCTGTCCTTTACGGAACCGTCCGCTGCCCTGGGCACGGTATTCGGTACGGTCACGACCGTCGGTATAGACAATCAGGTCATGGCTCTGCAGGAACTCGTTAGCCACATCAACGGCAGCTTTCAGGTAGCCACCGCCATTCTCCTGCAGGTCAAGCACCAGGCTCTTCATGCCGTCAGCCTGCAGCTTCTTCATGCACGCCATGAACTCATCGTACGTGGTGGCCCCAAAGTTACCGATGCGGATATAGCCGACACCTGGACGCAGCATGTAG
>JAILHP010000007.1 GCA_024695705.1 Prevotella sp. | reverse complement strand
ACGAAACAGATCGCGAGCCTGATAATTCCATACCCACCACAGGTTGTGGGCAATCTCATCCAGACATTTCAGCTGTTCTGGAAGACTTGATTTCACTGTCAGCTCCTTCCATTGTGGAGCATTTGCATAGTCAGCTTTAATTTTCATAATTCTTTCATGCCCCTTAAGTTAGGGGGTTGGGGGTCTGAACAAACGTTCATTAGCACCATTAAACTATTAATACTAATTTATATTAAATATCTATTTTGAGGCCGTTCAGACCCCTGCAGTCCCCTAACTTAGGGGACGTAGTGCTGCCTTTCTCAGCGCCAAATCGTAAGCCTGCTCATAATACTTGATAAACTCGCTCCACAGCGCCTTATGCGACAGGGCCTCGGCATGCTTGCGGGCTGCGTCAATGCTCTTCTTCGGCAGGTTCGAGTAGTCGGCAACGGTATCCTTGATGGCGTCGGCCACCTCAGAGTAGTTGTAGTCGGTGCGGTGAATCACCTTCACGCCGTCCTCAATCTCGCCATACTTGCCAAACACCCTGTTGGCCCACAGGCCGAAGCCAGCCAGGTCAGTCGTGATGCAGGGCACCTTGAAGGCAATGGCCTCCAGCGGCGTATAGCCCCAGGGCTCGTAGTACGACGGGTAGATGCACAGGTCGTTGCCCAGCACCACGTCGTAGTAGGTCATGTTGACAATGCCGTCCTTGCCGTCCAGATAGCAGGGCAGGAAGATGACCTTCACCTGCTCGTCCTTACGGTTGTGCATGTCATAGTATTTCATCATGCCCAGCACGTTGTCGTGGCTCATGTTGTGCAGCCAATGCGTAATCTGGGGAACCTCCAGCGACGTGTCAAACACGGGTTTTTCTGCCTTGCCTTTCTCGTAGGCCTCCAGCGCACGCAGGCGGTCCTGCAGGTCCTTGCGGGGCTCTCCCACCCAACCGGGCACCTCGATGAATGCCACCACCTTCTTCTTCAGCTCGCGGTCGCGCAGCAGACGGTTCATGGCTTCCACAAACACATCGATACCCTTATTCCTGAATTCGTAACGACCACTGGTCGAAACAATTAACGTATCATCGTTCAAGTCTTCCCCTAACAGGGCATTGGCCACGCTGAGCAGACGCTTGCGGGCTGCCTTGCGCTTCTTGGTGAAGGTAGCGGCCGACTGGGGAACGAAGCTGTTGTCAAAGCCGTTGGGCAACACCAGGTCAACCGGCTTGTCCAGCAGTTCCTTGCACTCGTTGGCGGTAATGTCGCTCACCGTCGTGAAGCAGTCCACGTGCAGCGCTGTCTGCTTCTCAATGGAGTGTTTCGACTGCATGTTCAGCTCGTCAGCCATCTGGTCGCCGTTATAGGCAAACAGGTAGTCGTACAGCGGCTTCTGGTTGCCGGCTATCGAACGACCGATGCTCGTAGCATGCGTCGTGAATACCGTACCAATCTGCGGCAGTTTGTTGTTGATGTACAGCGCACCAAGGCCGCACATCCACTCATTGGCGTGGTAAATCACCTTTGCGGTGTGGTCTAAAGCCCCGCTGTTAGTGTGGTCGAAAGTTCCGCTTTCGACAAAGAAATGGTACATGCTTTCCACCACCAGGGCAGCGGCATACGAGAACATCGATGCCTCATCGTAGTCACCATAGGCATGAAGACTATCTACCTGATAGTGCTCCCATAGCCAGGTGTAAATCTCGTTCTTTTTCTTGAAGAAAGGTTCAAAATCAACCAGAACGGCAATAGGATTTCCAGGAACCGTCCAGCGCCCTACCCTCACGGTAAGGCCGTCAGCTACGGCCTGCTTTCGCCAATCGGCAAGCAGCGCCTTGTCCTCGCTGAAATACGGGCTTTCCTTCTTTTTCCAAAAATCAGGGCCAATGAAAATCACCCTGTCCTTCATCATATCCTGTAAAGTCTTTGCCCTGGAAGAAAGCACGGTATAGATGCCGCCTACTTTATTGCAAACTTCCCAGCTTGACTCAAAGATATAATCAGGTCTTAACAATTCTTTTTCCATTGTTGTACGTATAACGGGCGCAAAGGTACTTAAAAAAAACATAAATCTTGTAAGTTTTTACACTATTTTTTACGTAAACGATGAAATAATTGATTTACATTTAGTACCTTTGCCCCCAACAGCAAAGATTACGACATGAAAAGAATCGTCATTCTATACGTTTTTCTCCTTGCAGTCGTAGCCGCCAGTGCACAACAGGAGGAGAAGCCCTTCAAGGGATATTTCGCCAACGAGGAGCTCAGCGTCTATATGCGCATCAACCTCCACGACAACATGGACATCCCCGACCACGACCTCTACGGTCCACTCCCCGGCTACCTTGCCAAGGAGCACAACGGCTTCTACTGGGTCATTGTTGATGCAAAGGTCAAAAGCAAGAAGAAAGCCACCATACAGCTCATCAACGACTACGGCAGCGAGGACCTCACGGCCACCCTCCACCTGCCCAACGACTCCACACTCGTCTTGGAACAGGGCGAAGGCAGCTCCATCAAGGTCCCCAAGGACGGCAAGTGGTTCAAGCTGCCCTCAAAAGTCACCTTTAAACGCAAATAACGCTCAAAGCTCAAAACTCAAAGCTCAAAGCTCAAAGCTCAACCAGTCACCCACTTCACCAGCAGGAGGACTACCGGTATGGTGATGAGGAAGATGCCGATGATGTCGATAATGACACCCGACTTTATCATCTTCGTAATCGGCACATAGCCCGACGCATAGACAATGGCGTTGGGCGGTGTTGACACGGGCATCATGAATCCCAGCGACGTTGACAGGGCAATGCCTACGGCAACGGGTATCGGACTGAGACCCAGCGACACGGCCGTGCTGATGGCTATCGGGGCTATCAGGTTCGTGGCTGCTGTATGCGACGTGAGTTCCGACAGCAACAGGCCGCAGACACAGAAAATGGCTACAAACTCCAGCTCCGACGGCTGTCCTCCCAGCCACTGGCGGATGCCTTCGCCCGTCCACTCAGAGAGTCCCGTCGAGTACATCAGGTTACCCATTGCCAGGCCGCCGCCAAACAGCAGCAGCGTCCCCCACTCTATGCCCGCCATGCCGTCCTTCCACGTCATCGTCATCTGACCTTTCTTGATGTTGACCGGCAGGAAGAAGAGCAGCAGACCGCCAATCATGGCAGCCATCTCCTCAGGCAGGTACTTGTTGAACTCCTTGACAACCTCAGAGTTCGAGCCATACACAATGCTCAGCACGCCTGGCGTCACCCAGATAATCACCGCCACGGCAAAGGCAATGAGCGTGTTCTTCTGCGCCCTGGTCCATTTGCCCAGCTCCCTGGCATGCTTCTCAATGAACTCATGCGCACCCTTGATATGCTTCACGTCGGCAGGGAACATGCGCCACAGCACCACGTAGGCAACGACAAAGTATGCCACCATAGCCACAAAGCCCCACACCATCCATTCAAAGAACGATACCTGGTGCGCCTGCGGAGCCAGCTCCTCCAGGAATCCCAGCATGATGATGTTGGGAGGCGTGCCGATGGGCGTCAGCACACCGCCAATAGAGCAGGCGTAGGCCGTCATCAACATCAGGCCGGTGGCATATTTGTAGTTCGAAAGGTCTATCTGCCTTCCGTTGGCTGCCATCATCTCACGGATAGCTTCCAGCAGGCCCAGCGATATAGGGAACATCATCGCCGCCGTTGCCGTATTACTGATCCATCCGGAGCAAATCATGCAGGCAAGCCCCATCGCAATAAAGATGCGGCGCGGAGAGTCGCCCACCCACTTCATCGACATGATGCCGTAGGCAATGCGCTTATCCAAACCGTTCACCATCATGCCCTTAGCAATCAGGAATCCGCCCATGAACAGGAAAATCATGGGGTTGGCAAACGCCTCGAAAGCCGTCTTCATCGGCACCACGCCCACCAGTACGCAGAGCGTAGGCCCCAGCAGCGAAGTCACGGGAATGGCGACTGGCTCGGTAATCCACCAGATGGCCACCAGCGACATGATGGCCAGCAG
>JAILHP010000006.1 GCA_024695705.1 Prevotella sp. | reverse complement strand
CCAGGTATTGCCACTACGACGGGCCAGTACACAACTCTCGCCGGGGTAGCCGCCAATGAAGCGGGTATCGTCCCAGGCGGCAGGCAGATGCGACAAGAAGTCCTGTACCTGCTGCGGTTGGGCCAGGAAACTCTCAGGACGATCGGCAAGATGCTGCAAACCGCTCTCGAAAAGCACCGTCAAAGCCAGTTCATGTCCATGACTGGTAATGTGGGGATGCTGTGAGTCGCTAAAAGCGCATGGGGTATAGTCCATAGGACCGATAACATTGCGAGTAAAGGGTAGCGTGGCGTTATGGCTGGCGGCAGCCTTAGTGAACGTAGCCACGTTATTGTACCACTCTGCTCCATAGACGCCCTCGGTTGACAGCAGGTTCGGGTAGGTGCGCTGCCAGCCACGAGGCACCGTAGCGCCATGGAAATTGACCAGCAAATGATGGCGGGCTGCGCTCTCCAGCAGGTCGATACAATAGTCCATGTTACGCTGATTCTCACCGCTGAAGAAATCAATCTTTACTCCCGCAACACCTATCTTCTCGCACCAAGCGAACTCCTTCTCACGGTCTTCAGGCTTATTGAGGCGGAACTTCGGTGTAGGGGCGCCATCGACCCATCCTACCGATGAATTATACCATATCATCGGCTTCACACCACGCGACTTGGCGTAGTTGACAGCATCCTCAACGGTCTTGCCATCCTTCATTCTGTCCCACTCGGCATCAATCAGCACATAAGGCAGTTTCAGCGTGGCTGCCAGGTCGGTGTATTTCTTAATGATATTATAGTCATCAGAACCATGGTTGTAGGCCCAGTAAACCCACGAAACGACACCGGGCTTGATCCAGCTTGTATCCTTGAGTTTGCAGGGTTCGCAGACATCAGTAACGAGTGTTGACTCCACGACATCACCCAGTGTGCCGATGATAACGACACGCCAAGGCGAATTGGCTTTGTTCTCACCCTCATCGGGAACGACACGGAAGACTTCGCCTGTGTTATAAAGGCTTGAAGCGCTCTGCCCCTTCTCTATGTTAGCCTCCGTCAGCAAGGCATATATAGCGTCATTTCCTTTAGTGGGATTGGAGATTGTCTCGAGCAACACGGGGAAACTCCAGCGTACACAGTTGCCATCAGCATCCTTTGACACTGCACTGAAAGACCGCTGCGCCTGCACCTTGTGAGTTGTCGTCAGGGGGTAGAAGTTCTCGGCACCATCGGTCCACTGCATCATCCAGCGCTTCATGCCGACTGGAATGACATAAGCAGCCTGTTCCTTAACAGGCGACTCATAGCGATAGGCCAAACCATCGTTATACAATCGTAGCGTCATCGCCCCCACTCTGTACTCATTGGCCACATTGGTACAATGACTGCGTTTTCCCTCTATCATAGTATAGTCGGCCTTCACCTTCTTGGCTTTCATGGCCTTCAGGGGCTGTGCGGCCTCAGCATCCAACATTTTCAACACCTGCTGTCCCTGATAGGAAATAACAAACTGGCCATCCTTGATATCCATGGCCAGTTTTCCATTAGGGGATGTCATCGGACTGGCATAAACGGTGACACCACAGAAGAGTGCCATAAGCGTTAAAAAAGAGAGTTTTCTAATATTCATAGCTTCTGTTATTTTTCTGCAAAGATACTCAATATGCTACGCTTTTGCTTTTCTCTTTGTCTCATTATTATTATATAATAGGTTAAATGACAAAAAAACGCGGAAGAACGACACAACAGCGCAAGATTTTACGTATCTTTGCACCATTATGAGCAGATTACACACTATCATCTTCAGCTGTCTGACGATGTTTCCTCTTTCAGGAACAGCCCAAACAGCACCGGCAGCGAACTACAAGGGATTGACTAGCGGCAACCCCATCAGTGCCAGCGTTTTTTGTGCGGACCCAACAGCCATCGACTACAACGGCCGCCTGTATGTCTATGGTACCAATGACCACCAACAGTACAAAGCCAATGGAAAGAAGGGGTCTAACGGCTATGGAAACATTAAATCGCTCGTAGTCTTTTCTACCGATGACCTTGTGAACTGGACATTCCACGGAACCATAGACGTCGGAAAGGTTTGTGGCAACTGGTGCGGACAATCCTGGGCACCTTCGGCCGTATGGCGAACAAACGACAAAGGCAAGGATGAGTTTTTTGTTTACTTTGCCAATGGTGGCGGCAGCGTGGGCGTCATCAAGAGTACCACGTCACCAGTAGGACCATTCACGTCACCGAACAGTCAACCAATGATTCGACATGGTATGGCAGGTATTGATCCCTGCAATTGGCTGTTTGACCCAGGTGCTGTCATCGACAGTACAGGTCAAGGCTGGATTGCTTTTGGCGGTGGCGACCCACAAAAATCTGGATCAAAGCTGTGGCCCGGCAATTCACGCATTGCCAAACTCGCGAAGAACATGACATCCCTCAGTGGCAGCGCTGTCAACATGCCCGCCCCCTATCTGTTCGAAGCCAGTGAACAGAACATCATCGGTGGCCGATTCGTCTATACATACAACACTTCATGGAGTGACCGCAACGACTGGTCGAAATTTACTAAGCGTAATGGGCAAAACGCCCCGTCATCATGCAGTATGTGCTATATGGTCAGCGACACACCACTCGATCCCGACTCATGGGAATACCGTGGCGAATACGTGCCCAACGAGGGAAACTTCGGCATGGGCTGGGGAAACAACCACACCCATCTTCACAAGTTCATGGGTAATTACTATCTGTTCTACCACTCTACACTGCTGGAACAAGACATGAAAAGTGGTGGGGCTATGAATAATGACGCCAGCGGTTATCGTTCTATTGGCATCAACAAAGCTACAGTAAACGAGACGAGCCAGAAAATCAGCAAGATGACACTGTCCAAAAACGGAGTATCGCCTATCGCAAAGCTAAGCCCTTACCAATTGCAGCAGGCAGAAACAATGGCCAACAGCGGAGGCATCACTTATGATGATTTCAAAAACATCAGTACCAATTCAAGTATTAACACGTTAGGAAACGATGCCTCGCGTAACTTATACGTTAAAATGACAGCTGGTGCGTGGACGCAATTGCGCAACGTTGACTTTGGAGCAGAAGGAGCACAGTCACTCACCGTGCGCGTCAAAGGTACTGGTACGTTGGAGGTACGTTTCACCAAGACAGGAGCTGCAAGTGCCAGCATTGATTTCTCTTCGACATCATATAAAGACTATATCATCAGCGTTGATCCAGCTAAGTTTAAGAACGTAAAGAGTCAGTTGTTCTTCGTTCTTACGAAAGCTGAAGGCAGCACCTATTTCGACACATGGCAGTTTTCCGAGGAAGACGTCACGGCCGTCAAACCTGTCAATGGAAAAACAGTTAACAACGGGCAAACCTACAATCTCCAGGGACATCCAGTTAACGGCGCACCAACGAAGCGTGGCATCTATATCAGAAACGGAAAAAAGGTCACGATTAAGTGACCTTCTTTCTTACATAATTCGTATTACCTGAGAAATATCTTTTTACCAGTCTTAATGTATATACCTGGCTTCACCACATCTGGCTGTACCAATCGTCCGTCGAGCGAATAGAGCGGTGCCTTGAATGGACTTTCAACACCATTCGCATCGCGAATACTCGTCGTGTAAGCAGCATAAGTGTCATCGTTGGAAAGGAATACGTCGTCTAACGCCAACACACCCTTCTTGGGGCTGTGGAATACCACTTTACCAATGACTGAGGGGTCTAACTCCTTATTGCTATATTTCATCTTGTGCAGGTCGATAGCAACAACTGTTCGGTCGCCGATAATCTCCCGATGTCCCAATGATAAAGAAGAACCAGTGCGTCTGAATAAACGGATTTCTGCATCTGTCACCTGTGGCTCCTTCAGTTTGAAAACAAGGTATTTATAAGGTGACAGGTCTATCGACGTATCATACAGCCAACCTGCTTGTGCGCTGGTTGTCGAAAAAGTGATAACACGAGTGTCATAGTCAATCTTAACCGTTCCCTGGCGCTGCTTGAAATAGTTGGCGTCGATAGGAAAGAATGATGCTTTTACATGCAGTGTCGTCGTCGTTTCATGATGACAGAAGTCCATATAGACAACATTGACCATACCACTTCCTTCGCCGACAATCTTACCATCTTGTATCAGAATATCATTGCTGCTGAAAGTCACATAGTCACTGACATCTTCCTTGTGGTTGTCGTTGAAGGTTGCCGTAACGGGAATCTTTTCACCAGGCACAAGCACGCCGTCTGCGGTTGCGGCAAGGCTCTTGGCACCATAGAATTTTTTCAGTGCCTCTGCCATCGTGTATTGAGCATCAGGCTTTGCATCGAGTCCCATAGCCTTCAGCACTTCAAGGGCATAGCGCTTGCCAAGCATACGATAGCCCAATGCACTGAAATGCCACGGGTCAACGTTGTTGCCGGGAACATCCTTAGCGCTGACGACGTGGCCCGTTGGAATAACACTGGGGATGCGGGCAACTTGAGCATTATGGCCAGAGCAAGCACCGCTTTCGCTATTGGTACCAGCTCCTTTATATTCTACCTCTCCGACAAACAAGGGAACATCGGCAGCCTTGAGACCCAAGTCTGCCAACATGTCATTGTAGATTTTCTTCACCATATTCGGCCAGTTAGGGTCGCCACAGTTTGAACAGCCCTGATGCAACAGAATGCCCTTAATGACGCCCATGGTCTGAGCCTTTTTGGCCATCTCGATAATGCGACCATAGGGATTGCCACCATAGTGGTTACGCGCAAGCTGCGCCCACCACTCATTGTAGTTTTCCTTCATCTTTTGCTGGTACTTATCCTTATCAAACATCTCGATAGGACTGCCGCCCATAGCAACGGGTATAACACCGACCCTCACGTTGGGAGGCAACGCTGCGACCATTGTCCGACCGAAATAATCGGAAGGCC
Source organism: Prevotella sp. (assembly GCA_024695705.1). Lineage (GTDB taxonomy): Bacteria > Bacteroidota > Bacteroidia > Bacteroidales > Bacteroidaceae > Prevotella. Next base: position 2,425 of record JAILHP010000006.1, on the reverse strand, counting down.
CCAGATTTCCTGCAGGACTCACCAGCGGTGGTAGCGCTTTATAGAGCTTTCCCATCGTACGCGAGGGACTGTTGAAATTAGTGGTAGCCAATAACTGGAAACGAGAGTCGACGGAATTATCCATCGACTCCCATTTTGCATTGCCTTCCATATTTGACTGCCCGAAGCAGATATAAAAATAGAAATTCGGATCCACGTCGGCCTTCGCTTTGGGAAGCATGGTGGCCAACAACACCGTTAACAATAGTGTTTTCTTTCCCATTATGAGTGATTTAGTTTTTATTTTACCGTGAAGTCCAGAGTCTTCAGGTCCTCGTCACGCGACGATGTGCCATACAGAATCTGGTAACGACCGGGCTTAACGCTAAGTTCATCGATTTTCTCATCGTAGAACTCAAAGGCTTCGCCATCGAGAGTGATGGTTGCTGTTGCTGTCTGACCGGCGGGAATGGTCAGCTTCTCAAAGCCCTTCAGAGACTTAATGGGAGCGCCGGCATCATCGAGTGCCTTTACATAAACCTGAACAGTCTCTGCACCTTCACGCTTACCAGTGTTTGTCACAGGGATAGTCAACTTACAGAATGGCTTTCCTGTATTCTTGGCCTTGGCTGCCTTCGCAGAAATCTTTGCCTGACCGACATTGAAGGACGTGTACGACAGACCGTAACCAAAGGCATACTGCGGTACACCCTTGAAATAGCGGTATGTACGGTTCTCCATGTTATAATCGAGGAAGTCAGGCAGATCGCTGTTACTACGATAGAACGTCACAGGCAGTTTACCGTTGGGGTTGAAGTCACCGAAGAGCACATCAGCCAGAGCCTTTGCACCACCCTGTCCGGGATACCAGGCCTGCAACAAGGCATCATACTGACCTTCAACAGAACCGAAAGCGATGGCAGAGCCAGAGCAATTGACGAAGATGACAGGCTTGCCAGTCTTGTGCATATCGCGGAGCAGAATCTGCTGAACTTTAGGCAGTTCGATATCCTGCTTATCACCGCCCTCACCCTCCATGCGGGCAGAGATACCACCAATGATAATAATGGCATCAGCCTGCTTGACCTCATTGGCCAGGTCGGTGAAGTCAGCGAGCTTACGTTCACAGATGTCGCCACGCAGCATAGCGAAGTTGCCGTTGCCACGCTTGTACTCAATCATAATGTCATACTCTTTACCCTTTTCGACATTGAATGACTTATAGTCAGCACCGCGACGACCGAAGCCGAAACCGCCAAAGCCACCACGACGACCACCTGCCTGTGCTGTCTCTATGGTATCGCCATTGACAACAAACAGATAACCGTTATCGGTTGACAGCGTGTACTTCATCTCACCTGTGAAGGTTGCTGTGTACTTACCGCTGATGCGAACGGAGAGATTGTCGTTATTGATGCCCTCAGCAAAGCCCCAGGCACCAAAGGTCGAGAAATTCAGTTCCTTATAATAATCGGTTTTGTCGGGGTTGCCTTGCAGTTCCTTATTGTTCCAGAATTCAACCTTGACACCCTTGCCGTCGTTGAAATCCTGCAAGTGGTGAACGGTTGTGTATTCGTCATTCAGCTCGCATGCCTTGTTATAGATAATCTTTGCACCAGGCACAGCAGCCTTGATACCTTCAAGCAACGAGTGCTTATGGGCATCGGTGGGCGTACCACCATAGTTACCGTTCAACAGTTCCACATCGTCAGCATTCGGACCGACAACGGCTAATGTCTTAATGCTCTTGCTCAAAGGCAGTACGCCCTTGTTCTCCAGCAATACCATCGACTCACGGGCAGCTTGTGTAGCCAGCTCGTTATTCTTCTCACTGCTGATGACATCAGCGCCAAGATTTGCCCAAGGCAACTTGTCGGCGGGATCAAACATACCCAGCTCGAAACGGCCCGTGAGCGTCTTACGCAGATGGCCGTCGAGAGTAGCCTCATTGATGAGCCCCTTCTGCAGAGCTTCGGTGAGCACCATGAACACCTTACCGCACTCCAAATCGGTACCATTCAGAACGGCATCGACAGAAGCACTGAGCGGGTCCTTATGGGTCTCATGCTGGCCCTTGTTGTAGAAATTATTGATGGCGTCACAGTCTGTCAAGACAATGCCATCGTAGTCCCACTTATCACGCAGAATATTGATGAGAAGACGGTCACTGGTACAACATGGAACACCCTCGAAGCGATTGTAGGCACACATCACCTCACGAACATTACCTTTCTTGACCAAAGCCTTGAAGGCGGGCAAATAAGTCTCCCACAGGTCACGAGGATTGACTCGGGCGTCATAAGAATGGCGCAAAGGCTCCGGACCACTGTGTACGGCATAGTGCTTGGCACAAGCGTGGGTTTTGAAGTAGTTTGGATCATTACCCTGCATACCAAGGACAGTCTGCACACCGAGAACGGCATTCAGGTAGGGGTCCTCGCCACAT
>JAILHP010000191.1 GCA_024695705.1 Prevotella sp. | reverse complement strand
GTGCCCATGTTTGTACGGGCAGGCAGTATCATTCCCCTCGGCCCTGAGATGCAGTATGTCGGAGAGCAGTCGTGGCAGGAGCTGGAGCTTCATGTCTATCCTGGTGCTGATGCTTCCTTCACGCTTTATGAGGATGAGGGTGACGGCTACCGTTACGAACAGGGAGTCTATTCCACCATATCCTTCCGATGGGATGACCGTTCCCGCACGCTGACCATCGGTGACCGTCAGGGCAGCTACCCAGGTATGCTCACTACGCGACGTTTCGTCATTGTTATGCCCGACGGCCAACGTCAGACAGTGGAGTATTCGGGCAGTCAGGTGACAAGTGACAAGTTATAAGTGATAAGTAATAAGTGACAAGTATGAAAATGCGTTATTTTATCTTTTCCTTGGTATGCAGCATGGTGGTGATGACCGCCATGGACTCTTGCGGCAAGAAGTCAACTGCTACCGATGCTCCTCAGGGAGACAGTATTGACTCTGTAGCAGCTGCTCCGAAGGGAGTGGAGATTGCCTACGACACCACCGACGCTACGGCCTTCGGCCTGCGGGGACTGGTAAAGCAGGTCATCACCACCCACTATGAAGCCACGTCGAACGGGAGTTCATTGGTGTGTGGCAAACGGGTGGAGGGTTACAACGACAGTATCATTACCTTCAACGAGCACGGACTGGTAACCGTTGACGCCTATGCCAACCCCTACACCTACGATGAAAATGACAAGTTCATCAAGGGGCGTGCAAAGAACACTGAGATGAAGCGTGACGATAATGGTCATATTATCAGCTATATCCATCAGGACAAAACCGAACAAGGACACTGGAACAGCTACTCCTATGTGTTTGAGTACGATGAACTGAACCGTATGAAGGAATATACCTATACGGGTTGGGAAGAGATTTTCGGTCATAAGTTCATCTACGGCAACGACGACGACCTCTGGCCTGTCAAGGAAGAAATGGAGGGTCAGGCTTGTGCAGACCTTTTCCAGTCGGAAATCCTCTACCGTTACCTCAAGTTTGATGACGAGGGCAACTGGATTGAGCGTGAAGTATGGCAGGTTGACAAGCAGGGAGTTGATGACGGTAGCGATGCTCCTGAGATGGAATCGAGCAATGCCTATTACATTGAGAAGCGCCAGATAACGTATTACTAACCCCCTATTTCCCCGCCTTTACGTTTTTTCACTATTTACATAATAACATTTTAACCCTAAAAGCCTATGGAAGCTCTTGTTTCTATTATTCCTATTTTATTGCTTTTCGTGTTGATGATGGGTCTAAAGGTCTCTGGCTGGAAGAGCGCATTGATCACACTTGTTGTAACCATTCTGCTGGCCATGTTTGTGGCGCCCGCCTTGGGCATTGTGCCGGAGAAGTATGCCGATGTCAGCATTTATGGCGTGACGCTCTGGTCGGTGGCCGAGGGCTTCCTGAAGGCATGCTTCCCGATTATCCTGATTATTATTTGTGCTATCTTCAGCTATAACATTCTGTGTGAGACGAAGGAGATAGAAACCATCAAGACGCAGTTTATCCAGCTGACCAGCGACAAAGGTCTGCTGGTGCTGTTGCTGACATGGGGTTTCGGTGGAGTGCTCGAAGGTATGGCTGGCTTCGGAACGGCTGTGGCCATTCCTGCTGCCATCCTCATCGGACTGGGCTTCAAGCCGATGTTCTCGGCTGTCATCTGTCTGATTGCCAATACGGTGGCTGTAGGCTTTGGTGCTGTGGGACTTCCTGCCACGACGTTGGCCAATGAGGTGTTTGGCGGTACTGCTCCTCACGAGATGCTCTGTGAGGTTTCAACCTATATCATCATCCAGCTCTCGCTGATGTTTTACATCACGCCGTTTCTCATCCTCATGATGACTGACCGCACGAAGATTGTGAAGAACCTGTCGCTGGCGCTTTTCGTCGGTACGTTCTCCATCATCATCCAGTTCTGCTGCGGCCACTTCCTGGGTCCTGAGACGCCTGCCATCCTCGGTAGTGTGGGCAGCATCATTGCCATGCTCATCTATAATTGGCTGTTCCTGCGCCATGAGTCGGCCAAGGACACCGTGCAGGTGGAGAAGAAGAAGTTTGGTGCCGCCAAGACTTTCAAGGCATGGAGCGTCTATGGCTTCATCATCCTCTTCATCCTCCTATCGAGCAAGATTTGCCCGGATATCAACGCCCTGCTCAAGTCCACGCTGGTCACGAAGTTTGACATGCCTGTCATCGGCAACACGTTCTCCTTCGGATGGCTGTCGAATGCCGGACTCATGGTGTTCCTCGGTGCCATGATTGGTGGACTTATCCAGGGACTGAGCTTCAAGCGACTGATGCAGCTGCTGGGCAAGACAGCCTATAACCTGCAGAAGACGGCGCTGACCATCTGCTGCCTCGTGGCATTGGCCTCGCTGATGAACAACACGGGCATGACGCTCTCCATTGCTACCGGTCTGGTGGCTATGACCGGCGCAGCCTATCCGTTCTTTGCTCCGCTCATCGGTAGTATCGGCACCTTCGTAACAGGTTCTGCCACATCGGCTAACATCCTCTTCGGTAAGCTGCAGGCTGCCGCTGCCGGACAGCTGGGACTGGTGAACGATGCCACGTTCTTCGGCGTGTCGGGCAACGAGACCAACTGGCTGGCTGCTGCCAACTGTGCCGGTTCAGAGGGTGGTAAGCTGCTCTCTCCGCAGAGCATCGCCATTGCTACGGCTGCCTGTGACATGGAAGGTCAGGATGGTGACATCATGCGCAAGACCATGCCGTTTGCCATTTTCTGGAT
>JAILHP010000143.1 GCA_024695705.1 Prevotella sp. | reverse complement strand
ATCCTGCTGCTGACCGACTGCCCAGGAAGATATATGAGGAAAGTGAAAGAATAAAGATGAAAGATGAAAAAGAATATACATTTTATTAATAACTTAAAATTCAAAACAATGAAAAAATTATCAGTATTTGCAATTGCATTCGCAGCATTCGCTTTTGCTGCTTGCACAGGACAGAAAAGTAATCAGAACACTGAAACGGCTGACAGCCTGAAGAGTTTTGAACAGGAGCAGATTGAGGCCAGCATCAAGGTGCAGATTGACAGCATCTCGGCTGAGCTCGGTAAGCTGCAGCAGCTGCCTTTCCTGCAGGAGAACAATGGCGGACTGACACTGACCAAGGAAGAGAAGCAGGTAAAGCCTGAATATCTGCTCAACGCTAACGTCATTGAAGAGGCTAACACACTGGCAGAGAAGTATCGTCTGCTCAGCGCTCTGATGGTTGACAAGAAGATTGCCGCCCTCTACGAGATGTCTCTTGATGACTATGACAAGGCCATTGCCAAACTGAGTGCCGACATCAACGATCCCTCATTCAAGGCTGTTGAGGATACCAACACCTTGTATGAGACCACAACTACCCTGTATGATGCCATGAACGAAAACGGCCGCATCAACTACTTCTGGCAGCTGGCAGCCGCCGCTCTCGTTGAGCAGCTTTACGTTGTCAACCAGAACTCTGACAAGTTCCTCACCGTGTTCAACGATGACGCCGCTTCTAACGTTACCTACCGCATCATCCTGCTGCTCGACGCTGTAAAGCGCCTGGAGGCTTATGACCCCGAAATCAAGCCCGTAGCTGACGCTCTTGCACCGCTGAACGTGCTCAACGCCACCAGCGTAGCTGAGCTGAAGACCCAGCTGGCAAATGCCAAGGAGCAGATTGAGGCTGCCCGCAAGGCTCTGGTTAAGTAAACTATATTTATTAAAAGGAGTAGTTAAGAGGAGTTCGAACTCCTCTTAACTCCCCAAATTAAAAACATACAACAATGATTTTTGACATTAAAGAAGAGAATGGCGGCATGACCGCAATCATCAGCGGACGTCTTGACACCCCCGCAGCAGTTAAAGCACAACAGGAAATCATCCCCTTGCTGGAGAACGCCGACAAGGAAATCACCCTCGACTGCGAACAACTGGAGTACATCAGTTCATCAGGTCTTCGTCTGTTCCTGACCATCCGCAAGGAGTCGTCAGCTAAGGGCGGAAAGGTTGTCATTGAACACATCAATGATGAGATCAAGAAGGTGTTTATGATGACAGGCTTCTTCAACCTTTTTGAAATCCGCTAAATCATAATGGACGACTACGGACTCGACTTGCACTGCGAGATGCTACTGGACGCATATCGTCAGCGTATGCCGCTGTACAAACAGCTGCAGGACCTGGTGATGCGTATTATACGCGAACAGGTCAACCAGACTGACATCAGCGTAGCCAGCATGGAATCACGTATCAAGGAAGAGAAATCGTTTGCCGGAAAGCTTAAACGCAAGGGCTATAAATACGCTGACCTTGAAGACATTACCGATATTCTCGGCGTCCGTGTCATAACGTTCTACAACGAGGAAGTCGATCGCATAGCGTCACTTGCAGAAAGTCTTTTTGACATTGACTGGCAGAACTCCGAAGACAAGCGGCTAAAGCACGAGTTCCATAGTTTCGGCTACAACTCGCTGCACTACATCTGCCGACTGCGTGAGCCCGTACCGCCTGAGCTCAGGGAAATCCGATTCGAACTCCAGATACGTACCGCCCTACAGCACGTATGGTCTGCCATACAGCATGACATAGGCTACAAGACGGAGATGGAGATACCCATAGAGCATCACCGCAGCCTGAGCCGACTGGCAGGACTCCTGGAGCTGGCTGACAACGAGTTCAGCCGCATCCGCAATGCCATCGCCGAATACCGTCACCGCATCAACAGCCTGGTGCAGAACGGGCAGTACAACGAAGTACCGCTCGACAGAGAAAGCTTCGGTACCTATCTTTCCAGACGTCCCTACGACAGTCTGAACCGCAAGATAGCCGCTATTACGCAGGCTGAGCTGCACACCGCTTCCTTCTTACCTTTCGTGACGGTTCTGAAACGCCAGGGACTCAAGACGCTGGGCGACGTTGAACAAATGTACAAGGAAAACTTGGATGATGCCTACCAGCTGGCACTCTTCCAGCTGGGAACCACCGACCTCGACATTCTTTCAGAAACCATTGGCCTGCAGAACCTCTGTATCGTCCACCTTCTTAAAAACGGAGGAGGCAAAACCGAACTCATCCAGATGTTCGAGGCGCTCAATGGTCCATCTCCCTACAATGAGACACTGGCTTCCATTGTGATGGCGCAGGCCAGTCGTCTCAAATTCATGAGCGTCTAATGTTTAATCTTTAATGTTTAATGTTTAATCATTAATCTCCCATGAACGAAGGCCGCCCCCGCATTGCAATCATAGACGCCAACACACTTGCCACTCTCGGACTTCGGCAAATGCTTCAGAACGTCATGCCCATCATGACGGTTGATACCTTTGGCTCGTTCAGCGAGTTCGAGGCTGCGGGACCGGAACTTTACTTCCACTATTTCGTGGCTATGAACATCGTGCTGCAAAACCGTCCGTGGTTTTCGGAAAAGAACCGGAAGACAATCGTGCTGACACTTTCCGTTTCCGACACCTCACAACTCAGCGAGTTCCACAGCCTCTGCATCAACCAGCCTGAGAAGGCACTCGTCCATCAGCTGCTCCAATTGGTGCAGCATGCTCACGGTGACGGCCGTAACCTGCCGCCCATGCCTCAGGTACTGCAGCAGAAGATTCTCACCGACCGTGAGATTGAAGTGATGTCGCTCATCGTGCAGGGTTATATCAACAAGGAGATAGCCGACCGGCTGAACATCGGTCTGGCTACCGTCGTCACCCACCGCAAGAACATCATGGATAAGCTGGGCATGAAAAGCGTCTCTGCCCTCACCATCTATGCTGTCATGCATGGATACGTTGACATCAATAAGATCTGACTAGTCTTTTCGCTTCGGATTCTTGGGAAACCATCCCCTTTCCACCTACAGCAATAATAATTCCCGCAAAGTACATTGTTGTTATGATAGTTTAGTTGATTATGTTACGCTGCTAATGTCAACAAGGCCGTTGACGATGGCATAGATGGTAAGACCGGCTGCACTGTGAATCTGAAGCTTGCGGGCAATGTTGCGACGGTGGGTGATGACGGTGTTGGTGCTGATGCAGAGGTGATCGGCAATCTCCTTGTTCTGCATGCCCTGCACCACGCCGATGATGACCTCCTTCTCACGGTCGCTGAGTGTCTCGCCCACTTCTGGCCCACCCTTGAACACCATACTGGTGATGTTCTTTGTGACATCGTTCTGACGCGACTGATGCTCCAGCCGACGAATGGCAGGCACAAAGATGCAGTCCTCCACCTGAGCGTGCAACTGCAGCCACTCCTCATTATTAAAAATATCGTAGAGGGTGGCGGTGAGCTGGTTATTGAGCTGCGTGTTTGATGGCAGGTACTTGATAATCATCAGTTTCAGCTCACGCAGTTTCTTGTCTGCACTCTCATGGTGCTTGGAGAAGGTCTCAATATTGTAATCCACGACATGGCGGTCATCCAGCAGCGACTGCACATAGGGGAAGAGTGTCTTCTCCTCGTATTTCATGTGACGGCGTATCTCATGGGCATACTCGTCGTAGAGGCGCAGGATGAGACGGGCCAGATGGTCACTGGCATCAAGGCTTTCCTCCAGCTCACGACGAATGAAAGGCAACTGGAAATCAAGGTAATACGCATGACTGGCCTCGAGGTAGTGCATCAGTGTGGGTACATCGAGCTGGGCATCGTCCTCAAAGTTGCTATACCCATTAATGGTGAAGTTGACCACCGCCAGGAAGGTGTAGGTATCAACATTATTCAGCTCACAGGTCTCGCTGACAGTCTTATCACCGAAACCGAGGTTAATACCAAAGGAACCGAGCGACTGCAGGAGGCTATAATTATCCTTGATAAGCGAAATCATCTTGTCGCCGGCCTCATAAAGTTTCATCTGCTTCATAAGAAATGATTATTCGACTGCAAAGTTACGCATTATTTCCGACATACACAATCCCCATAAATAGGTATTTACAGGCATTTTCATTATTTTTAGGTATTGCAGGCATCGCTACAAGTGACTACTTTTGCAGCGAAATTGAGAAAATCAGAAATTGAGATAATGAGAAAATTAGTTTTTTACCTTCTTACATTTATACCTTTATCTGTCTGTGCGCAGGAAAACGCCGGCGACAGTGTGTTCTCCCATGAGACGAGCCGTCTCAGTATTGGCGGCTATGGCGAAGCAGCCTTCAGCCGTAACTTCTACAGCGACCACGTCAACCGTTACTCCAGCCCCGAGAGCTACAAGAATGATCCCAGTCACGGCCGCTTCGACATTCCCCACGCAGTCATCTATTTAGGCTATGACTTCGGCAAGGGGTGGACGCTGGGCACCGAGATAGAGTTTGAGCACACGGGCACGGGCTCGGCCATTGAAAACGAGGCCGACGAGGCAGCCGAGTGGGAAAGTGAGCAGGAGAAAGGCGGCGAAGTAGAGCTGGAGCAGTTCTGGATTAACAAGGAGTTCTCGGCTGCCGCCAACCTGAAGGTAGGACACTTCGTAGTGCCTGTGGGTCTGAACAATGCCCATCACGAGCCGCTCAACTACTTCACCGTCTATCGTCCCGAGGGTGAGAACACCATACTGCCTTCCACATGGCACGACACAGGAATCTCCTTCTGGGGACGCTCAGGACGTTTCAAGTATGAACTGCAGGTCATTGCAGGTCTGAACGCCATGTTCTTCAACCGTGACAAGTGGGTACACCATGGTGCCGGCTCGCCCTTCGAGTTCAAGCCCGCCACACAGCTGGGCTTTGCCGGACGGCTGGACTATTACGTCCTGCCCGGACTCCGACTGGGCATCAGCGGCTTCTACGGGAACTCTGCCCACAACACCTTCCCCAACGACCTGAAGGGCGACGGCAAACCCTACGACAAAGTGAAGGGCACGGTAGCCATCGGTGCTGTGGATATGACCTTGAAGCGATGGAACTGGATTGTCCGTGCCCAGGCCGACTATGGCTATGTGGGCGAGACTGACAAGCTCAACGCCATCAAGGATGCGAAGGCCCATGCCAGCAACTCACCCGTCAAGAGCGCCATGATTGGCAAGAACGCAGTCTGCATGGGCATTGAGGCTGGCTATAACGTCTTCTCACAGATAGAGAAGCTGCGCCGTTCTGACCAGAAGCTCTACGTCTTCGGCCGTTGTGAATACTACGACAGCTACATCCCTACGGGCAACAAGGAGATGTTTGACTATACCAACGTCACCCGCATGGCGTTCGGTGTCAACTACCATCCCGTCCCCCAGATTGCCGTCAAGGCCGACTACAGCCTGCGGCTCCTGAAAAGCCCCTACAACAATGAGCCGAGCCTGAACCTCGGAATCTGCTATGAAGGGTTCTTTCTTTAGGAGTTAGGAGTTAGGAGTGAGGAATTAGGAATTAGGAGTTAATTAATTTTATAAAATGAAAAAGTACTTTATTCTTTCAGTGGCTGTTCTGATGAGCGCCCTGAGTTTCACCGCCTGTGGCGATGACAATGAGAACGATGACCCCACACCCGCTGTCAACGAAAAAGAGGTAGCGATGGAGGCCATCACCACACAGTATGTCAACAACGTCATTTTCCCCATTTACAAGTCGCTGGCCGCAAAGACCTCCGACCTCTTTGACCAGTTGGTGGAGGCCAAGGCCAAGTTCCGTGCCGGCACCCTGACACAGGGCGACATTGACAAGGTTTGCAACACGTTCATAGCTGCCCGTTCAGCATGGGAGCAGAGCGAGTCGTTCCTCTACGGTGCTGCTACCGACTTCGGCATCGACCCCCACATCGACACCTGGCCCCTTGACCGCGTAGCTCTGGCAAAGGCGCTAAGCAGTGCGGAGATTATTGAGGACCTGGACGACCTTGACGATGGTGGTATTGACAATGCACGTGCCCTGGTGGGTGAGCAGCAGCTCGGCTTCCACGGCATTGAGTTTATCATCTTCCGTAACGGTCAGCACCGCTCGTTGGCAGCCCTTCAGGGTACGGAAACCGACGAAGCCTTTGCCGGCCGTAACATCACTGGTGAGCAGGAACTGGTCTTCGCCGCTGCCGTTGCAGGTGACTTGCGCGACAAGTGTTTCCAACTTGAAGTCAGCTGGTTAGGCGAAAAAGCTCCACAATCACATCAGGATCGTGTAGAGGAGTGTGAGTTCCCCTCAACCGTTGCTAGTGGCGATTGGTCGTATGGCGAGAACATGCTGAACGCCACCAAGAGCGGCAGCACACTGCGTACCTGGCGCAACGTCATGAACACCATCCTCGTGGCCGGTTGCAGCAACATCTGCGCTGAGGTGGCAGGTCAGAAGATTGGTCAGGCCTACACCGGTGCCGACACCGACTACATTGAGTCGCCCTACAGCCAGCGTTCCTATTACGATTTCTTTGACAACATCACCAGCATCCAGTATTCTATCTACGGTCAGCAACAGACAACGGCACATGCCAACAGCATCATGGCCTATCTGGAGAAATACAATCCCACGATAGCCGCTGACCTGAAAGCAAAACTCGATGCTGCCCTCTCTGCCCTGAACACAGCCAAGAGCGGTGCGCCGTTTGTCACTGACACTCACAGCGCCAACGCCAAGGCTGCCATGGACGCCATCAACACGCTCGACGAAGCCATCAACGAGGCAGCTTCCTGGATAGCTGCAAACTGATGGAGTTAGGAGTTCTTGGCTGAGCCAAGCGGCAAAGCCGAGCGAGGAATTAAAAGTGATAACTATGAATTATGCCTTATGAATTTTGAACTAAGAAAAAGCTTTCTGATCATGGCAGCCCTCTTCATGGGGGTTGCCTTGACTGCTTGTAAGGACGATGATGAGCCTGCAAGCCCGGAACCGGAACCTTCGACCGATGAAGAACAATATATCGGCAAGGCAGTAGGAAACTTCAGCGCTGAAGAGTGGCTGACGGGTGGCGAGAAAGGCACCACCATGAATGTCACGCAGGGCTGCTATGAAGACGAGACGCCCGCAGTCACCGAGATGGGACTCACGGAAGCCTTCAACCGTGGCGAGCAGTTCTTTGAACGTAACGTCACCGAGTTCCAGGCACCCTTCAACGGTCTGGGTCCCGCCTATGTTCGTAAGTCGTGCCTGGACTGCCATCCGGCATACGGCCACGGCAAACGTGTCACCAAATACACCGCTGAGTGGGGTAACGGCTACCTGCTCGTCATCTATCATCCTGCCGACGGCATGAACAGCGACGACGGTCCATACGTCAGCGAGGTAACGGGTATGCCCCAGACACGTGCCGTCAATCCCTTCTTGCCGCCCATCGACGAGAGCGGTATTCACCTAGACTGGCTGCCCGTCACCGCCATGGCCGACGGCAGTGAGATATCTGCCACGCAGTTCCCTGACGGCGAACAGTACGCACTTATCTACCCGGAGCTGTCCATTGACCGTTCCGCTTTCAATACCAGCCCCACACCGTGGGAGACCGGCAACGGTGCCGTAGCCTTCCGTCTGGAGAGCACCATCGGCATCATCGGTACCGGACTGCTCGATGCCATTCCCGACGAGGCCATCCGTGAGGAATACCAGAAGCAGGCGGCCTGGTGGAAGAAGAACAACATCGATGTCAACGAGAAGCTCAACCCCGCCTTCTGGGACGCTGCCGCCGACGACTTTGCTGCTACGGCATGGTACGTCAACGCCTCCAG
>JAILHP010000166.1 GCA_024695705.1 Prevotella sp. | reverse complement strand
TTCGCGGGCTCGTGGTGATTATCATGAGGATTCTGATTGGGATTTGCTGCTATTGCTTGATAAACCCAAATTGGAATTCGAAGATTTTGACCGCTATTCTTATCCGTTTGTGCTGATGGGATGGGATTATGGCGCAGACATTCGCCCCCATGCCTATACCAAGGAAGAGTGGTTTAACGGTCCACATGCAATGTTCTATTATAACGTAGAAGAAGATAAGGAGGTGCTTTATGAGTCTTAGTGAAAACAGAAAGCAGAAAAAGAGCTGGAGGAACGATTTGTTCCCCCAGCTTTCTTTTTACGCTGCTGGTTTCTGGTGCTTGGCCAGGAATTGTGGACTCTTGGTGTACTGCTGGGTAGCAGGGTTAAAGGTGCAGTAGCCTCGCTGAACCCACTTGCGGAGTTGTGCTGAGCCGTCGCCCTTCATGCCCTGGGCACGACGTACTGTGTTGAGGTCGTCGAGGGTGAAGTTGTCCGGCAGGTACTCCATCAGGTTTCTGCGTCCAGGCACCATCACGGCCTTGTCGAGGTCCATTGCCCGGCGCATTTTTTCGCCGAATATCCACATCTTGCACCACATGTCGTAATGGTATGACCAGCATACGAAATCCTCAATCTCGCGTGTCCACTTCTGCCCGTTGAGCAGATAGAGCACCATGCCTCGCTTGAAGGCAGAATGCGTAGCGCGATAGGAGAGTTCACGATAGGCATCGTCGTCGGCGAGGGCGGAATACTGTCGGTTCTCCTCAATCATCCTTGCAGCCAGTGCGTTCGCCTTCTTGCACACCACAAGGCCTTTGGCATCGTTGAGTGAAGCGATGAACTCCTGCACCTGCTTCTGGAACTTGTCATCGTAGGCGCCATAGACGGGCATGCGGTCGTCGTCGGTATAGATGGTGCAGAACGAGATGCGTGAGAGGGTGCCGTCGAGCATCGCATCGCTGAAGAATCGGCGACACTTGCCTGGGGTGGTCGAGGCATTCCAGTTCCAGCGCACTTCCACACACTCCGACACCGACTTGGTGCCTACACGTTCCTGACCATATTCGCCGCAGTCGTAGGCCAAACGTAGAATCTCTGTGACGTTGTTGCCCTTGCCGTTGGTCTTAAGCTGGTTGAGCATACCTATCTCATCCATACGCGTGTAGAGGAAGCGTCCGCCAGCATCGGCCATCAGCTGTACGAAGGCAGCAGGAGTCATGTCAGACTTTACCCACTGGATGGTGAGTCCCTTGGGGCGCTCAGGCTTCTGTTCGTCCGATGGGCAGGTGTCGTACTGCTCTTTGTACTCCTGCATCAGCTTACGGTTCTTGGCGTCGCGCTCCTTGATGTCGGCCATGATGGCATTGATGGGTTCGTTGACACACGACTTGCCGCTCGACATCTCTGCCACCAAGACGTTCATGAAGGTGGGCTCTACGAGGGCATTGTCGTTGTAGCGGAATTTGACACCTTTACAATGGGCACCCAACGAGGGGAACACACCCATCGCAACGGCTGGCTTCAGGTGGTCAGGCACATTCTTGGTGATGAGACGCAGAAACTTGGTAAGCTTCTTGGGCATCTGTGGCGGCTGTGGAGCATGTACTCCATTAGCCTTGACGGCCTCATCAACCTGTTGCAGTTGACGGGCATGTTCCAACGCACGGTTGACCAGTTCTGGGACAGTCTTGACCTGTGGCCGATTGCAGGCTGAGCGTACTGTTGACAGGAACTTCTGTTCCTCTTCGCCATAGCGCGGCAGTACCTGAGCAATCCATTGCGGGTCGTTGTTGCAGACATAGCGCAGATAGCAGGTCATTGAGAAGATGAAGTTGTTACGGGCACCCTGGGCAGGCACACCTCCCAGCAACTCCTCCATAGCACGGACAATCTGCTGGTAGCTGATGCCGTTGAAGTTGTCCTCAAAATCAGTTGTAGCAGGCAGGGGGGACGTAGAAATCGCATTGTCCTTTGTCCCAATTGTCACAGGATTACACAATAGGGTCTCTGCTGTGCACACCGCTGTGTTCACCGTTGTGTCACGCACCTTGAACAGCTCTTCCTCGTCGTAGTAGAGCACGTAGTTTCGGCAGACGACGAACGAGCAGCGTGCCAGGTCCTTGACCTTGCCGTCGAAGGTGTCGTCGCCCAGTTGGTCTGCCATCCATTGCTGAGCTTCTGCCAACGACATTCCGCTGGGTATTTCAAATACCAGACGGACGCCCTCACCGCTGGGTGAGATGTGGGCAAACGAGATGCCGAGTTCCGCTTCGCGGCCTGCCACCTTATTCAGATAGTAAGCGCGAGGGTCCATCTCCAGGTGGTCGGCATCGTAGATGGACAGTCCGCTGGGCACTGCCGACTGGTTGTGGCGGTAGCCGTCAGTAAAGGTAGCGTGGAAGCAGACGACGGGCAGGTTATCTGCCTTCAGTTGCGACTTTAGAGTTTCGAAGGTCTCGCGTGCGAGCGTACCTTGTTTTACTTGCTCGAGATGCTGTGCAATCTCTTTACAGGTGTCATCAACTTGCTGGCTGTCAAGCGCAGCATTAAGGAGCTCAGGTGTGCAGGGTTGCATCTGAGCAGGAGTCTTGATGGAATTGCTAAAATCAAAAATATTCATTTTCATAAATACACTTTTTTAATGTTCAAAATACTGTTTATTTTCTCTCGTCACTGGCCAATGACGATGCAAATTTAGCAATACCTTATTATATATGAAAGCATGAAAAAAGCCGTTGGAACGTCTGTTGGAACGTTAGAACGGCAATGGATGGTTTGTGTTGGAAACTTCCCTTAACGATGGCCTATTTTGGGGCGTAAAATACTACGCAATTCTGTAGCGGCACGTACCTGACGCTTGTGGGCGGTACCTGTTCCACGCCACTCGTGGAAAGGAGCGTTGGCATAGTCGGAACACTTGCTGACGCTTTCGTACGAGCAGTAGTTTTCATAGCCGCTCTCCTCGCTGAAGCCCCACGTGCCCATCAGACGGCACATATCCCTGAGGTCGGTGCTTTCCACCCCATAGTCGAACGAGAGGATGCTGATGATGCCTGCCCACTGGTTTTTCTGGTTGATAACGAGCTTCCCGCTCTCATCCTTCATCTTGAGGAGTACCTTGAGGCCCTCTTTCATGGCTTCTTCACGCTCTGACGGAGTCATGAGCGGTTCGAGGTTCTCAATGAGCTGGATGGGCTCTGTGTCACCTTCGCGTCCCCATCGCTGTATCTTGACCTGCCCCTTCAGAATCATGAGCACAATGCCTGACAGCAACTGAAAGAGATACTTGCGTGGCACGTGCTTGTAATACACCTCACGCAGGAAATCAACAGGGTCGTTCAGGAACTTGTCGTAGAGCTGATAGGGGAAGGCAGCGAGCTGAGATTTCAGCTCGTCGAGCCGGTTGTCGTAAGTGTAGTGATAGTCCTCCAGTCCCTTCTCGCGTAAGTTCATGGGTAGCTCGACAAAGAGGTAGCGAGCCACCTGATCACGGAAAAGGTGGCGCATGAGCATGCCTTTCTGATACTTCAATTGCTGGGCTGCGTCCTGCCATTCCGGTGCGTCACAAAGAGCCAGCTGACGCTCAATGCGATAGCGGGCACGAGTCATTTCGCGACTCATGTCATAAAGGTTCGACTCCAACAATTGATGGGTCAGCTGCAAGGCCGTCTCCAGCTGGGGGGAGGAGCCCTCCAACTCGTCCAGCAAGTCATTGGTCAGGTCACCCAGTTGCTCCAACCTCCGAGGCATCAGCGCCAAACCATCGTAGTGCCAGCCGTCATAGACACTGTCATCAAACGGTTCGTAATCCCAGTCTATCTTTTCAACGTCAATCTCAACGGTCAGCACTGGAGGGTCGGGATTGCTCTCAACAACCACACCCCTCAACCGCTGCTTGCACGAGCCTTTCAGCGCCTGATAGACCACGTCAATGTCAGGAACGGCCACATAGCCAATATGTAGCGTTCCCTCGCGTACACGCACGGCATACGGGTCTTTCACGTTCTCTGGCTGAGGCTGTAGCACCAACTGCTTTCCAACAGCTTTTGAGGCGTATTCTTTCCATTGGCTGCGCACATCCCCATGGTACAGTCCCACCACATCGATTCTAATTTTTTCCATAGCAAATGCAAAAGTACTAATTAGCGCGCAGATAAACAAAGGATTTTGTATTTTTATTTTTTGTGTGACAATTGGGACAAAGGACAGTGTGTTTTTTGCATGGTTGGAAAAATGATGAGGGGAAGAAGAGAGGGTATAAAAAGAATAAGAAAAAGAATGAGAGAAAAATGAGATTAATACAAAAAATTATTACTACTATTCATTAGTATTTCTTCCTCCCCTGCTTTTCTCCCTGAACGTGTAAAATAAGGCTGTCCAATTGTCCCAATTGTCACAGCCTGAAGATTACGAACCGACTTTAGAGGCGTTACTCGGCTTCCGCTATACCCGAAGTCGGGGTTATCCGATAGATTGCTCCGTCCTATCTCGGCGTCCGGTCGGAGCGGCCTCGGGGATGCCTTACTCCAATCTGTTCGCCTGTCGGTGGGTATTGTCGCATCGGAGCAAAG
>JAILHP010000152.1 GCA_024695705.1 Prevotella sp. | reverse complement strand
ATGCAACTGGCAAAGAAGGACGTGGTGGTGGTGAGCATCAATCACCGGCTGAACATCCTCGGCTTTCTGGACCTCTCGGCGGTGTCGGAGAAATACAAGTATTCAGGAAATGTGGGAATGCTTGACGTGGTTCAGGCGCTGGAGTGGATTCGCGACAACATTGCCAACTTTGGCGGTGACCCGTCAAATGTGACGGTGTTCGGTGAGTCGGGCGGCGGCGGCAAGGTCGGCACGCTGATGTGCATGCCCAAGGCAAAGGGATTGTTTCATAAGGCTATCATCATGAGCGGCACCATCCTTAACGTCAACAACCACCAGATGACGCAGTCCCTGGGTAAGGCGGTGTTGAAAGAGCTGGGCATCAGCGAACAGGAGGTGGACCGCATCAAGGACGTTTCCTACGAGGAATTGTACAAGGCCGGACAGCGGGCCATGGCAGCCAGCATAGGGACGCGCAGGCCAGGTACCCCGATGATGTGGGGCTTCGGTCCTACACCCGACGGTGAGGTGCTGCTGCAACAGCCGTTCCAGCCGGGCTTTGCCGACCTCTCCGCAGGCATGCCTCTGCTGATGGGTACCACGTTCAATGAGCTGCAGCGACTGCACTATAACCGTGAACTGACGTTGGAACAGGCACGTCAGGAACTCAGCGCCACCTTCGGCGATGAGACGGATGCCTATATCAGTGCCTTTGCCAAGGCATGGCCCGACTATACGCCGCAGGACCTGCTGAGCATTGACTGGCTCTTCCGGCCCAAAACCATCATCACGGCTGACCATACCTCCTCCCTCTGCTCTCCTTCACCCCTCTACCTATACATGTTCACCTGGCGGTCACCCGTCAACAATGGCTCCATACACGGACATGAGCTGAAGTTCTGCTTCAATACCCTGCATCACTCACCCAACGAGCTGCCTCAGCCTACGGAGCAGGATTTGAAACTGGCTGACACCATGAGCAGCGTATGGGCCCAGTTCGCCCATAACGGTAACCCCAACATAGAGGGACTGCCGGCATGGCAACCTTATACTGCAGAAAATGGAGAGATGATGATTTTTAATCACAAGTGCTGCATTCGCAACAACCCCGACCGCGAACTTGAGGAAATCATCAACCGTCATTGTTTCAAACAGCTGGACGAGTTCAGGGCAAGAGGATTTTGACGTCGAAGATACTCACGCTCGAAAAAACTCAAGATTCTCTTGGTTTTCTCCTTACTTATTCGTATCTTTGTAGCCGATTAATAACAAAAACCATTCAACGATATGAGAACTTGTGCCCGCTCGATAGCTGTAGCCCTATCATTCTTTATTTTTTCCTTATGCGGTGTAGCCGCACAGACTCCTGTGCAGATTCCTACGTCAAAGGGAACCATACAAGTGGAATTCTATACCCCGGCGATTGTCCATGTGGTGAAAGGCCAGCCGACAAAGACGCTGGTGGTGACGGCCACGCCCAATGAGGTACAGCTGACGAGAAAAGGCAATACGCTGACAAGCAGTCAACTGACGGTAAAGGTGGATGAGCGGACGGGCTGCATCACGTTCCTCACTGCCAAAGGCAAGGTGCTGCTGCGTGAAAAGGCGTTTGAGACGGGAACACGTTCTCAAGTGCGTCAGGTCTTTACCCTCGACAAGGAGGAAGCCATCTACGGTCTTGGCACCATTCAGAACGGCAAGATGAACCGTCGTGGCGAGAAGAAACGCATGGAACAGTCGAACCTGGAGGATTTCCAGAACGTGCTGCAGAGCATTAAGGGCTGGGGTATTTACTGGGAAAACTATTCACCCACGTTGTTTGAGGACAACGCCGATGGCATGTCGTTCACATCAGAGGTGGGCGACGGTATCGACTACTACTTCATGTATGGCGGCTCGGCAGACGGCGTCATCGCGCAGATGCGCCACCTGACAGGCGACGTGCCCATGTTCCCGCTCTGGACCTACGGTTTCTGGCAGTCGAAGGAACGCTATAAGACTGCAGCCGAGACTGAGAGTATTGTTGATAAATACCGCGAACTGCAGGTGCCTTTGGACGGCATCATTCAGGACTGGCAGTACTGGGGTTCCAACTACCTGTGGAACGCAATGGACTTCCTGTCGGAGGACTTCGCTACAGGGCCGCAGCTCATCAAGAATGTACACAAGAAGCATGCCCACTTCATGATTTCCATCTGGGCAAGCTTCGGACCTCAGACACAGCAGTTCCGAGAATTGGACAAGCAGGATCTCTTGTTGCCTTTTGAGACATGGCCGCAAAGTGGCATCTCGCACGTCTGGCCGCCGATGAAGGATTATCCTTCAGGCGTGAAGGTCTATGATGCCTTCAGTCCCGTAGCCCGAGACATCTATTGGAAGTATCTGCGGAAACTCTACGACTACGGTGTTGATGCGTGGTGGATGGATTCTACGGATCCCGACTGCTTCTATCCCACCGAGGCCGACTACGCTCATAAGGTGCATGGCGGCACGTGGCTCTCGTTGCGTAACGCATTCCCCTTGGAGACTGTGCGTGGTGTCTATGAGGCGCAGCGTAAAGCTTCCCTTCCTTTGGAGGGGACGGGCGAGGCCAAGCGTGTCTTCATCATGACGCGCTCGGCCTTTGCCGGTCAGCAGCACTACGGTTCGAACATGTGGAGCGGCGACGTCAATTCTTCGTGGGACATGCTGCGCAAACAGGTGCCGGCAGGTCTGAGCTTCTCGCTGACGGGCAATCCCAACTTCAATACCGACATCGGCGGTTTCTTCTGTAACGCCTATAACACCCGTGGCCCTGGCTCCGCTCCCCAGAACCCGCAGTTCCAGGAGCTGTATGTGCGCTGGATGCAGTACGGATTGTTCTGTCCCGTCTTCCGTAGTCACGGAGCCGATGCCCCCCGCGAGATCTGGCAGTTTGGCAAGAAGGGTGAGCCTGTCTATGATGCCATTGAGAAGGCCATACGTCTGCGCTATCGGCTCATACCTTATTTATATAGTACCGCCTGGCAGGTGACCAGCAATAACGCCAGCTACCTGCGTCCGCTGTTCAGCGACTTTGCTGCCGATCGCCGCGTATGGGACATGACCGACGAGTTCCTCTTTGGCAGCAGCATCCTTGCCACCCCCGTTGTGGAGGCACAATACACTGAAGAAAAGATTCTCAAGAGCGATGCCATGACCGGTTGGGACCGGAATAATGTGTCCGACGGTTCTCCCGTCGGAGCCATCGACTTTACCGCCCCCCGCTCCGTTACCAAGTACCTTCCGAAAGGTGCCGACTGGTATGACTTCTGGACGGGCAAACGTTATAAGGGCGGTCAGAACGTGACTCTGGAAACAACGCTTGACCGTGTGCCCATGTTTGT
>JAILHP010000130.1 GCA_024695705.1 Prevotella sp. | reverse complement strand
GGAACAAGTTCGTGCGTAAGTGAGAGAATGGCTAGAAGAGCCCGTCTTTTGGTCCCCTCCGAACCGAACCTAGCCAATCCCATCCTCTCGCACTTCAATATGAAGATGTAGAACAGTCCGATTCAAGGTCTGGGGCACCCTTATGTCACGTACCAGGAACCTGACACAAACTGGTATAATGCAATTTGTTGTTAGATTTGGGTATTTACAAACTTTACAATACAGTCAATGCATATCGGCTTACCTGTTATCGTATCAATAAACACATTAGCTGGATGCATGTCTTCAAGAGCCAGACGGTCGGAGACGTAATTCACGCCCTCGCCGTTCCAGTTGTCACGGAATCCTTTTGCTGCCACCATATCGTCTATCTCTTCCTTCGTAGCCAGTCGCAGACAGTTTACGTAGGGCTGCGTCAATACAATACGCATCAAACTGTCGCTGTCACGAGTAAAGCCAATCACCTTCATGGCTGTCTCAGGGAAGAGATAGTTGTGAAGGGCGATAGCATCCAAAGCCTTCTGCCAAGTAGAATAGATGGATGTTCGTTCTTTTACAACCGATGTATTGCCATCACTATAATACACCTTTGCTTCGGCGCCCTGTGCTATCATGGGGCCAAACTCGGCAGTAAGTATATACTCCGAATCATCTTCCCACAGATTCGCAGCCTTGGCCCACTGTTCGATGAGCCGCTCCTGTCGTTCGTCTATTTCCCAGTTTGCTGGGCTTCCCGGGCGGCCTTTAGCATCGCAACTTGCTCTAAGGCTTGCTGTCGCGTAGCATGCGACGATGGACGCCCCAATGAGAGGCGAGCCTCCCTTGCAGAATCCTGCATGCTCTGATAGATTGAATCTAAAAAAATCTTCTCTCCCATTTTGTATATCGTTTGCGAAATTATCAATCATTTGCAGCGTCTGGTCGGTAAAGCCCTCGGCTGCGATGGCGGCGTATATGTCGTTCAATACATCCATAACCAATACTCTTTAGATTGCAAAGATACAAATAATCTTTGAGATTATTCACTTCGAAGCATATTTTTACACATTATTTAATATAGGAAACGCTATGACAGGAACCTAAGGATTGGCGTGACCTGGAGGTACAAAGCGGCAGAGCCGAGCGCCAGTGAACACTTCAGGAATAAAAAGTCCTCCCCAGACCGGGAGAGAGTCGGCAACTCTCTGGGAGGAACTCGGCGACTCTCTGGGAGAATGTCCGGGACTCTCTGGTACAAAGCGGGCGTTCTTCATATCGAGAGCGGCCGCTCTCCATATCGAGAGCGAGCGCTCTAAACCGATGCAAACTTTAGTATTTCAGAAAGTACGGAAAATGACTGTAAATCCCTGTGTGTAAGCAGTGTGATGCGTGTGGCACCGTGACTGACATCTGGAACTATCATCCAGTGAGATTAAAAGAGGTCTGAATGCGTTCCTGTATTGAGCATGACGAGGATAAGCTCCTGGTCGTGCTGCTCCCAAATGAGGAGCCAGTCTGGCTGGATATGGCACTCCCACTGGCCCTTGCGGTTGCCGTGGAGTTGATGGGGCTTGTATTCTGCGGGCAATGTGCCTGTCTCGGCAAGCAACATAATAGCGTCTTTGATAAGTTGCATGTTATAGCCACGCTTCTGGCAACGCTTCATGTCCTTTTCGAAGCGTTTCGATGGTATAATCTTGTACTTCATACGTTGATGCCTAAATCCTCGAAGAGCTCATCTACAGACTCGTAAGCCTTCAACCTGCCGTGCTTCATGTCCTCATGGGCCTGCTCAATGGATTTCACCACGCTGTCCTTCAAGTAGCACCCCGTCTCGGGGTCGTAGATGCGCGTCTTCTCCTTTGCAGGTTTTTGCACCTTTACTGATGCCACGCCCACAATCATTTTGCAGGCCTGCTTTACCTTCTGCACGAGGCTCTCATCGGGAATCTGTAATACTAATGTTGCCATAATCCTCTTTATTGTTTTATGAATTTCTGTTGTTGTCTGTCTGCCGTTTCGCGGCCTTTCGAGGGTTACCTGACGACCTTTCGGCCGTAAAGGTAGTCATTTTTTTCTAATTTCCGCTATTTTAGCAAACAAATTTTGGAAAATTCACATTGGTTGAATACCAAGGGTGTCAATGTACCTGTCCCGGTGTTACCTTCGCTCATCAGCAGGCACGGACTGTATTCCTTGTACAGAAAGGTTCTTTACGAAAAGCATGGCTGCCTCGCGCTTGTCTTTGGTGTTGACAGTTCGACGGACTACACGGGTGTGGCGGCGCAGTCGGTGAACGTAGTGCGACACGCTCTCCAGCATCTCGACGCTCATCTGGTCGAGTTCCGCTACGATGGATGTTCTGAGTTCTACGGTTGTCATGACTGATGATGTTTGAAATGTTTCCGTTGCAAAGGTACAAATACTTTTTGAATTATCGTTCGCCTCCTCGTTAAAAATGTGAAAACGCATTCTTGATATGTCACGTACGAGGTTCATTGTCACCTCGATTGATTTTTGTTATTCTGTGAAGCCCAGGAATTCTTTCAGGCCGGGGGCGTTTTCGAGGTCATCCCTGCCAACGTAGAAGGGACCGGGGGGAATTAAATCGAGGTACTTGTCAAGAAACTCTTCCCAGGGCAGTTTGAGATAGGACGCGGGGATGAAGAACGTCCTCGACCCTCCTGCCGAGCGGTTGCCGGCCTGGACGTGGGCCGAAAAGCCTCCCAACTCATGCTTCTGTATGCGGTAAATCTCCAAATACCAGTCGCAGCTGTAGGTACATTTTGCTGGCACATTGATGTATTCCTTTACGGGGTTGGCACGTTCAAGTTCCCATTCATGTCCCTCGGCGAGACTCTTAAGGAATCCTTCGCAATCTGTCTTCCGGGGATGTGGTTCACGCTTTCCCTCAGCATTGTTCCAATAAGCAACATACTGATAGTCGCCTCCTACTTTCTCGATACCATAAAGGGTGTGCTCTGCTATCATCTCCCTTGTTGCCCAGGGAAAGTCTGCTTTCATCTGCTCGAACGCCTTGTCGATATAGGCATTTACATCATAACCAAGGGGAAATTTCTCGTCCATCATTCTTTGCATATTTATTTAAGTACTTTTGCTACTTCGTTTTTAAAGATGTCGATACCCGAGAAGCCGATGGTCTTGTAGGACTGCTGGCCATTGGTATCGTAGATGGCATAGGTGGGGATGCCTGTTGATTCGTACTTACTGAGGATATAGTTGTACTGCTCCTTCGTCAGATAGTAGTGGTCGCCGTCTATGTCCTTGATCATCTCCTGCCAGGTGGCCAGGGGCGACGAGGTGGAGGTGATGTAAACAAACTGGATGTTCTTGCCCTTCAGCTCTTGCTTCCAGGGCTTCATTGCCTGATGACCTGCCTTGCAGGGACCGCACCACGTGGCCCAGATGTCGATGAGGACAACCTTGCCCTTGTAGCGGTCGAGGATGGTCTGGAGGATGTTCTCGGGAGCGACGTCATCGAACTTCTGATAGAAGATGCTCTCCCCGTTGCCCAACTGTTGGGCTATTCGCTCCTGTTCGGCATGATAGTCGCGTACAACGGCCTTACACTCTTCACTCTCTATTTCGCCCAGCACTTTTATCGCCTCCGTGTTGCCTGCAATCTGATATGGCACTCTCTGCAAATCGCAGTTGAAGGCATTCTTCTCGGCAGCTTTCTTGTCCAGATAGAACAAGGGCACATTCCAGAATTTATTGCTGCATGGTGACCCAGGCTCGTTCAGATACTGGAAAGAGTAGGCTAACTCTACAGCAGGGAAGGTGAGGTGTGCTTGGTTGGCCCTATAGAGGCTGTCCATCATGGCATTGCTTCGAACATTCACTTTGCCCAGTCTCATTTGCAGATTCGTGTACTCATTCACAAAATTCTTTGTCCAACTCAAATGCTCGCACTCTGCGTCCATGCAGATCAGGTCCTTGGCAGCCGTGGTGTATTTCGACGACTTGGCATAGGCCACACGCTTCTTGAAGCTGTTGTTGACAAAGTCGAGCCGTTCCTCCGCAGTGGTGCACTTGCTGACGCCATCGAAGAAGAGCTCTTGCATTGTCAATTCAGTATTCTTGGCCTGCTCATTCACCAGGTCCAAGTTGGTTTTGGCAAGGAAACCTTTAAAGGCCAGGATGGGCTGAGCATCGCTGGAAGCATTCATCAAGATGGATGTCTCTTGTCCCGGGGCGATGATGATGTAAGCGCGAGTCATTCCATTCACGCCAACCAATACCTCACGTGCCAGCCACAAGGGAATCTCTGCCGTTACCGTACCGTCGGCAGCAAATGGATAGACCTTTTCGAAATGATCACTCTTACCCAACGGAGTGAAGTTAGAGACAAAAAACTCCATCTTCATATCTGGCCGATAGCCCAGCATCTTTACCTTGATGGTGGCTACACCTTTATTAATCTTTGCAACGGGAAGCGTCTCGTCCTTGGCATACTTCACCTTCTGCCATTCTGTAGGCAGCACCAGCTTCTTCTTGGACTTTGAGTCGCAGATGTTCCAGAAGCGGAAGGCTTCGTCATAATCTCCCTCCGAGAAGTCCATCTCCTTAGTTTCCAGAGGTACGGGCTTGAAGTGGAGTGCCAGGTCGGCCGTTCCGCTTGCAGGCATCCAGAACAGCGAGTCGAGCAGCAGGTCAGTCTCGTTGTCGTTGGTCTTCATGCCACTCGTAATGCCGTACTTCGTACCATCGGGTGTCCGCAAAAACGAATTCTTGTCGAAGCGTATCCAGTAGTGCGGCGTGTAGTTGGCCGTGATGTGAAGCACCGTCTCTGTAGGCTTCAGCTCAACCTTTGTGATTTTAAACTTGGAGTTGTAGCGTCCCATAAAGGCCGACGGCTGTTCCCAGACGACCTGTTTCTGTGCCTGCACTGCCAAAGCAACGAAGGCCATAAGGAAGATTGAAAATAGTTTTTTCATATTGGTTTATTTGACTACGTTGCAAAGTTAAGCATTCTTTCTGAAACGACCAAGAAAAAAGGCAAGGTTTTTGTTCCTTGCCTTGATAGTGGTTTTATTCTTTCTATTTGTACAAATAGCGCTTGATGCTCTTCTTCGGTGTCTTTTCAAATTCCTCGCTGCGGATTTCAATCTCCGTCAGTTTGGCGTATGCCGGAAGCGCCATGTTCAGTTGCGTGCGGTTCTGCTCCATCACGCCGCGGATGTCCTCGTTGGTCAGGCCCAGCTTCTTGGCTTCGTCATAGTCAGGATAGACCATAGCAACCAGTTTCTCGGCACGCTGCACGACGACGCTTTCCACAACGAGAGTCATGGAGTTGACCTTGTCCTCAATCTCCTCGGGGTAGATGTTCTGTCCGTTCGAACCCAGCAGCATGTTCTTGCAGCGCCCTTTGATGAAGACGTTTCCATACTCATCCATGGTGCCCAGGTCACCGGTATGGTACCATCCCTGATCGTCAAGAGCCTGCCGTGTAGCTTCTTCGTTCTTGTAGTAACCCAGCATGACGTTGAGGCCTCGTGTGAGGATTTCTCCAGGAATCAGCTTGGCGTTGGGCGAATCAATTCGTACCTCCATGTGTTTAGCGGCACGTCCGCAGGAGCCTGGTGCAAAGGTGTGCCAGTCACTGTAGCAGATAATGGGGGCACACTCCGTAGCGCCATAGCCGACGGTGTAGGGGAACTCTATGCGCTTGAGGAAGCGTTCCACTTCCTGGTTGAAGGCTGCTCCGCCAATGATGATTTCGTAGAACTTTCCACCGAAGGCGTTGACCACCTGCTCGCATATCTTCTCGTTGACCCTGAGGTTGACGACGGGCATTTGCATAAGCAGTCGCATGCGGTTGTTCTGAATCTTCGGGAATACTCTTTTGCGGATAATCTTCTCGATGACCAACGGCACAGCAATGATGATGACGGGCTTGATGTTGGCAAATGCCTCAGCTATGATGGCCGGTGACGGTATGCGGCTCAGGTAATAGACGTGGCAGCCGTAGAGGAACTCAAAGATAAACTCGAAGGCCATGCCGTACATGTGGGCCATGGGCAGGATGGAGATGATACGGTCGCCTGCTTTGATTTTGCTTCCCAGCACGGAGAGGGCAAAGTCATAGTTGCTCCATAGGGCGCGATAGGGTATCATGACACCCTTTGAGAATCCTGTGGTGCCGCTGGTGTAGTTGATGAGTGCCAATTCTTCCGGTGATTCCTCCATGTGATAGCTGACATGCTCCTTGCGGAAGTACTTGGGGTATCTTTGTCCGAACATCTCGTTGAGGTGCTCACGGGCATAGGTCAGTTTCTCTGAGCGTGAGACAAAGAGCGAATAGTCGGGATTATTGATGATTCCCTCCAGTGCCGGCATCTCGTCAGGGTTGATGACGGTTACCACATGGTCGCCTACGAAGAGCAGCTTGGCTTCTGAGTGGTTAACAATGTTGTGAATCTGCTCAGCGTTGAACTCATGCAGAATGGGTACGGCGATGGCACCGTAGGTCAGTGTGGCAAGGAATGCCACAGCCCATTGTGAGGAGTTACGTCCGCACAAGGCAATTTTGTCTCCTTTTTGTACACCGCTGTTCTCGAACAGTATGTGGAGCTTCTCTATCTTACGTGCCACGTCGTGGTATTGTAAGGTGGCTCCTTTGTAGTCAGTCAGTGCGTCATCGTTCCAGTGGTCGATGATGCTCTGCTGAATCATTGCATTGAAACTCGGTATGTGTTCCATATTTCGATTTGTTTAGTATTTCTTCTAACTCCTAACTGTAAAGGTATCGTTTGATGCTCTTCTTCGGCGTCTTGGCGAATTCCTCTTTCTGCAGTTGGATGGCTGCCAGGTGGCTGTAGGGTGGGAGTTGGTTGTTCAGTTCCTTGCGGTTCTGCTCCATGATGTTTTCCAGGTCTTCGGTGCTGAATCCCATGTTCTTCACTTCGTCGTAGTCAGGATAGACCAATGCGACGAACTTCTCGTCGCGCTGTACCACGAGACTCTCGCTGACCAGCGCCATAGAGTTGAGCTTGTCCTCAATTTCCTCGGGATAGACGTTCTGGCCGTTGGCGCTCAGTAGCATGTTTTTGATGCGTCCGCGAATGAAGACATGACCGTCGTCACTCATCGTACCCAGGTCGCCCGTATGGTACCAGCCGTCGGCATCGAGCACTTGTCGTGTGGCCTCTTCGTTCTTATAGTATCCTATCATGACGTTTGTACCCCGGGTGATGATTTCGCCTGCCACGTTCTCCGGGTCTTTGCTGAGAATCTTCACTTCCATGTGGTCAACAGCTGTTCCGCACGAACCGGGAACGAAGTCTTTGTAGTCACTATAGGTAATCAGCGGTGCACACTCGGTAGTGCCATAGCCAACGGTGATGGGGAAGTGGATGTTATAGAGGAACTGCTCCACCTCCTGATTGAGTGCCGCACCACCCACGATGACCTCGTAGGCATTGCCGCCCAGGGCCTGATAGACCTCGCTGCAGATGCGTTCCTTCACCTTCTTGCTCACCACAGGCATCTGGAGCAGCAGTCGGATGACGTTGCTCTGGGTCTGCGGGAATACTTTCTTGCGGATGATTTTCTCTATGATGAGGGGAACGGCAATGATGACGGCGGGTTTGATGTCGGCAAAGGCCTTTGCAATGATGGCGGGTGAGGGCAGTCGGTTGAGGAAGAACAAATGGCTTCCGAAGCAGAAGGGGAAAAGGAACTCTATTGCCATTCCGTACATGTGGGCCATGGGCAGGATGCTCAGTGTGTCGCAGTTCTTCTTCAAGTGGACGCCCAGACGCTTCAAACAGAAG
>JAILHP010000060.1 GCA_024695705.1 Prevotella sp. | reverse complement strand
GATGCCGATGCGCAGAACGTGGAAATCATCTGTTTCCCGGAGTTGGGACTGACGTCCTATTCGTGTCAGGACCTGTTCGACCAGCAGCTGCTGATTGAAGAGGCAGAGCAGGCACTCATATCCCTGCTCAACGACACGCGGAAGCTCGACGTCATCGCCATTGTAGGTCTGCCGGTGCAGGCAGGCGGTCTGCTGCTCAACTGCGCAGCAGTCATACAGCATGGCGTGGTGCTGGGCATCGTGCCCAAGACCTATCTGCCTAACTACGGGGAGTTCTACGAGAAACGGTGGTTTGCCTCGGCGCAGGACCTCCACGACACGGAGATCTACCTGGCCGGCAGTCCCGTCATGTTGTCGGCAATGCCCAAGCTGTTCCAGACCGCTGACGGCGTGAAGTTTGGTGTGGAGATCTGCGAGGACGTCTGGGCCCCCATTCCGCCCAGCAACCAGCTGTCATTAGCCGGTGCTGACATCATCTTCAACCTCTCCGCCAGCGACGAACTGATAGGCAAGCACAACTACCTGCGTTCGCTGTTGGCACAGCAGAGCGCCCGTACCATCAGCGGCTATGTCTATGCCAGCTGCGGTTTCGGCGAGAGCACGCAGGATGTAGTGTATGGCGGCAATGCCATGATTTTCGAGAACGGTCGTGTGCTCAGCGAGGGAGAGCGTTTCTCGTTCCAGCCCCAGCTGCAGGTGGCGCAGATTGACGTGGAACGCCTGCGTTCGGAACGTCGTCGCAACACCACGTTCATTAATGCCCAGCGCCGTGCAACGGCTCAGCTGGTCAATGCACGTCCCACCTCGCCGCGTGAGTTCCTGCTGACGCGTCAGATTGATCCGCATCCGTTCATTCCCCAGAGCGTCGACATGCAGCAGTCGTGCGAGGAGATACTCAACATCCAGGTGGCCGGACTGGCCAAGCGCCTGATGCACACCAACTCCCAACGTGTCATCCTGGGCATCAGCGGCGGACTCGACTCCACGTTGGCCCTGCTCATCTGCGTCAAGACGTTCGACAAACTGGGCTTTGACCGTAAGGGAATCGTCGGTGTCACCATGCCCGGCTTCGGCACTACCGACCGCACGCACGACAATGCCGTGAGTCTGATGCGGTCACTGGGCATCACCGACTACGAAATCAACATTGCCAAGTCGGTAACCCAGCACTTTGAGGACATCGGCCATAACCCTGCCGTACACGATGTGACCTACGAGAACTCACAGGCCCGTGAGCGTACCCAGATACTGATGGACCTCTCCAACCGCTTAGGCGGTCTGGTGGTCGGTACGGGTGACCTCTCGGAATTGGCACTGGGATGGGCCACGTACAACGGTGACCACATGTCGATGTATGGCGTGAATGCCGGCGTGCCCAAGACGCTCATCAAGTACCTGGTGACCTACGTTGCCATGAACGATGTCGATGCCACGTCGAAGGCCACGCTGTTTGATGTCATTGATACGCCGATATCACCTGAGTTGATTCCTGCCGATGCCAATGGCAACATCAAGCAGAAGACGGAAGACCTGGTGGGACCCTATGAGCTGCACGACTTCTTCCTGTATTACATGCTGCGCTTCGGATTCCGTCCTGCCAAGCTCTTCATCATGGCACGTCATGCCTTTGCCGGCGTCTATGACGATGCGGTCATCAAGAAGTGGCTCACCACGTTCTGCCGCCGTTTCTTCGCTCAGCAGTTCAAACGCTCGTGTCTGCCTGACGGCCCGAAGGTAGGTAGCGTGTCGCTCTCCCCACGTGGTGACTGGCGCATGCCGAGCGATGCCGTCAGCACCATCTGGCTGAAGGAGTGTGAGGAGTTAGGAATTAGGAGTTGAAAAATTGTAAATTGTCAAATAGTCAAATAAAAGGATGGATTTCAAGGAATTGGTAAAGATGCGCCGCTCTCACCGTAAGTTTACGGCGGAGGAGATTGATGCGGAAGATGTGAAACTGATTTTGCGTGCAGGCCTGATGGCTCCCACGTCAAAGGGACAGCGTGCATGGCAGTTCGTAGTGACGGATGACCCGTTGGACATTGAGAAACTCAGCGATGCCAAGGACCTGGGTTCGCAGTTTATGAAGGGTGCCCCACTGGCCATCGTCGTGCTGGGTGACCCTGTAGCCAACGACTGTTGGGTGGAGGACGGCTCCATAGCTGCAGTCTCCATGCAGTATCAGGCTGAGGAACTGGGACTGGGCTCCTGCTGGGTGCAGATGCGTGGTCGTGGACTGGCTGACGGCACCAGCGCCGACACCGTGATTCGTGGTGTCCTCGACATACCCGAGAATCTCTCCGTGCTCTGCGTCCTGGCTGTTGGTCATAAGGCTGATGAGCGCAAACCCCAGAACGAGGACCGCCTGAAGTGGGAAAATGTCCACCTGAACAAGTTCTGATGTCTGATAATTGATAATAAGATGAGAATAGTACTGATAGGGGCAGGTCGTTTGGCCACACACTTAGGGCCGGCATTGAAAGGTGCGGGCCACGAGATAGTGCAGGTGTATAGCCGTACTGCGGAAGCAGCCTCGGCACTGGCAACAGCAGTCAGCGCCGAGCCAGTGACCGACATAGACCGTGTGACCAGGGAGGCCGACGTCTATATCTGCGCCTTGAAGGACAGCGTGCTGCCTACGCTCCTGCCGCAGCTCTGCAAGGGTAGGGAGGAGGCACTCTTCCTGCATACCGCAGGCTCCGTTCCCCTGCAGGTCTTCGAGGGCTATGCCCGTCGCTACGGCGTGCTCTATCCCATGCAGACTTTCTCGAAGGAACGCCGTCTGGACTTCTCGGAGATACCCGTCTTCATCGAGGCTGAAAGCGCCACGACGTTTCCTGTCGTGGAGTCGCTGGCCTCGTCGGTTTCGCAGAACGTGCGCCCCCTCTCGTCTGCCGACCGGCGTTACCTGCACCTGAGTGCCGTCTTTGCCTGTAACTTTGTAAACCACTGCTACGACCTTGCCGGTCAGCTGTTGCAGGAACACGGCATCCCCTTCGATACCCTCTTGCCGCTCATCGACGAGACCGCCCGTAAGGTGCATGAGCTCTCCCCCCGTCAGGCTCAGACCGGCCCTGCCGTCCGCTACGATGAGAATGTCATCAACGCGCAAAGTCAGTTGCTGAATGGACTGTCGAAGGACATCTATGACCTGCTCTCTCGCTCCATCCATGAGTGTTCTTCGCAGAGCGAAGCGTCAGAGCCAGTTATCGTAAGTTCCTTGCAAAATTGAAAATGATAAGATGATTAACTACGATTTAAAGCGAATAAAGGCCATCATCTTCGACGTTGACGGCGTGCTGAGTGCAGAGACCATAACGCTGCATCCCAATGGTGAACCCATGCGAACCGTCAACATCAAGGATGGCTACGCCATCCAGTTGGCTATGAAGCTCGGACTGCGCATCGTCATTCTGACGGGCGGCACTACCGAGAGCGTCCGCCTGCGCTATGAGCGTCTGGGAGTGGAAGATGTCTTTATGGGTTGTGCCGTGAAGCTGAAGACCTACGAAGACTTCCTTGCCCGTTACGGCCTGAGCGACGAGGAGGTGATGTACATGGGTGACGATGTACCCGACTACGAAATCATGCAGCGCGTGGGCTGTCCCGTCTGTCCTGCTGATGCCTGTCCTGACATCAAGGCCGTCTCGCTCTATATCAGCGACAAACAGGGTGGCTACGGCTGTGGCCGCGATGTCATCGAACAAGTCCTCCGTGCCCAGGGCAAGTGGCAGATGAATGCCAAAGCCTTTGGATGGTGACCTAACTAAAATTCTGTTTAAGTTCTTCGTAGATACGCTGTACGGGCAATCCCATGACGTTAAAGTAGCTGCCGTTGATGCCTGTCACACCAATGTAGCCTATCCACTCCTGAATGCCGTAGGCACCAGCCTTGTCGAACGGCTTGTAGTTTTCCACGTAGTAACTGATTTCCTCATCGGAGAGCTGCTTGAACGTCACCTCCGTACGAACGCTGAACGAACGTTGGCGGAAGGCCGTAGTCAGACACACACCCGTAACAACGTGGTGAGTCCGTCCACTCAACAGATGGAGCATCCGACGGGCATCTGCGGCATCGGTGGGTTTGCCCAACACCTCGTCGTCACAAATCACCACCGTATCGGCAGTAATGACGAGTATGTCTTCATCAATCCTGCTTTTATAAACATCGCCTTTTTCACGTGCAATGTACTCGGCTATCTCATCGGCTGGCAAAGTGTCGGGATAACTCTCACTGATATTGGGCAACACCTTCACTTCAAAAGGAATGCCCAGTCCGCCAAGCAGTTCCCTGCGACGCGGTGAGTTACTGGCTAAAACGATTTTATACATTAAACATTAAACATTAAACATTAAACATTAAATTTCAGGCTCCTCGCTCCTAATTCCAAACTTCTAATTCCTCCTCCTGAATTCAGAACAGGTAATGGCCGTTGCTATCGCCACGTTCAGTGAGTCGGCCGTCTCTCCCTGATGGAAATCGGGAATCAGCAGCCGCCGTGTGATGCGTTGGCGGAGGGGCGCAGAGATGCCGTTGCCCTCGTTTCCCATGAGAATGATACCGCCGGCGGTCAGCTCCTGCTCGTAGATGTTCTTCCCGTCAAGCAGGGTGCCATAGACGGGAATGCCCGCCGCTTCTGCCTCGTCCAGCAGACCGTCCAGATCCCTATAGATGATAGGTACACGCGCTATGCTGCCCATTGTGGCCTGCACCACCTTCGGTGCCCATGCATCAGCCGTGTCAG
Organism: Prevotella sp.; assembly: GCA_024695705.1. Taxonomy (GTDB): domain Bacteria; phylum Bacteroidota; class Bacteroidia; order Bacteroidales; family Bacteroidaceae; genus Prevotella. The sequence goes on along the minus strand of JAILHP010000060.1, from coordinate 2,045 downwards.
GACTGCAATAGATGGCGTCAATGCCAAACCAGTCGGCTATGCGGATGATGGTGCCCAGGTTCCCCGGGTCCTGAATCCCGTCGAGGGCGAGGGTCAAGGGTTCTTCGCTGTGCAAAACGGCAGAGCCGAGCGGAGTGTGGAGGGCAGAGGTTTCTGGAATGCGAAACACTCCCAATACCCCTTGCGGGTGCTGCAGAAAGCTCAGTCGCTTCACGTCGTCTTCGTCGGTGAACATCATCACCGCTTCAAACCCTGCGGCTGTCAAGTCTCCCACTACCTTCGGGCCTTCAGCCACGAAGAGTCCTTCGCGCTGACGGTACTTCTTATGCTCCAATGAGCGTATCAGCTTCTGTTGTGCCTTTGTAATCATGCTGCAAAGATAAATATTATTCTTCTCTTTTCCTCCGTTTTTCTTAAAAAATCGCAGATTAATTCACAAAAACAAGAAAAACCATTTTCTCTGATACAAATGTCAGGTGTCAGGAGTCAGGAGTTGTAACTTAGCCTATTCCGTTCTGTATTCCATCTTAATAATTTGTAAAGTTGGGTGCAAAGATACGAATAATAAAATTGAAATCAGTACCTTTGCAAATAAATTTGCGAGAACGGGCTGCACCTCGGCAATTAGAGCGAGCTCTATTGCTCTCGGTTTGCACCGTCTTTGCCCTCTGATTTAATAAGAATTGTGAAATGAAGAGACCAAATCCCAACGAGGCGTTTCCTAATCCGAACCTCCCAAGACTATGCTTCATCAAGAATGTGGTGAAGAACCCACGTATCATCATCGGCGATTACACCTACTATGACGATGTGGATGGTGCTGATCAGTTTGAGAAGCACGTCACGCATTTCGTATTCTGCGTAGTCGGCGCAGTCACTGTGTTGTGGATTTGGAAGAAACTATTTGATTAAGTATGAAGATAATAGACGATAACTTAATGAACGGATTGGCCGAAGAAGCCAAGAAGTCGCCGAGGCTGAGGAAGAACTATAACTTCCATCTGAGCCTCGATGACAAATGCCATCGATTCCTCAATGCCTTGGAACCAGGTACATTTATCCCCGTGCATCATCATCCTGACAAGGACGAGACCTTTGTGATACTAAAGGGGAAAGTCCGAGTGACAACCTACAATGACGAGGGCGAAATTGCAGAATCCTGCGTCATTAGCCAGGAGAGTGGCCGCTATGGTGTGGACATTCCTAAGAACGTCTGGCATGGATTGGAGTGCCTGGAGCCGAGTGTCCTGCTGGAGTGCAAAGCGGGACCGTTTGTTGAGCACGAAGTTGATGGGATTCTGGAAACGAAGCCCACAAAGGATATCTATCTGGCTGGAGGCTGTTTCTGGGGAACTGAGCATTACTTCAAGCAGATTGAGGGTGTGGCCATAACGGAAGTGGGATTCGCCAACGGACATACTGAGAATCCTACTTATAAAGAGGTATATACCGACCAGACAGGCTTCGCAGAAACTGTCTTTGTGCGGTTCTATCCTGATGTGGTCAGCCTCGAATTCCTTTTGCAGATGTTCTTCAAGGCCATCGACCCTACGAGTCTCAACAAACAGGGCCACGACGAGGGAACACGCTATCGCACTGGTGTATATTATACTGACCCAGCAGATTTGTCCGTCATAGAGAAGGTCTTTGCTGAAGAGCAGAAGAACTATGAGCAACCGTTAGTAGTGGAAAAACTGCCTCTGCAGAACTTCTATACGGCAGAAGAGTATCACCAGGACTACCTCGACAAGAATCCCAATGGCTATTGCCACCTGCCTCTGTCGCTATTCGAGTTTGCAAGGAAAGCCCGGTGATGAGCGATTAGCGTATCAGAAGCTTATCAAATCCTGTCACTTTCAAGATTTTTTCCACCTCGGGCTGGACGTGGCTTACGCATCCGCATATATTTGCCCACGTCTTGCACTTGCTGGTTGACTCTACACCTCCCCTGTTTAGGGGGAGGCTTTAATATGACAGGTACCAGGTTCCTGACAAATCCAGGCATCTTGAAGTACTTTTATGACAGGGACCTGGTACCTGACATA
>JAILHP010000057.1 GCA_024695705.1 Prevotella sp. | reverse complement strand
GGTGACCTTCTGACGACCGGCTTCCTCACCGGTATAGATGTTACGTCCGAAGTCGTAGTGCAACTGAATGTCCTGTGCAACGGAACCTAATGATATCAGGGTGAACAGGCCCAATAATAATGCTTTCTTTCTCATATTGTTTATTTTTTTAGTAGTTTTATCATGAGAGAGGCTGCCTCGTCAGGTGCACACTGGCTACCTAAGCGTTGCCGTACTTCCTCATAGCCACGTAGCATCGGTTCACGTCCTTCTCCGCCTGGCATGACACGTGCCAGCTCACGTTTCAAGGCTTCTACGGAGAAGGTATCGGCCACCAGTTCTGGAACAACCTCACGTCCTGCAATGAGGTTCACCAATGACACATACCTGACCTTGAGGAGCAGCTTCCGCAACAGCCCGTACGCCCAGGCCATAGGCAGACGGTAAGACACTACCTGCGGCACACCGAAGCAACAGGTCTCCAAGGTAGCGGTGCCACTGGTCACAAGGGCAGCAGTAGCCTCGCTGAGCAGCTTATAGGTCTGGTCGTGTACCACCCGCACATGGGTTCCTTCTACAAACGGTTTGTAGTATTCCATAGGAATGGCAGGGGCTCCAGCCAACACCACGTCGTACTGTTCAGCGTATGACCGGGTAGCCTCAATCATCGCAGGCAGGTTGTCCTTAATCTCCTGAAGACGGGAACCGGCCAGCAGGGCAATAGTGGCCCCACCAAACCTCCCCGAAAGGGGAGGCTTACCTTCGGACTCCGTAGATAAGTCCCTCCTTTCGGAGGGATTTAGGGAGGCCCACTCGTCCACCTCTTCCCTCGTAGGATTGCCCACGTAGTGGATGGGGTAGTGGTGCTTCTGTTCAAAGAACTCCACCTCGAAGGGCAGGATGCTAAACAGCTCATCGACGTCGCGCTTGATCCGCTTGATGCGGTACTCCTTCCAAGCCCAGATCTTCGGAGCAATATAGTAATAGACAGGACAGATATGGTTGGCATGCACGTACTTCGCGATGTCAAGATTGAAGCCCGGGTAGTCAACAAGGATGACCACATCGGGTTTCCATTCGCTGATGTCGCGCTTGGCATTGCGCATGTTCTTCAAGATGGTGGGCAGGTGCATCAGCACAGGAATGAAGCCCATGTAAGCCAGCTCACTGTAGTGCTTGACACGCGTACAGCCAACCTTGGCCATGAGGTCACCGCCATAGAAACGGAACTCTGCCTCAGGGTCTTCACGCTGGAGCGACTGCATCAGTCGCGATGCGTGAAGGTCGCCACTGGCCTCACCAGCTATCAGATAGTATTTCATGTAGAGCGTTGAGAGTTAGGAATTAGGAGTTCTTGGCTGAGCCATGCGGCGAAGCAGAGCGAGGAGTTAGGAGTTGAGAGACTGCGTCCATGGCTTCATACGCCGTGACATCCATGCGTGTAGGCGTAATCGACACATAACCATGGGTGACTGCCCAGTTGTCCGTATCCTCGGCCTCGGGCTCGTCGTTGGTGTATTGTCCCACCATCCACCAATAATCGTAGCCACGCGGATGATGACACTTGCTGACCTCATTGCCCCACGTTCCGTAAGCCATGCGGCAAACCTTGACGCCTTTGAACACAGACAACGCAGGGAAGTTGATGTTCAGGCATACACCACGCGGCAGACCATGACTGAGTACTTGCTGCGTAAACTGCTTCACATAAGGTGTAAGCGGCTCGAAGTCGGCATCCGCACGATAGTCGCAAATGGAGTATGCCACAGAGGGAATATACTTCATGCAGCCCTCCATTACCACGCCCATCGTGCCGGAGTAGTGAGTGTTGACGGTGCCGTTGTCACCATGATTGATGCCTCCCAACACCAGGTCAGGACGGCGCTCCTTACACAGTTCTGCTAACGCCATCTTCACACAATCAACGGGAGTGCCGTTACACGACCATATCTGTAGGCCGGGCTCCTCATGCTGCTTCGTCAGCGTCAGCGGCTTGTTGGCCGAGAAAGCGCAGGCAAAGCCGCTACGCGCGGAGTCTGGGGCGCATACCATGATGTCGCCTAAATGGCGAACCATTTCCACCAGGCAACGAATTCCCTTGGCCTGATAGCCGTCATCGTTGGAGATGAGTATTAAAGGTTTCTTTTCTTCCATATTATATGTTCATAATTTGGTGCAAAAGTACAACTTTTTATGGAGTTAAAGGAGTTAAAGGGAGTTAAAGGGAGTTAAAGGTAAATAGATTTCCTTGTTAAAACCCTCCTCACTACCCCCAAATCACTAATCTTTTTGTACCTTTGCATCCAACTATCTTGAAAAGAAAGAAACAGAATGGGAAAAATCATAGCATTAGCAAACCAGAAAGGTGGAGTGGGTAAAACCACGACAACCATTAATCTTGCAGCATCGCTGGCCACCCTCGAAAAGACCGTGCTGGTGGTTGATGCCGACCCTCAGGCCAATGCCTCAAGCGGCTTGGGTGTCGATATCAAAGCCGTTGATTGCTCGCTCTACGAGTGTATCATCGATAATGCCGATGTGCGCGAGGCCATCTATACTACCGATATTGACGGTTTGGACATCATCCCCAGCCATATTGACCTGGTGGGTGCCGAAATAGAAATGTTGAATCTTGAGAATCGTGAGAAAGTGGTGAGCCACCTTTTGGATCCCATCCGCAACGAATACGACTATATCCTCATTGACTGCTCTCCCTCGTTGGGACTCATTACGGTCAATGCTCTGACGGCAGCTGACTCGGTCATCATCCCCGTACAGTGTGAATACTTCGCACTGGAGGGTATCTCCAAGCTGCTCAATACCATCCGTATCATCAAGCAGAAACTGAACCCGAAGCTCGAGATTGAAGGCTTCCTGCTGACCATGTATGACTCTCGTCTGCGTCTGGCCAATCAGATTTACGACGAGGTGAAACGCCACTTTCAGGAGCTGGTCTTCAAGACCGTCATCCAGCGAAACGTCAAGTTGTCGGAGAGTCCGAGTCATGGTTTGCCCGTCATCCTCTACGATGCAGACTCCACCGGTTCGAAGAACCATCTGGCATTGGCAAAGGAAATCATTAGCAAAAACAGTTGAGAGCTCTCAACTCTCATCACTAAACAAGTATGGCAGTAAAGAAGAAATACGATAGGAATGTGCTGGGCCGCGGACTGGACGACATTGGAAACGGCCGTGGACTGGATGCTTTGATAGATACTGGCGAGGTACGTACACAAGGCTCGTCAAACCTGAATGAGGTGGAAATCAGTAACATAGAGCCCAATCCCAATCAGCCTCGACGTGAGTTCGATCAGGAGGCACTTCAGGAGTTGGCTGGCAGCATCAAGGAACTGGGCATCATACAGCCCATCACCCTGCGGCAGATGCCAGGCGGCAAATATCAGATTATTGCCGGTGAGCGTCGCTGGAGAGCATCCCAGCTGGCAGGGCTGACGAAGATTCCCGCCTACATCGTAACGGTGGAAGACGAGAGTGCCATGGAGATGGCGCTGGTAGAGAACATTCAGCGTGAAGACCTGAACGCCATTGAGATCGCACTGGCCTATCAGCACTTGGCAGAGACCACCGGCATGACACAGGCGAAGATCTCAGAGCGAGTGGGCAAGAGCCGTGCCGCTGTGACCAACTACATGCGTCTGCTGAAACTGCCCGCACAGGTGCAGATGGCGTTGAAAAACAAGGAGATAGACATGGGACATGCTCGTGCGCTGCTCTCCATTGAAAGTCCCTCGCAGCAAATCAAGCTGTTCAAGGAAACACAGAAACAGGGCTACTCCGTGCGTCGCGTGGAGGAGATTGCCCAGATGCTGAAGAATGGTGAAGACGTCAAGGTGGCGAAAGGCAAGACACAGAAAGCCCAGCTGCCTGAGGAGTTCGGTGAGTTACGTGACCGTCTGGCAAACTTCTTCCAGACCCGAGTACAGATGACCTGTTCGCCTAAGGGGAAAGGCAAAATCAGCCTCCTGTTCAATAACGAGGAGGAACTGGAGCGCATCATGAATGCGCTGGACGGTCGGTCTTGATCGGGCTTCGAAGCGGGCTTCGCCCAAAATGATAAATGATAAATGAGAAAGATTTTTCTAAATAGGTTTTTTTATAATTACCGTTGGATGATGGTGATGAGTTTATCATTTATCATTTCTCATTTCTCATTTAGCAGCGCAGCTGCGCAGGAAGTGGTTCCTTTGGACAGCATTGAGGTGCTTGAGGCAAAGGTGGATTCCATGTTGGCAGCCGACACGCTAGACATGGTGATGCCTGAGAAACTGGAGGCAGTGGTTCCCGACACGTTGAAAATCAAGATTCCTCGTGACTGGGCCTCATGGAAACCTGAACCCCAACGGGCATTGTGGCTGGCACTGGTGCTGCCCGGCGCAGGTCAGATCTATAACCGCAAGTACTGGAAACTGCCCATCGTGTATGGCGGATTCGTAGGCTGCATCTATGCCATGACGTGGAACAACATGATGTATAAGGACTATGCGCAGGCCTATCTCGACATCATGGACTCAGACCCTACTACTGAGAGCTACAACAAGTTCCTGCACCTGGGGCAGAAGATAACCGACAGCAATAAAGACCGCTTCAAGGATATCTTCAGGAAACGAAAGGACAAGTATCGCCGTTGGCGCGACCTGAGTTTCTTTGTCTTGGTGGGAGTCTATGCACTCTCAGTTATTGACGCTTATGTGGATGCGGAGCTCTCGCAGTTTGACATCTCCAGGGACCTCAGCCTGCGGGTGACACCTGCAGTTATCAACAACCATTCCTCCAGGAATATGTTGGATGCCTCGTCCCTTGGGGTAAACTGCAGCATCAATTTTTAAAGTTAAAAAGTTAAAAAAATAAAAAGTTAAAAGGTTAAAACGTTAAGAATAGATATGGGAAAAAGAAGTGTGATAATCAATAAGTTAACAGGTTCAGTAAAGTGGTTTTTACCTTTCTGCCTTTTTTTCTTCTTGCCTTTGACAGCAACGGCACAGGTTGTTGTTGACGACGAAGAGGAAGAAGACGAGATTGAGGTAGAGGTGGAAGAAGACGATGTCATCGTCATTGAGGGCGATGGCGAGGAAGAAGTCATTGAGTTCCCCGAAGCCATGTCCTATGACCTTGATAGCCTGTTGAACCAGTATATGTCGCGTACCTATCTGGAGCAGGATGCCGACTGTCGTATGAAAGATGAGAACCCCACCTTCACCGATGAGGAGTACATCGACCGCCTGAGCCGTCTGCCTTACGTCATGGAGATGTCCTACAACCCCGTGGTGCGCAACTTCATCGATCGTTACAGCGGACGCCTGCGCAAGTCGGTGAGCTATATGCTGGGAGCCAGCAATTTCTACATGCCCATCTTCGAGGAAGCCCTCGAGGCCTACGGCGTACCCTTGGAGCTGAAGTACCTCCCCGTCATTGAGTCGGCCCTCAACCCGCGTGCCGTTTCACGTGTCGGCGCTACCGGACTGTGGCAGTTCATGCTGGCTACGGGCAAGCGCTACGGCCTGAAGGTCAACACGCTCGTTGACGAGCGCCGCGACCCCGTCAAGTCGTCGTATGCCGCTGCCCGCTACCTCAGTGACCTGTACAAGATCTACGGTGACTGGAACCTCGTAATTGCCGCCTACAACTGTGGTCCCGGCAACATCAACAAGGCCATCCACCGTGCCGGAGGCGTGAACAAGGACTATTGGCACATCTACCCCTACCTGCCCGCCGAGACGCGTGGCTACGTGCCTGCCTTCATTGCCGCCAACTACATCATGAACTACTATTGTGACCACAACATCTGTCCCATGCGTTCACGCCTGCCCGACCGCACAGACACCGTGGTGGTCAACAAGAACATACACCTGCAGCAGATTGCCGCTGTGTGTGGCATCGACATCGAGGAGCTGCGTACGCTGAACCCCTCCTATCGCCACGACATCGTGCCGGGCGCTACCGAGCCTTCAGCCATCCGCATGAACCTCTCCGACATCACCAAGTTCATCGACATGCAGGACTCGGTTTATCGCTACCGTGCCGACGAGCTGCTCACCCGTCGTGCCGTAGTAGTCATTAACGACGACGTGCCCACCTATACCCATCATAAGAAGAAGGGACGCCGTGGCTCTTATGTCAGCAAGAAGCGCGGCAAGCGCGGACGTGGCACCATAGGCACCACCAAGCGTGGCAAGCGCCATGCTGCCAAGGCAACCGCCAAGCGTGGCAAGCGCCATGCTGCTGTCAAGCGTGGAGGCACGAAGCGGAAGGCTGGCGGAAAGAGAAGAAGAAGAAGGTGAACAGTAGACACGTGTAATACGTGCTCCCTAAAAAAAAGGATTATGGCTGACGAAGAGTTAAAACACCAAGAGAACGTTGACGAACAGCTGATAAACGATGCTTTCCAACATTTGCTGGACAGCTATATCTCTTCGCGCCATCGCAAGAAGGTCGATATCATCACCAAGGCCTTTAACTTCGCCAAGCAGGCCCACAAAGGCGTCAGACGGTTGTCGGGTGAGCCTTACATCATGCACCCCATCGCCGTGGCGCAGATAGCCTGCGAGGAGGTGGGGCTCGGTTCCACCAGTATCTGTGCCGCCCTGTTGCACGATGTGGTTGAGGACACCGACTACACCGTTGAGGACATTGAGAACATCTTCGGCACGAAGATAGCCATGATTGTTGACGGACTGACGAAGATCAGCGGCGGCATCTTCGGCGAGCAGGCTTCTGCCCAGGCAGAGAACTTCAAGAAGCTGCTGCTCACCATGAGCGACGACATCCGTGTCATCCTCATCAAGATCTGCGACCGTCTGCACAACATGCGTACCCTGCAGAGCCAACCCGCCAACAAACAGTATAAGATAGCGGGTGAGACGCTTTACATCTACGCCCCCTTGGCCAACCGCTTGGGACTCTACAAGATTAAGAGCGAGCTTGAAAACCTCAGCTTCAGCTACGAGCACCCTGAGGAGTATCAGGTCATCAAGAAGAAACTCGCTTCTACAGAGGCCTCGCGTCATGAGCTGTTCTCGCAGTTCACCGCACCCATCGAGGAGTCGCTCAACAAGATGGGCATCAAGTATTACATCAAGGAGCGCGTCAAGACCCCTTACTCCATTTGGAGCAAGATGCAGAACAAGAACATCCCCTTTGAGGAGGTGTTTGACATCCTGGCCGTCCGTATCATTTTCACCCCCGAGCATCGTGAAGAGGAAGTCAATGAGTGCTTCAACATCTACGTCGCCATTTCCAAGATTTACAAGAGTCACCCCGACCGGCTGCGCGACTGGCTCAACCATCCCAAGGCCAACGGCTACCAGGCGCTGCACGTTACGCTGATGTCGAAGCAGGGACGCTGGATAGAGGTGCAGATACGTTCCGACCGTATGGACGAGGTGGCTGAGCAGGGCTTTGCCGCCCACTGGAAGTACAAGGAGGGTGAGGATGACGAATATACCGAGGATGAGGCCGAGCTGAATGACTGGCTGCGCACCATCAAGGAGATACTTGACGACCCCCAGCCTGACGCTATGGACTTTCTCGATGCCATCAAGCTTAACCTCTTTGCTAGCGAGATATTTGTCTTCACCCCCAAAGGAGAGATCAAGACGATGCCCGCCGGCTGTACGGCGCTCGACTTCGCCTTCAGCATTCATACCTTCCTCGGTTCCCATTGTATCGGTGCTAAGGTCAACCACAAGCTGGTGCCCCTGAGTCATCAGCTGCAGAGCGGTGACCAGGTGGAGATTCTCTCTTCAAAGTCACAGCATGTGCAAGAGTCGTGGATCAACTTCGTCAGCACCGCCAAGGCTAAAGCCAAGATACAGGCCATCCTGCGGCGTAAAAGCCGTGAGAGCCAGAAGGAGGGTGAAGAGCTGCTCATTGCATTCCTGAAGAAGCATGAGATAGAGTACAACACCAGCGTTGCTGACCAACTGACCGCCTTCCATGATGTGCGCCGTCGTGACGAGTTCTTCCTGGCATTGGCGGAAAAGACCATCATCCTCGGCAATGAGGACATTGACGAGCTTCACGGCAAGCATAAGAGCAGTAAGTCGGGCTGGCGCCGCTACGTCCCGTTCCTGGGCAATAAGGAAGAGGAAGAAAAGAGTCAGGAGCCCGAGCTGTTTATCGTTCCTGAGAAGTTCAACCGCAAGAAACCTATCTTCATCACCGACGAGAACATCAGCCAGTACAAGTTCCCCAAGTGCTGTCACGCTATTCCCGGTGACGACGTACTGGGCTTCATCGACAATAAGAACCGCATTGAGATTCATAAGCGTGCCTGTCCCGTGGCCAACCGGCTCAAGACCAGTTACGGCAACCGCATCCTTGATGCCAAGTGGGACATGCACAAGAAGCTCTTCTTCGATGCTACCATCAAGATAGAAGGTATCGACCGCATGGGCATACTGGTTGACGTGTCACGCGTCATCACCTCGCAGATGAGCGTCAACATTCGCCAACTCACCATCAAGGGAGACGATGGTGTGTTCGACGGCTCCATCGAGCTGCGTGTCCATGACCGTGAGGATGTCAGGAACATCATCTCCAACCTGAAGAAGATTGATGGCGTGCAGAATGTTACGCAAATCATGTAATGAGGTAGCGGGCTACGCCCTAAATGAGAAATGATAAATGATAAAGAAGAGTGCGATGAAAAAGAATTATTTAATGTTTAATGTTAGATGGTTAATGGTGCTTGGTTTATCATTTCTCATTTCTCATTTTTCATGTAGCAGCGCAGCTGCGCAAGACTTCGACAACCCTGACACCATCTTTGTGGCACGTGACGGCAGAGGGCAGTTTCGCACCATTGACGAGGCGCTGGAAGTCTGCCGCGCCTTCATGGAGTACCATAAGGTCATTTTCGTCAAGCGGGGCACCTATAAGGAGAAGCTCATCATTCCCCAGTGGCTTACCAACATCGAGATCTGCGGCGAGGACCGTGACCAGACCGTCATCACCTACGACGATCATGCCAACATCAATAAGATGGGAACCTTCCGTACATATACAGTAAAGATACAGGGTCAAAATATCACCGTCAAGAACATCACCATTGAGAATAACGCTGCCCGACTGGGGCAGGCCGTTGCCCTGCATACTGAGGGTGACCGACTCACGTTCGTCAACTGTCGCTTCCTGGGCAATCAGGACACCGTCTATACCGGTGTAGCTGGCACCCGCCTTTACTTCAAGGACTGTTACATTGAGGGAACCACCGACTTCATCTTTGGTCCCTCTATCGCGTGGTTCGAGCATTGCGACATCTTCTGCAAGGCCGACTCCTACATCACCGCTGCCTCCACGCCCAAGGAGCAGCCCTACGGCTACGTGTTCAACAACTGCCGCATCACCGCCGCCCCAGGGGTCAGCAAAGTCTATTTGGGTCGTCCGTGGCGTGACTACGGCTATACGCTGTTCATGAACTGTGACCTGTGCAAGGAGATACGTCCCGAGGGCTGGCACCACTGGCAGAAAGAACGCGAGCTCACGGCCCGCTACCATGAGTATAACAACCGTGGCGAAGGAGCCTCCACCACACAGCGTGTTGCCTGGAGCCGCCAGTTGACAAAAAAAGAAGCCTCGGAGATAACCCCCGAGGCCGTATTCCGCATGCAGTCGGAATGGCATCCGTAATGATTAATCCTTAATCTTTCATCTTTTATCTACTGCAGTCCGTCCAGTTCCTTCTTCAGCATCATCAGTTCTTCGCGGACGTTCGTCAGTCGGTTAATCATGTCAGCCGTCTTGTCAGCACCGTCACGATTGGTGTTGATGATTTTCCTGGCTGCCGACAGCTTGAAACCTCTTTCCTTGACGAGATTATAGATAAGCCGAATCTGCTCAATATCCTTTTCGGTATATTGACGAACCTTGGCCGGTCCGCTCGTCTTCGGTTTGAGATAGGGAAACTCAGTCTCCCAGTAACGCAGCGTACTCTCGTTGAGTCCGAACATCTCAGCCACCTCCTTGATGGAGTAGTACAATTTCAGGTTCTTGTTCAAATTCAGTGCCATAGCCTCATTATTCTTGATTGTGCCCACAAAGGTAGTGCAAACCGAGCGAATTACCAAATATTTTGGAAATATTTTAGTTTTTCTTACCTTATCCTTCTCCCTTCATCCATCAACCTCTTATATTCGTCCCGTTTCTTTCATGCGGATTTCATCCGCACTTCGTACTTCGCACTTCGCCTCTAAAAACTCAAATTATTTGGTTTTTTGTTCGGTTTGCACTCTCTTTGACTACGTCGAAGGTACTCTTGCTCGAGAAAACCAAAAGTTTTTTTTTGTTTTCTTCTTACTTATTCGTACCTTTGCAGTATGAAGAGGATAGGGATGATTTTTATGGCGATGATTTGCCTGGGAACGTGGTGCAGAGCACAGGGACTGCAACTGCCTCAGGTACCTGACTCCATCAAGGAGGTGGGGGCGCGTGCGGACTATGTGACGAAGCATTTCTGGCAGCACTACGACTTCCAGGACACCTCGCTGCTGCGTGTGGATTATGCGGAGCAGGCACTGGCGGACTTCATCGGATTGTTGAAGTTTGCTTCGCCTGATGGCAGGGAGCAGGCTGTCAAGAGTTGGCTCGACGCTGCTGCTGCCAATGCCACGGTGTATGACTATTTCGTGGAGCAGGCCCGACTCTATCTGCATGAACGTAACTCCCCTCAACGTGATGAAGAGCTATATAGGTTGACGGCTCAGCATGTGGTCAGCTGTCCTGTGGCTGACGAGATGCAGCGCAGCAGGGCCCAGCTGCTGTTGCGGTTGGCTGAGCGCAATAGGGTGGGGGAGCCGGCTACGGACTTTTTGTGTTTGACAAACGACGGAAAGCGGCAGCGCATGACGGAGCTATCCCGTTCGCCCCTGACGCTGCTACTGTTTTATGACCCTGACTGTGAACAATGTCAGGACTTGTTGTTCCGTCTGCACCACAGTGGACTGATTAACAGCGCAATCAAGGAGCAGCGGTTGACGCTGATAGCGGTAGATTGTGGAGCTTTAGGAGTTCGGAGTGAGGAATTGGGAGTTAGGAGTGAAGAGGGGTGGGTCATGGTTGTTGCTGATGACCAGCTGCAGGAGGGTATGCTTTACGACTTGACAACGCTGCCCGTGCTTTATCTGCTGGATGCGGACAAAAAGGTGATACAAAAAGAATCAGATATTCACCAGGTGGTGGAATATCTGATAGTTCAGAATTCATAGTTCATAGTTTAAAGTTTAGAGTGTAAAGTTTGCTGCCGCCTTACCATTTACACTTGTCTGCCCTTGTTCATTGGCGGTAGCAAACTCTACACTCTATACTCTACACTCTCCACTTAATTTAGGCTTTATTCTCAGCGTCGATAGCCTTGATTTTCTCGCGGACGAGGTTCATGTCGTCCTTCAGACGCTGTACCTTGCGGTTCATCTCGTCGATGAGTGAATTACCCTTCTTGCTGGATGCGTTGAGGAAGCCGAGGTTGTTCTCGTAGGTCTGCACCTCGCTCTTCAGCTGCTCGTACTGGCGCATCAGGCGGGCACGCTCATTGTCGAGGGCGCTTTCGCCGCGTTCTGCCACCTGCTTGAGGTTGTCCTTGAATTTGTTGAGACGACGCTTGGCAACGCTGATGTTCAGTTCTGAATAGAGCTTGTCCAGAACGGCGTGGTATTCCTCATAGACCTTGTCCTTCTCCTTGAAGGGCACATGGCCTACAGCCTGATACTCTTCTACCAGGGCCTGGACCTTCTCCTGCAGACCTTCACCAGTCTCTTCGGCAACGGCCTTCAGCTTCTCGATGATTTCACGCTTCTTGCTCAGGTTCTGATGCTCGTCGCTGCGCTGGCCTGCACCTGCGGCATTACGGGCCTCAAAGAACTTGTTGCAGATGCCGAGGAATTCTTCCCAAAGCTGGTCGCCCAGCTTCTTGGGCACCATGCCAATGGTCTTCCACTCCTTCTGCAGGGCAATGAGCTTGTCGCTGGTGGAACGCCATTCTGTGCTGTCCTGAAGGGCACGGGCCTTCTCAATGAGGGCACGCTTCTTCTCGGCATTCTCCTTGAAGGTCTCCTTCAGGGTCTTGAAATAGGTGGCCTTGTTGGTGAAGAAGCTGTCGCAGGCTGCACGGAAGCGCTCGAAAATCTTGACGTTCATCTTCTGCGGAGCAAAACCGATGGTTTTCCACTCTGACTGGATGTCGATAATCTCCTGGGTGCGCTTCTCCCACTCGGATGAGTTCTTGCAGGGAGCGGCAACAATGGCCTCAACCTTCTCGCAGAGAGCTGTCTTACGGGCCAGGTTGTCTTCTTCCTTGGCACGGATGCTCTCAAAGTGCTGCTGGTGACGCTTGTTGATGACAGTGGAGGCAGCCTTGAAGCGTGTCCACACCTCTTCGCGCAGATCCTTGCTGACGGGACCGGTCTCGCGATATTCCTGATGCAGCTTCTGCAGCTGATGGAAGGCGCTGATGACATCGGACTCGTCTGCCAGACGCTCAGCGGCTTCGCAAAGCTTGGTCTTCAGCTCAAGGTTCTTCTTGAAGTCGTACTCACGGGCCTCGCTGTTTAGCTTGAGCAGGTCATAGAACTGCTCCACGTAGAGCTGGTAGTTACGCCACAGCTCGTTGGCCTTCTCGGCAGGCACATTCTTGATTTCTTTCCATTCCTGCTGCAGGGCCTTGAATTCCTGATAGGACTTGTTGGCTTCCTCAGGCGAGGTAATCATGCCTTTTATCTTCTCGATGATGGCCAGTTTCTTCTTCAGGTTGTCGGCTTTCTCTGCTTCCTGTTCCTTGAAGAGCTGGGCACGCTTCTCCTTGATGATGCCCATTTCGGCCTTGAAGGCTTCCTCTTCAGGGTCAGGAGCGATATGGTAGGAAGCCAAGTCGCCTCCTGCCTCGGTATATGCCTTGAACTGGGCATCGCGCTCGGCAATGTGCAACTTGTAGAATACCGTTTTCAGGTAGTCTATCTCGTCTTTCTGCAGTGGCTCGTCGCCGTGAGCAATTTCCGTGATGCGGTCGAGTATCTCCTTCTTGGTGTTGTACACTTTCCGCTCAGGCTCTTCAGCTGCAAGCTCTTCAGCCACTGCTTCAGCTGCTTCTTCGACTACAGCTTCTGCTTCAGCTACTGCTTCAGCTGCAGGCTCTTCAGCCACTGCTTCAGCTGCCTCTTCAACGACTGCTTCAGCTGCCTCTTCGACTGCGGGTTCTTCTACTACTGTTGCTTCTGTAGGAGTCTCCAATTTCTGGTTTAATTCCTCCTGTGTTCCCATTTCAAGGGTCTTTTCTTGAGAGTCCATAGTTTAAACGTTTTAGTTTAAAATTAGGTTAGATCTAAACATTCAAGTTACAAAGATACGAAAGAGTTAGGAGTTAGGAGTTAGGAGTTAGGAGTTTTTTTGCGACATTAACGTAATTTAACTCCATACATTACGTTCCACACTCTACCCTCCACACTCAATGCTCAACACTTAGATCAGTCTCTTATGCCGGAAGATGAACCAGGAAGCTATGGAAATCAGGACGGAAATGACAATGGCGATGATGAAGCCTACAGGGTTCTCTTCCATGCCGTTGACCAAGTTCATACCGAAGAATGACGCTACCAGCGTGGGCAACATGAGGATGATGGTCACCGAGGTCAGCGTACGCATGATGGTGTTCATGTTGTTGTTGATAATCGACTGGTAGGTGTCCATCGTTGATTCCAGGATGTTCGAATAGATGTTGGCTGTCTCGCGGGCCTGTGACATCTCAATGTTCACGTCCTCGATGAGGTCGGCGTCGAGCTCGTCAATCTGTAACTTGAACTTCAGCTTTGACAGCAGCGTCTCGTTGCCACGTATGGAAGTGACGAAGTAGGTTAGCGAGTCCTGAAGACGTGAGAGTCCGATGAGGCTCTCGTTGTTTACCTCCTGGTCGAGGTTTCGCTTGGCCTTCTCAATGAGCATGTTGATCTGCTTGAGGCGCTTCAGGTACCAGACGGCCGAAGACAGGAACAGGCGGAACGTCATATCAACGAAGTCGGTGAACCCCTCGCCGCGCTTCTGCTGGAACGACACGAAGTCAATCATCATGTTCGTCTCGTAGTAGCAGACGGTGATGGTGATGTCCCGTTTATGGATGATGCCGAGCGGCACTGTGGTATATGGTGTGCGCGAACGTACCTCTTTAACGTAAGGGATACGCAGGATAATGAGCATCCAGCCGTCGTCGTACTCATAACGGGCACGCTCGTCGGTATCGCTGATGTCGTTCATGAAATAGTCAGGGATACTGAACTTCTCCTCCAGCATCTGCTGGTCCTCATCTGTAGGACAAGTAACCTGTATCCAGCAATTGGGCTCCCACTCCTGAAGTTGGGTCAGTCCCTGATTGTAGTTCCAATAGGTCTTCATTGTGCTAATCCTTTCTTTAATTGACAATTGACAATTGATAATTGACAATGTTGGCAAGAGGATTAGCGGCCTTGCCTGCTGTCCTCCCGCCTTACGGTTTGAAATAATCCGCCGGGTAGTCGTCCATTTTTTTTCTTGTTTTTATTGATTACGGCTGCAAAGGTAGGGAAAAATAAAAAAAAAAAGAAATAAAAGGATAAAAAAATCGCTGCCACCCCATCATTTTTATATTTATCGTGTTTTATTCCGTATTATTTGGAGAATTGGAATTATTGTATTACTTTTGCGGTCACATAATAATATATAAGAAGGAATAAGCTAACATGAAGAAAGGACTATTACTGTTTGCTGCCGTCGTGATGGTAGTGATGAGCGCAAAGGCGCAGAGAATCAGAACCGTGGATAGTGAGGGGAAAGCCATACCGTTGGTGAGTGTGCTGACTGAAGACGGAACGCTGATAGGGACAACGGGAATGGACGGTGTGCTGGCTGACGTGAAGGGTGCCAAGAAGATTGCCTTGACCCATGTGGCCTACAAACCGCAGATGGTCACGGTGGCCGAGCTGCACGATGGTTGTATCACAATGACGGATGTTGACTATGACATAGAAGACGTGGTGGTAAAGCCCAAACCCTACCTCTACATAGAGTACTACTACCGTGCCTTCCGATACATTGGCGACTCCCTGCGTGCCTACAGCGCAGGCATCTATCCGGTGATATACGAAATCAGTAAGGGCTACAAGCCGAGAACACGTACGCATTGGTCGAGCGGAACCTTTGCCAACAAGGCTGCCTCATGGCACGGCGTAGGCATTGAGAATACGGTGGAGGATTGGATTCGCAACAGCAACCACGCTCTGGCCGAGAAATGGCTGATGGAAGAGAAAGCAAAGGAGAAATACCGTGCCACGCTGGTTCCACAAGGCGACAATAACTGGGTGGTGGAGATTCCTGAGCATGAGGTGGTAGGACAAATTATCCACTCAGGAGGACTGGTACGCTCTACGTTAGATGGTGCCAGAATGCAGATGTACTCCAACGAGATACATGGCCAGGAGAAGCTGTTGAAGAGACGGCAGGAGAAGGACTACGCCTATCGCTATACAGAGATATATGATGATAACGATGATGAAAATGTGCCCGTCATTGCCCGTCACGTGATGACCCAGCACCACTGGGAGTACAACGACTCGAAGGGCAGGATACGCGACATCTTCTACATCTACACCACCGACCACAGCTATGTGGAGTGGGATGATTTCAAGGCACGCAGCAAGGAACTGAACCACGAACGTGTAGGCGATATGAGCTTTGAAGAGCTTCAGGCCTATGCTACGGAACACCATATTCCAGAACTGGCTACCTCGCAGCTTCAGGCTATCCTGGCACTCAAGAAGAAGAGGTGAGATGGTTTACGGTTTATATTAGGCACGGGTAACACGGCCTGAAAGTATAAAGGACACGGCCTTCTACAGACCGTGCCCTTTTTGTGTAAACAGTGTCAAATATTATTCTTTTACGGGTACATCCTCGAGCGTCTTCTTGAGCAGCTGCCAGAATGGCTCTACGGTCTTGATGAGTGCACGTTCCGTAGTGGTGTGGGGCGACTTCATCGTGGGACCGAAGCTGACGACGTCAAGCCAGGGGTACTTGCCCAGGATGACAGAGCACTCCAGTCCGGCATGATCGACTTGGATGATGCCTTCCTTGCCAAACAGCTCCTTGTACTCCTTGAGCAGTAGGTGTAGGATTTCGGAGTCGGGATTAGGATCCCAGCCGCCGTAGCTGCCAGACTTTTCGACCTTCATGCCGGCCATGTTGAAGCAGGCCTCCAGCATATCGACGATACACATCTTCATATCTTCGCGGCTGGAGCGGGCCAGAATCTTGATGACAGCCTTCTCGCCCTCGATGTCGATGATGGCGAGGTTGGAAGAGGTCTCCACCACGCTGGGATAGCTCGGAATCATACGCAGTACACCGTCGTGGCAAGCTAGGATGGCGCTGAGCAGGTTGTCCTGAATCTCTACGGGCAGCTGTCGTTTTGGCATCTCCACTTCCTCAATGGTGAACTCAATGCCGCTCTCAATGCCCTTGTATTCGTCGATGAAGTCAGCACGCCAGTCGTCGGCCACCTGCTTGATGGCATCAACCAGCCGCTTCGGCAGCGTCAGCACCACTTCCGACTTGAAGGGAATGGCGTTGCGCATGTTACCACCGTGCCAGCTGACAATTCGGGCATAGTCGATTTCTACCACGTCGCGAAGGAAACGGGCCATCATCTTGTTGGCATTGCCGCGTCCCTCGTGAATCTCCAGGCCGGAGTGTCCGCCGCGCAGACCTTTCAGCGTCACCTTGACTGCAGCATCTTCCTCGGGATTGGTCTCCTCGTCCTTGAACTCGAGGGTGGCGGTCACGTCGATGCCACCGGCAGAGCCGATGACGAACTTGCCCCAGTGCTCGGAGTCGAGGTTCAGCAGGATGTCGCCCTGCAGGGTCTCGTCGTCCAGTCCGTTGGCACCAAACATACCCGTCTCTTCATCGGCTGTGATGAGGGCGTTCAGCGGACCGTGCTTGAGCGTCTTGTCCTCCATGACGGACATGATGGCAGCCACACCCAGGCCATTGTCAGCACCTAGTGTGGTGCCCTTGGCTTTCACCCACTCGCCGTCAATCCACGGCTCTATGGGGTCGGTCTCGAAGTTGTGGGTTGACTCAGGCGTCTTCTGGGGCACCATGTCCATGTGGGCCTGCAGGATAATGCCCTTCCTGTTCTCCATGCCAGGCGATGCAGGCTTGCGGAACACAATGTTTCCTGCCTCATCCTTGAATACTTCTACGCCTGCCTTCTGTCCGAAGTCGAGCAGGAACTGTTGGATTTTCTCCAAGTGTCCGCTGGGGCGCGGCACCTGTGTGAGTGCATAGAAATTCTTCCAGATGCACTGTGGATTCAAATTCTGAATTTCGTTCATTTTTCTATTGTTTTAGGGTTATAGGTTTCGTAAAGTTCAAGGCTACCCATGCCCAGATGCCCAGAAGGATGACGAGCATGGTCTGGATGGTGTGGACGATGAGGACGAAGTAGAGGGCTTCGGTATCAGCCACGCCGTAGAGGATGAGCATGGTTTTTACGGCGAAGTGCCATGGGCCTGCGCCGTTGGGGGTAGGGACGATGACGGCGATGCTGCCCACCACGAAGGTCACCATAGCACAGGTCAGGCCGAGGTGCTCCGTGAAGTCGAAGCAGAAGAACGTCAGGTAGTAATGAAGGAAATAGCTGACCCAGATGCCGAGGGTGAAGAACACGAACAGCGGCACGTTACGCACGTCCTTCAGGGAGATGATGCCCTGCCAGATGCCGCTGAGCGTCGCGCGTACCTTATCATATATAGCGAGGTGGCGCAACAGAATGGCCAACAGAATGAGTACCGCCACGCCGCAGATGACCGTCACGAGCCAGCCGGTAGGCGTGAAACGGTTGATAATGGAGTCAAGGCTGGTTCCCGTCTCATTGAAGAAGGTACGGAACACGGGAATCTGCAGCAGCAGGGTGATGCCCGAGAACAGCAGCACGACCAGGGAATCAACGGCCCGCTCGGTAACCACGGTGCCGAGCGCCTTGGTGAATGATACGTCGTCGTAGCGTTTCAACACGCCACACCGCGTAAACTCGCCGATGCGGGGGATGACCAGCGATGCTGCATAGCTGAGGAACACGGCATTGATGCAGGTGGAGGTACGCGGATGCTCGCCTGCTGGTTCCAGCGTCTGCCGCCAGCGCCAGCCTCGGAACATCTGTGCCAGTATGCCGAAAGGGAAGGAAAGGAGCATCCAGGTCCAGTTCATCTCATGCCACAGCACGTGACTGAGGCTCTGGAAGTCGAAGTCACGGTACATCCAGTACAAGATGGCACCGCCCAGAACAAGCGGCAACAATATCTTGACTATCTTGCCCCCGCCCCCCTTATCAGGGGAGGGGGAGACCGTTACTTCATGAGGTTCCTTCGGGCTCTTGTTCATTACATAATGGGGATGTAGAAAGGATCGCTACCGTCAGCCAGCTGGACAATGAGGTATTTCCCGTCAGGCGACAAGGTAACCGAAGCGAAGATGTCGGCACGTCCAGGCTCACCGTCCTTACCGTTGGCAGGTACGCCGGTACTGACCCAGGTATTGCCGCCGTCGGAGGATATCTCCCAGATGCCGTCGGCATTGATGCGAACCTGAGGAACGATGCCGTCCTTACCATCATGTCCGTCTTGACCGTCATGTCCGTCTTGACCGTCATGGCCATCCTGACCATCCTTACCGTCAACAGCACCTGCCCTTACTTTATTGCCGTCGGCATCCAGCAGCCAAGTGCCGTTTACTGTCCAGTACCACATGCCGTCAATATCCTGCCATACACCGACGATGAGCTCGGCCTCCTGACCGTCGTTTCCGTCCTGACCGTCGTGTCCGTCCTGACCATCGCGTCCGTCGTTTCCGTCCTGACCGATACGGCCATCGTGTAGTGTGACGATATCGCCGTTGTTGAACGTCAGCGTGATAGAACCGTCGGAATTGTGCTGTATGTCAGTGACATAGCCGTTGGTCTGTATGGTGGTGATGATGGCCTGCAGCGCCTCGATAGAGGTATTCATCTCCAAGACGCGCTCTTCCAGTATCTCAACGCGATGGCCTAAGCTGCGCAGGTCGTCGCCAAACTTATTGTCGCACGATGTGGCAAACAGGCATAAACATGCTGCCAGTGCGAAGTGTCTGATAATACTTTTTTTCATCATATACCTTCATTATTAGGAGCTTGCAAGAGGAACACGGAAAGAACCTGACGACGTGATAAACTCCACGTAGCCTTCGTTCCAGTGAGTGATTACTTGAATGATGACATTGGCATCAGCACCATTTTCGCCGTCCTTACCTGTGGCGGGAGTGCCCGTGCTGACCCAGGTGTTGCCACCGTCGGTGGAAATCTCCCAAATGCCGTCAGCATTGATACGAACCTGAGGGGTAATGCCGTCCTTGCCGTCCTTACCGTCTTTACCGTCTTGGCCATCTTGGCCGTCCTTACCGTCTTTACCGTCCTTACCGTTGGCCTGAATGCGATTGCCTGAGTGGTCGGTCAGCCATTCGCCGTTCAGTTTCCAGTACCAGTTGCCGTCGGTGGGGTCCTGCTCGATGGTGATGCTCGGAACCTGGGCGTCCTTGCCGTCCTTACCGTCCTTACCGTCTTTACCATCCTTTCCGTCCTTACCGTTTTGGCCATCCACACCGTCGTGAATGACGATGGCTCCTGACTTGTTGAAGGTAATGATGTAGCCCTCGCTGTTCTGGGTGACATTGGTAATGTAGTCTCCCTCTGCCATTGCGTTGACGATAACCTGCATGGCTTCCAGGTCGCTGTTCACCTTATTGACGAGGTTCTCCAGTACGGTAACGCGATAGTCAAGTGCATCTAACTCGTCCTGATAGTCGGTGCATGCGTTGAATGTAAGCGCCATAAGTGGCATCATGGCTGCTAACAGTAATTGTTTGATTGTCTTCATATCTGTTTTTATGTTTAATCCTTTAATCTTTCATTTTTAATCTTTGACCTTCGGTCGAGTCTGCTTTCGCTCGGCATAACTGAAGCAAGCTTCGTTTTGCACTCGCTTAATCGCAGCCTTAATCTTTAATAAGGCATGGGCACGGGGTTGTCCGGATCATACACGAAGCAGATGCAGACGCGGTTGTCTTCAGGAATGTCAAACGGCTGCACGCGGTCGCCCTTGGCAAAGCGGCGTATGCGCCATTCCTGGATGCCCTCGTCCATCAGGTATTCTGATACAGCCTGGGCACGTTCACGTGACAAACGCATGTTGATTTCAGGCGTTCCCGTGTCTCTGTCGGCATAGCCAGAAAGGCGGATAAAGGCTCTGGGATGCTCGTTCAGATAGTTGATGAGGCGCCTCAGCTTGGGAATCTGGTTGGAGCGGATGATGCTTTGGTTGATGAGGAACTGGATGTTCACGTTGAAGGAAATCTTCTCAATGGGCACATCAACAAATACCGTATCATGAACGGGAGCAGGAGGCGGAGGCGTCACCGTGGTAATGGTCTCATAGACCGGTTCGGTACGTCCGTGACTCTTGCCGATGGTAAACTTCACGCCGACCAGTGCATTGAAGTGCCAGTCGCGGTTGTCACGCTTGCCAATCTTCGAGTTGAAGTGATCAGGCAGCATGTTGGCATTCACCTCTGCACCAATGGCAATCTCGTCGGTGATACTGTAGTCAACTCCCAGACCGGCCCTTACTACGGGATTCCAGCGATAGTCTCTCCAAAGTTTCTGGAAATCAATACCAAACCGCTTGTCAGCCTCCTCAGCATCGTCGTTGTTGAACGAATAGGCAACACCAACACCCGCAAAGGCATAGAGACTGGTCGGACGATCCTCTTCCCATCCGAGAATGAGGTTCGTCAGGTCCAGCTCAGCATCAAGTGCCGGCTGGATGAAGTTCCAGTTGTACTTTGCCTCAGGGTAGGCATAGCGGTTACGGGCCCAAAGCCCACTGAGGCTGCCCCTGAGTCCGAAGTATTCATTGAATTTGTAACCAAGTGACAACTGCAAGGCAGGTGACACCAACTGCGTAAATTTCGCCTCGCCTACGTCATAGGCTGCACCGCCTTGTGCTCTGACATACCAGTGAGGTACGAAGAAAGGAACGGAGGGGACGACTAACCGACCTTCTGCAGGGGTACCCGTCTGTGCATTGACCACTGCCGTCGTGCCGATTAGAAAAATAAAAAAAACAAGTATCTTTCGCATATTATCTTAATAAGTACTTTGCAAAGATAATCATTTTTTTTGAAACTCATACATTTTTGGACAGAAAAATTACACATTAATTGACAAAAAGGAAAAAAACAGCCCTCGGAATCACTCCGAAGGCTGTCTTCATTGATATTAATAACCAAAAACCTAAAATCATTCTCTTTTTTTAACGCTTCTCAATGCTACGATCGATGACGAATGCAGAAATAGCAAAGATAGCAAACAATTCAATTAACAATGTCATAATGTTACCCTTTCTCTAACTTTAATTCAACAATCTTTTTTTCTTTCCTTTTTTTATATCCGTGGAGTGTTATCCTTCATCCACATTCCTGTTGCTGCCAGGGCAGCACACAGGGTTAATAATGTCATTGTGTTCATCATTTTTACCTCTCTTTCTTATTAATGTTACCCTTAACAATCTTCTCCGTTATCCTAAACAATCTTTTTTCTTTTGACGATGCAAAGGTATGAACAATTATCAATCTGACAATCGTTCAAGGGGTGATTTATGCCAAAAACGGCCTTGTTTTTGACTTACATCAAAACTATGTGTTCGCGCACAAATCTTGTTCTATATAGTTTGTTAATTCAACAAACTTCTGAATATCAAGCTCTTCCGGTCGTTTAGTCATCAGCTGCGGATGTGCGGAGAAGAGGGAGGCTTCTGGCGGCAGCAGTTGTCGCAGTGAGACGCGTAGCATTTTGCGGCGCTGGTTGAAGACGGTCTTCACCACTCGACGGAAGAGTTGCTCGTCACAGCCTAAGTGCTGAACGTTGTTGCGCGTCATGCGGATGACGGCACTCTGGACCTTGGGAGGGGGATTGAACACCGACGGTTCGACGGTGAAAAGATACTCCACGTCGTACCATGCCTGAATGAGTACCGAGAGAATGCCGTAAGCCTTTGTGTGGGGCTTGCTGGCCATGCGCTGCGCCACCTCGTGCTGTATCATACCCGTGCAGCAGGGAATGAGGTCGCGGTTGTCAATCATCTTGAAGAATATCTGCGATGAGATGTCGTAAGGATAGTTTCCCGTCAGCACAAACTGTCCTCCGTCAAACAACGTACGCAGGTCCATGCGAAGGAAGTCGCCGGAGATAATCTGGTCAGGCGTGAGTATGGAGTGTTGATGGAGATACTCCACACTCTCGCTGTCAATCTCCACTACCTTGAGCGGACGGGGTTTCTGGGCCAGATACTGTGTCAGCACGCCCATGCCCGGTCCCACTTCGAGTACGGGCAGTTCAGGACAGGCATCCACCGTGTCGGCTATGCGGCTGGCGATGCTCAGGTCAGTCAGGAAATGCTGGCCTAAGTTCTTTTTCGGTCTTACTTGTTTCATCATTTTATTCTTTTACTACGGTGGTACGAAGGATGAAGACGGGTTGCAGGGGACGGTCGGCGTCGTCGGTGGCTACGTTCTGGATGCGTTCTACAATGTCGAGCCCTTCGGTTATCTCACCAAACACGGTATAGGTGCCGTCCAGGTGGGGGGTGCCGCCAATGGTCATGTAGGCTTCACGCATTTCAGGCGTGAGGTCAACGGTCATGCGGTTTTCCACAAAGTCCATGGCCCGTTCGGAGTATTTACGGCCCCAAACGAAGTAGAACTGCGACGGACTGGAGCGTCGTTGCGGGTTGACGTCGTCGCCTTCTCGGGCTGCGGCAATCACTCCCCGTTTGTGGAAGAACTGGGGGATGCGGAACTCTGCCTCAACGGTGTAGTCAAGTGTTCCCCATGCGGCATCTGCCACGGGATGAGGCCTGGTGCTGGGATTACCGCCTTGAATCATGAAGTCCTTGATGACGCGGTGAAACTGCAGGGAATCGTAGAAATGGGTTTTGACCAGTCTGAGGAAATTGTCACGGTGCTGAGGCGTCTCGTTATACAGTTGGATGCGGATGTTTCCCTCACTCGTTTCCATCAGAACCTCGGCACGGTCTTGCGCAGCTATGCTGCTAAATGACAATTGAGAAATGATAAATGATAAACCAAGCAATAATCTCTTCATAATAGTAATAGGTATAATCTTTAGTCTTTAATGTTTAATATTCAAAGTTTTCTCGCTCCATTTCCCAAAGAAGAGGCGGGCGAGGAACAGCAGTCCACGACAGGTAAGCTCGATGGCCATTGCTGTCCAGACGCCTTTCAGCCCATAGTCGCGGGCCAACAGGGCAGCGAGTGTCAGGCGGACGCCCCACATGCTGGCGAGGCTCATGATGGCAGGCTTCAGCGTGTCGCCTGCTCCAATGAAGATACCGTTGCAGACGATGGCTGCTGCAAACATAGGCTCGGCGAAGGCTTCGATGCGCAGACAGTAGGCACCGAGGTCGCGGATGGCTTCCACAGGAGTCATCAGCGACATGAGTTCTGTGGCAAAGACAAACATGAGCAACCCCATCAGCGTCATGATGCCGATGCCTAAAGCCGTTGACATTCGGGCAAACGAACGGGTCAGCAGACGCTGTCCGGCACCAATGCTTTGCCCGATGAGGGTAGTGGCTGCCTCCGCGATGCCGTAGCCGGGCATGTAGCACAGGCTTTCTACCGTAATGGCCAGCGAGTGGGCGGCAATGGAGATGGTACCGAGTGGTGCCACAATGAGCGTGCTGACAATCTGGGCGCCTCCCATCAGCAGGTGCTGTAGTCCCATGGGCGCTCCAATCTTGAATGCCTTGCCTACTACATCGGCTGTGGGTCGGAAAGACTTGTTGCGGGTGTCGGTTGAGGAATGCCTGATGAGTCCTAACATGGGTGAGCGCCACAGCAGGAAGTAGAACATCAGCGCAGCGGTAATCAGCATGGCCAGTCCTGTTCCCAACGCGGCTCCCATGACGCCGAGTTCGAGAATGTAGATGAATAAATAGTTGAACACCACGTCCATGACGCACATCTGGATGTTCAGGACGGAGGGAATCTTCATGTTGCCAGAGCACTTCAGCATGGAGCCTGCCAGACCTTCCATCTGGAAGAAGATGCCGAAGACGCCGAAGAGCATGAAATAGACTGACGCGTCGTGGGCTATCTCCTCGGTGCCTCCTAACCAGTAGGGCAGGAAGGGTCCGATGCACAGGGAGATGAACATGATGGCGACTGCCCAGATTAGACAGCACACCATGGACTGTCGCAGTACACGGCGAGCTGCCTCAAAGTCGTTGGCTCCGATGAAGTGGGCTACTTGAACGGAAAAGCCCATATTGGCGGCAGATGCCAGCCCGCCCATCAGCCAGCCCGTAGTCTCCACCAGTCCGATGGCTGCCGAGGCACGCGCTCCGAGATGTCCTACCATCGAGGCATCGATGAAGAACATCACCGTGGCTGATATCTGTGCTAAGATGGAGGGAATACTCAAGCTGACAATGAGGCTCAGCTTCTCGCCTTGCGTCATTGTCCTGCCTTCACGAATGTAGGCTAACAAGTCCTTTCCCTTCTTCCTTTCCACTTAAATCTACTAATCTTAATCTTTAATCTTTAATGTTTAATCTTTAATGTTTAATGTTTAATGTTTCATCTTCTCACACCACGTTTCTCGGTTCTCCGTTGATAAAGGACCGGACGTTACCGATGGCAATGTCGAGCAGTCGGGTGCGTGCCTCGTACGATGCCCAGGCAAAGTGGGGCGTGGTGAAAGCATTTTCACAGGCCAGCAGCGGATTGTCGGCTGCGGGGGCTTCCTGACAGAGCACATCGGCACAATAGGCATAGAGCCGTCCTTCGTTCAGGGCATCGGCTACGGCCTGCTCGTTGATTAAGGGTCCGCGGCCGGTGTTGATGAGAATAGCTGTCGGTTTGACCAGTCGCAGCGTTGAGGCGTTGATGAATTCACGGGTGTCGGGAGTCAGCGGGCAGTGCAGGGAGATGACGTCGCTTTCACGAAGCAGCTCTTCTTTACTCACCTTACGGATGCCTGCCGGTAGCTTGTCGGCGGGCTTACTGCTGACGGCTGCCACCTTCATACCGAAGGCCAAGGCAATGGCTGCTACACGCTGACCGATGTTTCCCAGTCCCACGATTCCCATGGTCTTGCCAGCCAGCTCAATGAGCCGTGTGTCGCTGTAGCTGAAGTCGCCGCAGTGTGTCCATTTGCCCTCACGGTTCTGTATGGCGTAGTGGTCAGGACGATGCGTCACGTTGAGCAGATGGGCAAATACCACCTGTGCTACGCTGTCGGTGCTGTAGGCCGGCACGTTGGTTACCGTGATGCCCCGTCGGTGGGCCTCCTCCATATCCACGACGTTATAGCCTGTTGCCAGCACGCCGATATACTTCAGCAGAGGCAACTGGGCCATCTCCTCTTTTCCGATAATAACCTTGTTAGTCAGGATGATTTCGGCATCCTTGGCACGTGCTACGGTGTCGGCAGGTGCCGTACGTTCATAGACTGTGAGCGAGCCTAACTGCTCCAATGGCTTCCACGACAAATCGCCGGGGTTGGCTGTGTAGCCGTCGAGAATGACAATTTTCATTTTTTTTCCTGTTTTGGTTTTTGTGCTGCAAAAATACTATTTTATTTTGAAATTACCGCTTAAATAGTCGGATAATTCTACAGAGAAATATCCGTTGCGTTCTCGGACGAACGACAGAAGTTCTGAAAAAGTGATGTTATGAGAGAGCAGACGGGGATTGCCAAACATCAGTAAATGCTCGCGGGCACGGGTGATGGCAACGTTCAGCTTGCGGTCGATGATGCAGCCGTCTTCTTCAAACACATTGCTGGTCAGAAACTCCAACTGGTAGTATTTCTGGATGGTGAAGCCATAGACAATGTAGTCGCGCTGGCTGCCCTGATAGCGTTCCACGGTGTCGATGGTAATCTCGTGGAGCGCGTCAATGTGATACTGCTCAAGGGCTTTGCGCACCTCGGCAATCTGGTTGCGGTAGGGCACGATGACGCCAACCGTCTGGGTGGGCGAGAAGGTGTCAAGATGCAGCTCGTAGATCCTTCTCACGGTGGCGGCAATGGCCTGTGCCTCGTTGGTATTCACCTTGTCTGAGGGGCTCTGAGCGGGCGGGTCAATGGCAATAAAAGCTATGCGTCGCGTCATGAGGAGGTCGGTGATGCCATCCTTGCCTGTGCCGTGCTGGGGCAAAGCCTTGTCCTGATGGGGACAGGGCACCACCTGCAGCTTGTCCTGATAGAAGGCGTGGTTGGGGAAGAGGGCTATGTCGGGATGCATGCGCCCCTGACGGGTCAGCATATAGACAACGTCAGGGTTGTCATGGTACTGCTTCAGTAACCGTTCAAACAGCGACAGACGGCAGTTGGTCAGATTAATAGCGTTCAGCAAGGGGTTATCAACGGCTGATTCTTCTTCTTTCTGCTGAACCACGGCAGGCAGCTGCTTATGGTCGCCAATGAGTATAATCTTCCTGATGGCTGAGCCTCCCCCCGGGGAGGTTTGGAGGGGGCTTCTTGCTCCAAGAATGCCCACTAAGTGGGGCTCCAGTATCTGCGATGCCTCGTCGATAATAGCCAGGCTGAACGTTTTGAGTTGGAAGAGGTTAGAATTGGAATTGAACGCCGTCGTGGTTCCAACAAATACGCGAGTATGGCTGATGAGTTTCCGAAGGTCTTCAAGTCGGGAGCATGATTTTACCTTTGAGTCTAACATCGATGAGCGATAGACCTCTTCGCAGGAAAACCTGCCGCCGACGCGGATGAACTCTATGCCGTTCTCAGTCAGTTTACTGCAGATTTCATCCACAGCCCTATTGGTGTATGACATCAGGAGAACGGAAGCTGAAGGTGATGACAACAGCTCTTCCTGTAAGGTGTTGAGTAGTCCGTATGATGTCTTGCCTGTACCTGGAGGACCAATGATGATAAACAGGTCCTTGGCCTGACGTGTCTTGAGTGTCAGGTCATTAAAGGAACCATAGTCGCCTGTCAGCGTGACGGTCTTGTCACATTCAGGCTCCCGTTGCAGCAATAGCAGGTCCTTACGTTCCTGAGGAGCGGAGAGGAAGGCATGCATGGCACGGTAGAGGGAACTGAACGATGACTCAAAGAAATCGTGTTCAATGACCCATTTGACGGCGGTTGGTGGCTGTAGAGCGGTGAGCGGTGAGTGGTGCCAGAAGGCGTTGG
>JAILHP010000044.1 GCA_024695705.1 Prevotella sp. | reverse complement strand
GGTGATGCCCTTCTCCTTGGCACAGGCGGGCAGCGCGTGCAGGAAGTCGAGGATGTTGGAACTGAGCGGCTGGGCGATTCCGAGGGCAGAGAGCTCCATGAAGATATTGATAATCTGCTCCTCGTCGGGCAGCTGGGCAATGCGGTCAATGTAAGCATCGGCAAAGAGGGGATAGCCCTCCCAGTCGGCATTGTTGAAGCGCAGGGAGATGTCGTCAGAGAGCTCTACGTCGCGCAGCAGGAGCTTCAGGTTGGGAGCGATGTTGCAGTTATAGACGTAGTGGGGCGACTTCCAGCCGAGCACGTGCTTGGCACCCTCGGTGAGCATGCCCTTGAAGCCCATGGCTGCCACCTGACCGCCAATGTCGTCGGAGTAGATGAGCGATGAGTTGCGGAATACGGTGGGCTTCTTGCCGAAGAGCTCTTCTATCTTGGCACACTGCTTCTTCACGTCGAGGGCGAAGGTCTCCTCGTTGGCCAGCGACGAGAGTCCGTGGCTGTAGGGCTCGGCGAGAAACTCCACGCAACCGGTCTCGTTGAGTTCCTGGAGCTTGGCGATGACCTGGGGAGCGTGATACTCCAGCTGCTCGATACCCGTACCCGAGAGCGAGAAGGCTACCTTGAATGACTGGCCGTTCTCACGTATCATGTCGAGCAGCGTGTTAAGCGCCGGCATGTATGAGCGATTGGCAATATCGGTGATGCTACGCTCATTCTCGTAGTCATCGTAGTAGTAATGATCGGTACCGATGTCAAAGAAACGGTAACGCTTCAGATGTATAATCTGATGTATTTCGAAATATAAACAAATTGTTTTCATAAATGTTTAATCTTTAATGTTTAATGTTTAATGTTACTACTCCCACCCGAGAGTTCTCTTATAGAGCGTAGCAATCCAGGCACCGACCTTCTCCCAGGTAATCTGGTCAACCTCCTTCTTGCCCTCCTCCTTGAGGTACTGGAAGAGCGAGTCGTTGGCGCAGATGCTGTAGATGGCGTCAGCCAGAGCGTGGATGTCCCAGTAGTCAACCTTGATACAGTTGTCAAGAATCTCAGCACAACCTGACTGCTTCGAGATGATGGAGGGCGTGCCGCACTGCATAGCCTCGAGGGGCGAGATACCGAACGGCTCGCTGACTGAGGGCATGACATAGACATCAGAATCCTTCAGGCACTCATAGACCTGTTTGCCGCGCATGAAGCCCGGGAAGTGGAAACGGTCGGCTATGCCACGCTCAGCAGCCAGATAAATCATGGCATCCATCATGTCGCCTGATCCTGCCATACAGAAGCGTACGTTATGGGTACGGCGGATAACCATGTTGGCAGCCTCAACGAAATACTCGGGTCCCTTCTGCATGGTAATACGTCCGAGGAAGGTCACCACCTTGTCCTTGCCCGTATGGTCAGGACGCGGAATGGACGCGTACTCTTCAGGCAGCGGATAGACGGCATTGTGAACCGTGAAGCACTTGCGCGGATCCTGGTGATACTGGTTGATGACCGTCTGGCGCGTCAGCTCGGATACGCACATGATACAGTCGGCATTGTCCATACCGTTCTTCTCAATGGAATAGACAGTGGGGTTCACCTTACCGCGCGAACGGTCGAAGTCGGTGGCATGCACATGAATGCATAAAGGTTTGCCACTCACTTGTTTAGCATGAATGCCTGCAGGATAGGTTAACCAGTCATGAGCATGGATAATGTCAAACTGCATGGTGCGAGCCACGACACCGGCAATAATCGAGTAGTTATTGATTTCCTCGTGAAGGTTGCCGGGATAGCCGCCTGCAAACTCCATAGCGCCAAGGTCGTTGACGTGCATGTAATTGAAGTCGGCATACAGATGGTCGCGCAGACGGAAATAGAGGTCAGGGTCCATGATGTTACCCACACGGTCGCGAACGTAGTCGTAGCTGACGTCGCGCCAGGCAATAGGCACCGCGTTCATGGCCACAATCTGGCAGGCCGAGCGGTCCTCGTCGCCGAAGGGTTTGGGAAGACAGAGCGTGATGTCCATGTCGCCCTGTGCGTGCAGGCCCTGAGAAATACCATAGTTAGCTGTGGCGAGTCCACCAAATACATGAGGAGGATACTCCCATCCAAACATTAATACTTTCATCGTCGATCCTCCTTATTTCTGATAAGTATATTTTTCCAGTAACTTCAGCGCACGCAGAATCTCTGCCACGTTCATGGCAAAGGCCATTGCACCACGGCCGTGGAACGGCGGGTTGCCATCGAACAGCTCGCTGATGGTGCCCAGTGCGTGATAGTCCATCTCTTCCTCGTAGCCCACCATCTGGCGCTCCAGGAACGACAGTCGTGTGCGTTTGTAGAGTTTCAGGCAGGCCTCCATGTAGAAGCCGCCCAGCCAAGGCCACGCCGTACCCTGATGGTAGGCATAGTCGCGCTGTGTCTGCGGGCCGACATACATAGGGTTGTAACCACCGCTCTTCGGCGACAGCGAACGCAGTCCCTTCGGTGTCAGCAACTCACGGGTGCAGACGTCGAGCACACTCTTCTTCTGCTCCTGATTGAGCGGCGAGTAGTCGAAGGCCACAGCGAAAATCATATTCGGGCGTACGCTCCAATCCATCATCGGACCGTCCACGTAATCAAGCAGATAGCCGTATTCGTTCAAGAAAGTATCTACGAATGATTGCTTGGCTATTTCTGCCTTCTTCTCCAGCTTGTCGGCCAGTTTCTTATCGCCAAACTCGGCATTCTGTGCAGCGGCAAACTTCAGGGCGTTGTACCACAGGGCGTTGAACTCAACGATGTAGCCAGAGCGCGGAACGACGGGACGGCCGTTGGCCGTAGAGTTCATCCAGGTAATAGCCTTGTCGCGTCCGTTGGCATAGAGTAAGCCGTTGTCATCGAGACGCAGGTTGGGATGTCCGCCTGCCATGATATACTTGACAATATCGTTGACCAGCTTACCGTACATCTTGTAGCCATGCTCCTTGCCTGCCTGCTTGGTATATTGCTGGATAGCCCATACGGCCCACAGGGGGACGTCGGGCTGGTCCATCTCATAGATCTTCCCGCTGAGCGGCTTGCCCTGCATAAACTCACGCAAGCCCTTCTCGGCAGTCTTCATGACAAACTCGAAGTAGTCCTGCTCGTCGATGGCGAGTGTCAGGCCTGGCAGAGATATAAAGGTATCGCGCGCACGAGCCTTGAACCAAGGATAGCCTGCCAGCAGATAACGGTCGTCTTTCTTGTCTATCTTCTCCATTGTGCCACTGCGGCGATCGCGGAAGTGGAACTGATGGGCTGCCGTTACCAGACAATGGTAGAAGTTGTCGCGAGGCACGCGGTCATCTACCTCCTCATCGAACAGCTTCTTCAGCGTCGTGGTCTTGCTGGGCGACGTTGATGCGGCAAAGACGATGCTCTCACCTTTCTTGATAGGCATCTCGAAATAGCCGGGTACGTAGAGGTCCTCGTTGGAGGCATAGCCACGCTCCTGCTCCTTCGGATACTCCACGCCACGATACCAGTCGGGACGGAAGATAAACTCGTTCTTTTTCGAGAACTGCATGTAGAGGTCGGGATAGCCGGCATACATACAGGTCTTGATACCATTCTCCACCTCATGATACTCACGGGATGCCGTCGAGTTCTCGTGTGTGAACTGACGGACGCTGCGGAATGCGAGGAATGGACGGAAACGGAGCGTCGTAGCCGAATGGGCATCAACCAACGTGTAACGAATCAGGATGCGGTCTTCATAATGCTGGAAGACCACCTCTTTCTTTAATAACACACCGCCTACGCGATACAACGTCGTAGGCACTTTGTCACAGTCAAACTCCCGAATGTACTTGTGACCTTTGGGGCTGTAATTGTTTCCCTGATACTTGTGCAGGCCAAGGTTGAACTCAGCTCCGTGCTGAACCACTGTTGCGTCAAGCGACGACAACAGTACATGGTTCTCATCGTCGAGTTCAGGAACCGGCACTACCAACAGGCCATGATACTTACGCGTATTGCAATCGACAATCGTGGAGCAAGAGTAGGCTCCTGACCGATTAGTACGCAGTAATTCACGACGGATGGACTCCTCAAGGTTGGTCATCACAGCTTTTTCGAATCGTAAATAACTCATAAGTTCCTGTCTTAGTATTTTTGCTTTTTTGTTAGTTTTAGATTTTAATTTCCAAAGGTACTCAATTATCTCGGTATAACAAAATAATTGTCCGATTATTTTGCAAAAACAAGCGTTTTTTGTTTTCTCCAACCCTTTTCGGCTGTGAAACGGGGCATTTTATACATTTCTTTTCATTTATTAAGTTGCAAATATTTAATTCATCTTTAAATTAAATATCCTTGACTAGATATAAGATTTTGTTAAGGGTACCATGTCGAAAAAACACTTATCTTTGCAACGTGTAATGACGGTTTGAGGTTCAACTATGTATGATGAATTAAAAATATTGTATCATGCCTTACTATTTCTTCTCCTTCCGATGACGGCAGTTGCCCAGGACATCAGAAGGGAGCAAGAAGTGACGGTACATACGGAACTGCCCGATACCAGCAACTACTCAGACCCGTCCATCCGTCAAGACATGGAGGAATGGCTCAGTAAGATGCCGACGGTCATCGCCCCCAATGAAAGCCATATACTGGATCCCATAGAGCCTGACTTTCTTGGAAAAATGGCACTCAAGGATAAGCCCAACTTCCTAGAACCTGACTGGGAGGGCATCATGATAACTTCGAAAACAGCTGAGACCAACCATCAGCTTGAACATTGGGGGAAGTGGCTGGCAGGACAAAGTCAAGTACAGGCTGGAGGCGCCATGACCATTGGCATTGACTTAGGCACCATTATCCAGCCCGCCCTCAAGAAGCTGCTAAAGAAACTGAACATCAAAAGCAAGCGCCAGCGACAACGGGAGAAACTGGAAAAGATTCTGGAGGAATATTAAGCCCATCCCCCACCCTTCCCCAAGGGAAGGGAGTCTTTCTACGCTGGTATCAGGAAGTTGATGACCTCCTGTTCAACCGTGATGCGGTAGGGACCGTCAAGCTTACCCAGGAGGCGGCCGTCTATGCCGACTCGGGCACGAGAGGTATCCTGCAGCGTCACCTCACGGGTACGATAGGGATGCACGCTGCGATGGTTCAGGAAACGTCCCGTCACCAGCAGCCAGAGACCAGCAAAGAGGTGGGCTATCTTCTGCGGCTGATACACCACGCTGACATCGAGCAATCCGTTATAGGGAACGGCATTCGGCGTCTGACCATAGCCCGGACCACTGCCCACACAGACGGTCATGACGTTACGGTCAATGGTGTCGGTATTGATTTTCAGGTGCATCTTGTAGTCGAAGCGGTGGAAGGCCATCATGACGATAGAGGCAAAGAAAGCCAGCGTGCGGGAGCCTAAGAGCGAACGAGCCTGACGACGCTGGTTCATGACGTCAGCGATAAGTCCGATGTTGACACAATTGAGAAAATAGCGTTTCGCTTCTTCTCCCCCTTGGGAGGAGTCTGTAAGGGAATTCCTATAATGCACGCACCCCAGATCCACCTTGCGCACACGGTGTTTGACGAGCCAGTCAACGGTCTGCTGAATCTCACTTTCCTTGAAGTCCCAGTAACGCGCAAAGTCGTTCAGCACGCCATTGGGAATCACCCCCAGCGAGATGGTATCACGCTTCTCACGCTCCACTTCCATCAGACAGTTCACCGCATCGTTGAGGGCAGAGTCACCCCCCACGATGATGATGGTCTGGTAGCCGTTATTGATGAGCATACGCGTGAGGCGCTCCACGCTGTCAGTGGATTCGCTCTGCACAAAGTCATACTGCACCTTGCGTAGGTCCAACGCCCGTTGCACCTTCTCCCAGCGTTTACGGTCAGCACGTATGCCTTTCTTCGGACAATACAGAATGCCCCAACGATCGTCTCTCATATTTACAATTTGACAATTTACAATCTACAATTTATTTTGTTATTTCGAGAATTTTCGCCACTTTCTCTTCCATCGGCAGGGTGGCATCAATCCAGTGTATGGTGAAGCCGCGGCGCTCCATGCCCCGGAACCACGTCATTTGCCGCTTGGCAAACTGATGGATGGCTATTTCCAGCCGACGGAACATTTCGTCGTAGGAGAGCTGTCCGATGACATACTCAGTCACAAACTTATACTCCAACCCGTAATAGATAAGATCCTCAGCAGGGATGCCGCTGTCCAGCAGACTGCGAACCTCCTCCACCATACCTTCCTCCAGTCGGGCTTTCAGCCTACGGGTAATCTTCTCACGTCGTAGCTCACGGTCGATGCAGACGCCAATGAGCCTGCCCCTAACCCCTCCCAAGGGGAGGGAAACCGGGCTCCCTTCCCTTGGGGAAGGGCGGGGGGATAGGCCACTCTCTATTTCTATCGCCCTGATGGCACGCTGAGCCGTATCCACGTCAGTAGTGTTGTGCATATGGGTGCCGTTCTTTCGTTTCAGCTCACGCAGTATCTCCGTCAGTTCCTCCAAACTCTTGCCCTCCAGGCTTGCTCTCAGTTCCTTGTTCTCGGATACAGGAGCCAGCTGGTAGCCCTTCAGCACCGCCTCAATGTATAGCCCTGTTCCTCCGCAGAGGATGGGTTGAGCCCCCCGCTCTATTATATTAAGGTACGCGCGTGAGAAATCCTGCTGATACTGGTAGAGGTTATACTTCGTGCCCGGCTCACAAATGTCAATCAGATGATAGGGGATGTTAACGGGTGAACCATTAACAATAGTACTGTAGTCACTCAGATCCTTCCCCGTACCGATACTCATGCGGCGATACACCTGACGCGAGTCAGCCGAGATAATCTCCGCCTCAGTACCCATCGTCTTCAGGTGTACCGCCAACGCTACTGCCAGCTGCGTCTTGCCACTGGCAGTCGGTCCGAGTATGGTAATCAGTTCCTTCACTTCATCTCAACGCTGGACAAGATTTGCTGTACTTCCTCGCCATTGATGTCAAGATCCTCCAGCTGCACGTATAGCACGCCCCGCTTCAAGGCACTAAAAAGGCTGTAGCGCGGAGCAAACTTCGTCTTAGTGTTGGGGGCATAGGCAACGCTCCAGGTGTTATCACCCAGTTTCTGCTTGGTCTGATACTGCCAACCGTTCCTGTTTCGGCACATCTTCTGCATCAGTGCATCAGGCGTGTCGGCGATGTTCGCATAGGCATGGAAGGAAATCTTACCATTAGCTCCGGGCAGATTCTTGGTAAGGTTCAGATACTGGTACTTGCCAGAGCCAGTCACGTCGTAGCTCCATCCCTCGGGAACCGTCACGCTATACACCTCCTGATTGATTTTCACCCCTGCAGGAATCTCGTTCTTCTTCCCGCACGATGTCATAACGACAGCCACCAGGGCTGCAATAAACAAACTGAAAATAGTCTTTTTCATAACGTAGTATTAATAAATTATTGATTGTTTCCTATTCCTCAATGTTTCGCCAGTAGATGTAAACATCCCAATCGTCGGGCGTACGGTCCAGATAGTCAGCAGCCTCACTACGCGATATCGTCTTGCCGTTCAGCGAGGCCTCGTCAATGTTTCCTTCCACCTCCAGCATGTTGAAGCGCTCCACCACCTTGCTCTTCTTCAGGGCAAACAGCTGGGTATAGACGGATGGTCCGCCGGCCGAGCCAACAATCCGCACATAGCCCTTGCCGTTCTGGGGCTGCAGGAACGAGGCATGCAGCTTGTCCGTCTCTACGCCAATCAGCTGGTACTCGCCCTTGTTCACCGTGAACAGGGCACCGTGCTGGTCATCCTTGTCACGCATCCAGAGTTCATCGTTGTTATCATTGTCTATGTCTATCCAGCGGTACTTCGACAGCTTATGATATTTGTTCTCGTGGGGATCGTCAGCCACATACAGCTTCTGCAGCTTTGCCACGTCCTTCTTCCAGAGCGGCGTCTCTTCGTCAATCATGGAATGATAGACGGCATATTCCTTTCTCACCAGCTGGTCGTCTTTCACGTAGGCAATACCCACCGTCCGGCTCTCAGGGGCGCCATGCTCGTAGCACAGTTCCAAACCGTCAGGTCCCTCAAAGGCTGCCGAGATACCCGTTGGGAAATACTCACCGCCGTCGTCGGCATTCCACGTACACTCGCCCTCGTCATAATAGCCTAGCACCTCCAGCGGATAGACCTTGTCACCATCCATGAGCACCTCCAGGGCAAGTGCCTTCTTGTAGTCACGGTTCTTGTCCTTGGGGGCATTCTTATATTCGCCGGCAAACTGGATGCTGCCGTAGGTGTAACGGTCGCCTATCTTACTGGTCAGCACCGAGCGTGTGGCCTTCATGTTGTACTTCTTCTCCATCTGCTTGACCACCGTCTGCGGCAGGGGTTTCTCCACGTCATAATAAGTCACCTTGAGCTGCTTGCGCGAGTCCAGATAGTCCTTGTGCAGGATGACAAACAACTCTCCGTAGTTGTAGTCACGCTTGGGCGCATCCTTGGGGTTGACAAAGGCAAATTGCAGGCCGGGTGACGGAATGGAGGGTCTGCTATGCAGCTCGCCTGGGTACATATCCTCACCGTCAGGATTCTTCAGCAGCTCGCCCACGTACTTGATGTCCACCATTTTACCGTCACTCAACAGCATCTTGGTATAACCCTCTGCATGACGGAGGATAACATCCTGCTGGGCCCAGTTCAGGTGCATCTGGTCAAAGTATTCTGCATTGTCATCCGTCTTCTTGGGCTCCTCAAAGTCCGTCCAATACACCACCTGCATGTAGTCAGGGTTCATGTAGTAAAGGAACATCGGCATGGGCGTTTCCTCCTGTTGCTCCAGCAGCACCTTCTCCTCAACAGCGGCTGAGTCCAACGTTTCTTCACCCTTGTCCGTCTTCTTGTTGCCGCAAGCAGTCAGCGTAAACACCACAGCCAGGCATAATAATACTGTCTTCATCCTCATCAAGTTATTGGTTTTGTTGGCAAAGGTACACAAAAAAAGCCGTCCGACAAAATCGGACGGCCATTTTTTTGCTATTAGCAGTTAGTTTTTGGCTATCTGCTAACTACTTATTTCAACTCAGCGAGGTACTTAATGGTGCGAACCATCTGAGAAGTGTAAGAGTTCTCATTGTCGTACCATGCTACAACCTGTACCAGTGAGTTGCCGTCACCAATTTTGCTGACCATGGTCTGGTTAGCATCGAACAGTGAACCGAACTTCATACCTACGATGTCGCTTGAAACCAGCTTCTCCTCAGTATAACCGAAGCTCTCGTTGGTAGCAGCCTTCATGGCAGCGTTGATATCCTCAACAGTT
>JAILHP010000002.1 GCA_024695705.1 Prevotella sp. | reverse complement strand
TAATTGTGCCTTGAGACTTGTGCATTGTGAATTGTACTGATGCCGTCAGGAATCTGAAGCGCGGCAATCTCGTCATCGGTGGCAAGAACAACCCTTGGGTCGATGCCGTCGAGTATGTCGCGGATAAGGTCTTTCGTCTCTGTGTCGATGTCCGCAGCCAGCACGATGCCGTCCGTGTGATACTCGTTGACCCAGTACAGACATGTCTCCCAGATATATCTCTGGCGGAGGACATCGTTGACGGGAATGGTCGTGAAGTCGAAACGCACGAAGAACGACATGCCGAAGGTATTGTGGACGGCCATAATGGCCTGCTGCACTTCGTTGATGACCGTCGTTCCGTTGTACGGGTTGGTGGAGTATTGGTCGGGCATTGTCTGCGGGTCGGTCATCGTTACGATGACGGCCTTGCAGCCTTCATCTTGAAGTTTACTCATGCAAGTTAGTTCCTCACCAGCGTTACCGTATGTCGTTCCAGTCTCGGTAAGGGCCAGATACTTGCCACGATGACCTTCGCTGACACCACACATCGGGTCTGCAGAGAATGTCGCCACATCGATGTACTCCATCGTGTTGCCTGGCTCATAGAACACATGGACATCGGAGTCCCATCCACTAGGCGTTGCATCCCAATTGTCGAATACCATCGAGCGCTTGCCGTCGAAGCCCACGGCCTGTGACCACGGGTCGGGAATCTCCGTGCCATTGACGCTGTAGGTGTAGTAGCTTCCTTTCAGATCACCAGCAAGCGTGAATATCCACACGCCCGTCCAACTGCTACCATCCATTAGCTTTTCCATTTCAAAGGAGCCGTAGCTTTGTGCACCTGGCTCATCGTCCGTTCCTGTAGCATAACGGTTCAGCTTGACGGATGTGGCAGTCGGGTCCCACAGCTTGAATATTGTTATTTCAGGTGAATATATAAAGCCGAGGACACCATCGTAGAAGTACTCGTCAAGGTTTATGATGGTCAGGTTCAGTGTGATGACATTGTCACAGCCATCTGCATTGGTATTGGTTCCTGTCTGCGTCAGTGGGGTGTCGGCAGTAACATCGAACTCGAAAGGATATTCTTCGAAGTGCTGGCCGATATACACCTCGCGTTCCCAAATCTCGCTGGTGGAGTAGTGTATTGTCAGGTTCAGTTTATAAACATCTGTACCTGTAACGTATGTATATTCCCCACTGGCGGTGTATGTTGTTCCATACCAGACGAAATAGTCGCAGGCCTCCTCATATTCATTATCGCGTAAAGTG
The DNA here is from genome assembly GCA_024695705.1 of Prevotella sp. Classification (GTDB taxonomy): domain Bacteria; phylum Bacteroidota; class Bacteroidia; order Bacteroidales; family Bacteroidaceae; genus Prevotella. Next base: position 2,113 of record JAILHP010000002.1, on the reverse strand, counting down.
AGCACCTTCGTCTGTGTGGTGAAACCGGGCTTGGTGAATGTGGCGGTGTAGGTTATTTCGCCTGGCTCGGTGGCAGTTGGCTCCATTGTCACTACCGAGGTAGTTTGTACGGTTTCTGAGTCCACATGCGAAGCGTCGCGTTGGCAAGTGCGTGATGCTGTCGCCTGAGTGTAATCGTCAGCCCAGGTGTAAGTTGCACTTCCCCAGTTATGGCCGAGGGGGTCCCAGGTTATATGATCGCGTGACAGCTCTTCTCCGCATTGAGTACAATATGTCACATTGTCGTAGCCACCAGCCTCGGTGCAGGTCGCGTCTATCACGTTCTCAGGTACCGGGTCGCCGGGAATGTGATCGCAGTCATCGTACATCTTGTCTTTTGCCCAAGCCCCCGTCACTATCGCGGTGAGGAGCATCATCAAAATAAGTATTCTTTTCTTCATAGTTGTTTGGTATTTGTTTGTTAATATTTGATTGCTTGAAAGGAAATATGCCGCAAAGATAAAGATAAAGTTTGGATAATCGACTTGCAAAACATGAAAATCGACTTGCAAATTCAGCATTTGCAAGTCGATTTATGACGTTTCGACGTTCTTGACGCGTCGTTTCCTCAGTTGCCGCCGTTTATCCATTCTTTCGGCGTGATGCCTGTTGTGGCCTTGAAGACGCGGAAGAACGTCGATTCGTTGGCAAAGCCTGATGCTGCCCATACCTCCGATAGCTTCTTGTTGGGCGACTCCTGCATCATGCGTTGGGCATAATCCAAGCGCAGACTGTTCACGTACTGCGTGAACGAACAGCCACGCGAAGCGTTGATGCAGTCTGTGACGTAGCGGCCGTTCACATTCAGTATCGCTGCAACGTCGCTCACCTTTAGCTCCGGATTCAGGAACAGCTGTTCATGCTCCATCAGTTTGTCAATGCGACTCATCAGTTTCTCATTGTCAGCTATGGGCTGGGGCACATTATTCTCATTGGGTTTGTTAGGCTTATAAGGCTCATTGGTTTCACTATCCCTATTAGCCAGATTGGCTCTATAAACAAGCAGACCGATGGTACCCAAGGCTATCAGACCCAGCACCAGCAAGAAGATCCAGCCCCTGTTTGTGCATGCACTTCCGAGGCAGCCGTTCTCTCCGTCACCCGTCAGCAGGAGTACAGCCGAGGTGTAAGGCTCGAAGTTATTGACTGTTGCCTGTAAGCCGCCTGCCATCATCAGGTTACCGTCCGCCGTAAGCACAGGTGAGGCATAGCCAACGTCGGGCAGCGGGTCGGTGTAGCCCAGCAGCAGCGACACGACGCCGTTTCCACCGTCACCGCTACCGTTCCGGCCGTCAGTGTGCCCGCCTGTTTCCCCGTCGGCTCCCTTATACCTTATATATAATATAAAGAGGCGCTTCTCCTGCTTGCCGTAGCCCACCATGTACGCGCGCCCTCGGCTACAGTCAGCAATCACCGTTGAAAACCAGTTGATGGAGTCGCCCTGTGCCACCATTGGCACCTCGCTATCCGTCGGCAGCAGCGAGAACCGCCCGTTCGTCACCTTCATGATGCCCCAGTGGCTCGTCTGTCTGTTCCTGACAGCCATCAGGTAAGAATAATCGCCTTTTGCCTCATCGCCGATGAAACTTTGTGTGCTGCGATTTCCATAGCAGTGTGACTCTGGCCGCCATGTGGCAAACATTGGCTCCGTCGTCGCTTCCCCCTTCAGGTGGTCTATCCAAATGGTGTCGTGAGCACGTGCCCGCTCGTCGTAGGACGAGAAGATGATGGCGTCATCCTTTGCCGTACGGAAGATATAAGGCATGGAGCGCTGTTGTCGGACGGCCTTCACTGGCAGGTTGTTCACCGCGCCGTTATACAGTTCCACACCGTCCTCCTCGTACCAGTTACCACTGATGACGACGTGTCCGCTATCCATTTCCAGCCCCTGCGCCCAGCAGCGTTTCCGGTCCAGACAACCGTAGCCTTTGAAGGTATGGCTGTCGGGGTTATACTCCTCGGTTACAAACTGATTGCCGATGCCTAATGGCTGCAGGTGACCGCCGCATAGCATGACATGTCCCGACCGTAACTCGACGGCGAAACCCTCATCGTGGGTATATACTGTCGGCAT
>JAILHP010000182.1 GCA_024695705.1 Prevotella sp. | reverse complement strand
GTTGTTCTCCGTGTCATGCACCCAGCGACCCAGGACCATGCAGCCGTCCTCCTTCGGATTGGCAGGGTTGCGCAGGTCTTCGGCATACATATTATATATATCTATGATGCACTGGTTCTTGATGTACATGCGGCGGACGGCGCTCTCGTAGGTGAAATCGACAGCGTCCACCTTCAGATAGTTGGGATTATCGATGACGTCCTCCAAACTCTGTTTCTTCAGGATGGTTGCTGTTTTGCGGCGTACCACAATGTTGCCGTCAGCAGAAACCTGCTGGCCATTCATGTTAACGGGTGAGCGATAACCGGGCTTGTTGACGCGCGATGTGGCGGTAGAGGGCTTGTAGCCTTTGTTGTTTTTTTTGCCCTTACTCTTACTCTTGCTGACAATGATGATGATGATGGTGAGCAGCAGCAGACCTCCGATGATGGCGCCAATGAGTGTCCAGTTCAGCTCTGCTAAAGCGTTGTTGGGTTCCTTCACGTCCACTTCATTGCTCAGACGCTCCAGGTTTTTCGCCAGCGTGTTGAGCTTGGCGTCAATCACTTCTTCCATCTGGTTGCGGAAGTCCACGCTGGCCTGTGCGTCAAGCTCGGGATAGTCGTGTAGGATGCCCTGGATGAAGAGATCCTTCTTCTCTTTGGCCTCCTGCAGCCTCTGCTGCATGTCTGCGACGTACTCTTTCAGCTGGTTCTTTTGTACATATTCCGCTTTATCCTTTCGGTTAAGCAGGTCGTCAATATATTTTGCTATCTCGTCGTTCAGCGTCTGCTGCTTCTGGTCAGATAGGAAAATGTCTGTCTGCAGTTTCTGCTGGAAGGCTTCCATCACCGTGGGCTTGGCAGGCGTTTCCACTTGCTTAGCCCTTGGCCTTGCAGCGTCTGTCCAGGGCTGCAATGCCGGAGTAAAGAGCAGCACCGCGAACAGTGCTATTGCTTGAATCTTTCTCATAGGTAATTTATTTGTGTTGTTATTTGTTGCTATCGGGCGTGCCCGGCTTGCGCCAGCGCTTGTACTTGGAGGGAATGACATCGTTCATGGACTGCTTTGATGGCTTCACGGTGATGCCGGGTCCTGCGCCCTGGGCAGGATCCAATCCTGCGGCGGCTTTCACCTCGCTGGCTTTTCTCAACTGGCGCTTACCAGGAGTGGCCGGGGCAGCCGGGGCAGCCGGAGCGCCTGTGGTTCCCGCTGCTGTGGGCGCTGTTGGAGCTGCTGGCGTTGTTGGCGCAGCTGCACCACCTGCTGCACCTGCTGCACCAGCGGCACCGGCTGCACCAGGCATAATTGCGCCTAAGCCGCCTTTCTGCAGTGCAGCGAGCTTGTCTTTGGCAGCATTGGTCTCAGCGTTCATCTTTTTGCCTGCCTCTTTCTTTATCATTTGGTTCAGCTCATTGCCCAGCGGATTGCCTTCCATGCCGGGGATGTTGATGTTGCCCATGGCCTGCTGCTGTACCTTGCTGATGTTGTCCATCATCATCTTCTGCATCTTGTTGTTCTTGATAGTTTGGAAGATTTGCTTACCGAACATCAGCAGCATACCAACACCTGCAATGCCTCCAATCATCCACATCATGCCTTTCTTCTCCTCGCTGGCTTCTTTCTTCTGAGCTTCCTGAATGGAATCCTGCTTAGCCTGCTGGGCTGCAATCTCCTCCTTCTGGGCTTGCTGAGCAGCGGCGGCAGCAACCTCTTGTTCACCGGCTTGCTTGTCCTCCAACTCAGCTTTCTTCTTGTCGTAGGCGGCTAACACATCGCTGATGTCTTGCACTAATTCAATGTCGGAGATCTTGCCGCGCAGTTCGCGCAGGTGGTTGGCCTGATAGGTGAGGTCTTCGGGGAAGGGCAGCTTTTCGACTTCGACGAGCAGTTTCATCACGTTGTTCATGGTAATCGCCGCATCATCACTGATGGGCAACCCTTCGTCGGTGATTTCCTCAGTGACGATGATATCGTCGGCGTTGGCGGCATGGTCATCATCATTGCCGCCACCACTTCCCACATTGGACTTGCGTTTGTTTCTGGTATTGCCACCGCCACCGCTTGATACCTTCGTCGAGAAATTCAGGTTGCCACACTGGCTGAACACCTTGTAGTGGCGTTTCTTCTCATAGTGTGCCAGATAGACGGGAATCGACATCTGCGCCTCGCTGCCGGTGGTGAATGTCAGCTGTGGGTTGTCACCTAAAAGGAAGAATCCGTCATCGGATGGAGTATAGCTGACGCCGGAAGGAATCATGAAAGCGTTGGGCGTTATGCCTTCAAACTTCGTGTCGTTGTACGAACCGGTGCGGTCGAATACTGCAACGGCCACCTCGTCCAACTTGCGGTATTTACGCTGGTTGGAGGAACCCAGTTTCTTCTGAACATTGGTGAAGAGCACTGTGGTCTTTGCTCCGTTCTGCGAGATAGTATAGCTAAGAATGATGCGGTCTCCGTCAGACGAATAGAGCGTATCAACGACATCTTTCGCCTGTGCGGAGCCAGCCCATCCTATTGCGCAGAGCCCTACAGCCAGTTGTGTGAGCCTCTTGTTCATCATAGGCCTTGTATGCGGTTGTAACGTTCCACGATTTTGTTCTTATAGTCGCCACCACTGCGCCATGCTGAAGCGTGCTTCTCACAGTTGGCATCGGTGCAGCAGTTATACATGGCGTTCACCTGACCCATGACGCTGGCTTTCGTGGCAGCACGGTCGGTACTGGTGTAAATCTTCTTGTAGAGGTCGTCCAGCTTGTGATAGATTTGCTGCAGCGACAAGTTGCAATAGTTGCACTGGTGTGGCTTTGGCACCGGAGTGCGGTGGGGACGGCAGATGCCTTCCTGCTTGCTAAGGTCAATCTTGGCGAGGTCCTCCTTGATGGCGTTGAAGCGCTGGTAGCCTTTGTCGCCTGCACCCCATCCGTGAGCACTGATGGCGGCGTCAATCTTAGCCTTCAACTCGTCAATGCGTTGCTGGTAAGGCTCTTTCTGTCCCTCCACATTGGGGCGGTGCTGCTTGTGCGTGCAGAAGACGGCGTTGTCCACGTCCTTCTTCAGCTTGTTAAACTCGTCCACCATGCCAAGGTATTCGGCACTGGGCTTCAGCTCCACATTGATGTCGAGCTCGATGACCTGCTTGCGCAGCAGCAGCAGTTTCTCTTTGCCTAAGATGCGTTCCACGATGCCTTCCTTCGGTTTGCTCAGGTAGATAGGCAGCATCACGGCCAGCTCTTTTTCTGCCGGGACGTTGAAGGCTGCCAGTTGGTGCTTGTTCGAGGGCTCAATGAAAACGTCTTGGCCCGTCTCGAGGTTATAGGGGTCGATGACGCGTTTGCCTTTCGTGCCGCCGAACAGCTTGTCATATTGGAACGAGGGTGAGAGCTTCTTCACCTCTTTTTCTTTATAAGGCTTGTGGAAAAGGGCGAGGATTTTCGACTCGTCCAGATTCTCAATCTCAATGAGCACCTGCCCAAACTCGTCATCGCTGTCAGGGTTCATCAACGTGACGAAGATGTTGCAATAGGACAGGTTGACAGTTTCCTTCGTGTTGTCGTTGCTCAGCGTTATCTTCTTCTGCTCGTCAGCCTGGCTGGTGAGGGCGGCTAAGCAGAACAGCATCATCAATAATGTCTTCTTCATGTTTTTTTTGTATTTTTCGTTATCTCGTTAAAACGTTGTCTCGTTATTACGTTTCTTCGTTATAACGTGATAGCGTGATAACGTTATAACGTCATTATTCTAAATGCTCAGTGAAATCCTTTTCTTTGGCTCAGCACCATCAGCGGGAGCAGCGGGAGTAGCGGGAGGTGCCGGTGCTTCGGGCATTTCCTGTGTGAACTTCACCCATCCGTTGGGCTCGCCTTCCTCTCGCACCCATTCGGCCACGCTCTGATCCTCGGGGTAGGGGTAGGTGTTCTGTGCGTGATACATCTGGTACTTCAGGTAGCGCTCTACGCGCAGCACCAAGTCCTTGATGGATGCCAGCACTCCCATTTCCTTGATGGTCAGGCATACGTGCCCCTTAAACGAGCCGCTGAAGCGGATGTTGGGATGCCACACATCGCTGATAAAGGTGAAGACGGGATTGCCGTCGGCCGAAGGGTAGTTGTTGGGCAGTACTATGCTCATCTTGTGCAGATAGCCGAAGATGGGCTTGCGTGGCGGCTCAGTGTCCTCCACGCCCACAATGCTCTTGCAGCGATACCATATCTCGAACTCGGTGGGCAGACCCACGGCATTCTTGCGGCGGATGATATACGACAATGATGGTTTCATGGGGTTGGCGCTTTCGCTCTTGCGCTTACTGCAGAGCGAGTCCAGCTCTTTCCACTCCTGGAACAGACGAGCGTCGCGTCCTTTCAGTTCCTTCAGGTTAAAATTGTTTATAGCGGGATTCATGGTAGTTTTCTGTTTTGCGTTATTCCGTTATCACGTTATTTCGTTATGACGACTATCGTTATTCCGTTATTTCGGTATCACGTTATAACGAATGATTATCCTGCAATAGGCACACTGATGAGGTGCAGATGATCCATCGGCTCAATCTCGTAGTCAATGAGGGCCATCTCGCGTCCGTTCTCATCCTCGAACTCCAGGATGACGGGCTCCTCGTCGCCGTCCATCAGCTTGCCGAGCAAATACTGGATGGGGTTGCCGCCGTTGTCCATCTTTGGCAGTTCGAACACCTGTACGATGCTGTTAATCTGGTCACGGATAGTCTTGTTGGGGTCGGTCACTTTCACCTCAATCTCGTCATAGGACGTACCGTCGATGGTGAGCATGACGATAAACTCTTCCTGATAAAATTCCTGATCTGTCATAGCTATTTGATATTTTTGTTATTTGTTTTCTGTTTGGAGACCATACGGCATCTCGTTCTGTCATTTAGCTGTGGGCAATGATGTCCAGCTGGCCTCTTGCCGACGACCTCATGAAACTGAGCTTGCTCTTGAAGTAGGCTCTACATTCCACGCCGGAGGGATTGCCGCCAGTGGCGTCGTAGATGTGGAACTGCACCTTCTTGTCAGATCCGTCGAACATCACCATGAAGTTGCGGATGGCATCAATGCAAAACTCTCTGTTGCCTGCGCAAATGGTACGGTTACGGTCTTTCACCTCAACTTTTTCCTTGCCGGAAATGACGATGGTCAGGCTCAGACTACGCTGCGAAAAATTTATACTTGAAAATCTGTTCATAGCTAATATGTCTTTAAAGGTTTATAATTTTCATGCAAAGATACGGCAAAAAAATCTATTGTGCAACTTTTACGTCACTTTTTTCTTCTATAGAATCATTACCTGTACGTCGTTGGGCCGGTCTTTCTTGGATTCCTTCTTCTTCTCGAATATAAACTGGCCTATTTCATTCTGCTGTGGCCTCTTGCCTTGACTGCCTCCACCGCCAGAGGAACCGCCCTGTCCTTTCGACCCGGAACTGGATGATGATGAAGATTGTGAGCTGGAAGACGATGAAGAGCTGGAGGATGATGAGGAACTTGAAGACGAGGCTGAGCTTGAACCTGCTGATGACTGCGCGCTGGAGGATGCAGCAGGCTTTGGCTTGTCACTGGCTGACTGCGCGCCGGAGGATGCAGCGGGCTTAGGTTTGTCTTTGGCTGACTGCGCGCCGGAGGATGCAGCAGGCTTCGGCTTGTCGCTGGCTGACTGTGCGCCGGAAGATGCAGCAGGCTTAGGTTTGTCTTTGGCTGACTGTACACCGGAAGGTGCAGCAGGCTTCTCACTGATGTTGGCTTTTCTGTCCGCCATCGTTTCCTTCTTCGACTCCTCCTTAACCTTCTCCTTTAGGTCTGGTTTTGGTTTTTCCTGAGGTATCTCGTCGAAGACGAACATTTGCGTCTCCTCGTCCAAGCGTGCCTGGTAGTTTTTCTTCGGTTGTTCCTCAGGAGTGTTGAACACAATCATACCATTGCTGTCAGTAGTCCATGAGGGCTTTGCGCTGTTGTTGGTCAGATTGTCTCTTGCGTCCCTTGCGGATTGTCGTTCCTCCTTCTTTACCTCCTTTACCTCCTTCTTCGATAGTTCCTGCTTTTTCGTTGCCTCCTTCTCCTTTTCCGCAATGTCGTCCTTCACTTCGTCAAAGACGAACATTTGCGTATCCTCGTCTAAACGGGCCTCGTATTTCTTTTTCGGCTTTTCTTCTTCAGGAACGTCGAACACAATCATTCCATTCTCGTCGAAATGGTATCCTGCCATAGTTTTTTTTTTATTAGTATTAGATTATTGGTGTTATTTATCTGACTTACTTACCTTCCATATTGGTTTTCAGTCTGCTATGAAATAATTATCTTACCTTATCTTACCTTTATCTTACCTTATTCATATTCCACAAGCTTTGGAATCTTCCATTATTTTCCGTTTTGTTTGTCATTGTCCGAAGCCTTCGGATTTTTGTCCGACCGCTTCGGATTTTTATCCGAAGCCTTCGGATTTTTTCGGACGTTTTCAAATCAACGACAGAATGATGGACAATTACCGCCCTTAGGTAAGTTAAAGGTAAGATAAAGGTAAGGTAAATTTCTGTAACTTACTGCTAATCAGTAGTGAAGGTAAGTAAGTCAGATAATTTTGCTGTTTTTCTTTGATATGATTCAAATTTACCAGTCCCATGCTCCGTCTTCCTGTGCAAAATTGGGGCTCATATAGAGTTCGTGACCGTCCTTGAAGACAATGAGCTGATAGGCTTCCTG
>JAILHP010000169.1 GCA_024695705.1 Prevotella sp. | reverse complement strand
TTGTGGTGAAGATGAAGGACGAACTGGAGCAGATCAAAGAACAGGTGCTGAATGCCCTTTGATTTTTTAGACAACGAAATACACGAATTTCACGAATTGAGAGAGATGAAAGGAAAAATGATTATCGTTAGTGCTCCCAGTGGTAGTGGAAAGAGCACCATCGTCAACTGGCTGATGAAAGAGCATCCGGAGCTCAACTTATACTTTTCTATTTCCTGTACCTCACGTGAGCCGAGGGGTACGGAACAGAACGGAGTAGAGTATTTCTTTCTGACCGAAGAGGAGTTCCGAAATAAAATCGCCAATGATGAGTTCCTAGAGTATGAGGAAGTGTATGCAGGTCGTTTTTACGGAACGCTGAAACAGCAGGTCGAACGACAGCTGGAAGCTGGTCAGAATGTGGTGTTCGACGTTGATGTGAAAGGTGGCGTGAACATCAAGAAGTTCTATGGTGACCGTGCGCTAAGCCTCTTTATTCAGCCTCCGTCGGTAGAGGAACTGCGTCGTCGCCTTGAAGGCCGTGGTACAGATACGCCAGAGGCCATCGAGAACCGTTTGGCCAAGGCTGAGTACGAACTGACGTTTGCTCCGCAGTTTGACCAAGTTGTAGTCAATGATGACTTGGATACAGCGGAACAGGAAGCCTTGCATCTGCTTCAGGACTTCCTCAATCTCAAATCTTAAACCTCAAATCTCAAACCATGAAGGTCGGCATCTTCGGAGGCTCGTTCAACCCCATTCATGTGGGGCATGTCGCACTGGCTAAGGCTATGTTAGAGCAGGTCGGGCTGGACGAGGTATGGCTGATGGTGTCACCCCAGAACCCGCTGAAACAACAGGCTGACTTGTTGGACGATGCGCTTCGGCTGGAGATGGCGCAGCTGGCCTTACAGGAGGTGGAAGGCGTGAAGGCTTCCGACTTTGAGTTCCATCTTTCCAAGCCGTCCTATACGTGGAATACGCTGCAGCGGCTGAGTCAGGAGTATCCTCAGCATACTTTCACGCTGATTATTGGTGGTGACAACTGGGCACGCTTCGAACGCTGGTATCATTGGAAGGACATCCTGCGTCACTATCGTGTGGTGGCTTACCCCCGTGACGAATTTCCTGGAACGGTACAATTGCCGTTGATGAATATTTCCAGTACTGACATTCGTCGTCGCATCCGTCAGGGAATGCCAATTAACAATCTGGTGCCGGAAACTGTAGCACGGTTTATCAAGGAAAAAGGATTGTATCAACATGAGGAATCTCAGCGTTATATATAAGGTTTTAGCTTGGGCTTTCCGTCCCATCAGCGAGAACTTCGTGTTCTTTGTATGCATGTACGCACTGGGCTACCTGTGTACACAGCTGCAGATAACGTTGCACTTGGCAGGTGCTAAGCCTTACGAGCTGTCTGCTCCTGAGTTGTTCTTCGACCTTTACATACTCTGTTTCCTTTTGATGTGGATTCCAGAAAAGGTGCGCCGTTGGGTGCGCTGGGTGGTGGCTATTGTGCTCTATGCCTTCGCATTTGTCGATATGTTCTGCTACGTTCGTTTTGAATCGACGCTGACCCCCACCATGCTCATGCTTGCTCAGGAGACCGACGGCCGTGAGACCAGTGAGTTCTTCCGCTCCTATGTGGGTTGGGACCTGCTGACCACGAAAGTGGGCTGGGTTGTGCTTATGTTGGTAATACATATAGTGTGGTCGCTGCTTGTCTGCCGTTTGAGGAAACGAGTGGAAGTGAGCAAGACCGTTCTGTCCAAGTGCTTTGCCGTTTTGGGCGTGCTGACACTGGTTATGTTTGTATGGAGTGCGATAGAGGTCTGGCCGAACAAAGCCTCTACAATACGTCTGTTCAGTCACAATAACATTGGGGAAGTAGAGCATGACCTGACGCGACGCGATGCAGCCACGCTATATCTGCCCGTTTGGCGCTTTGCATTCAGTGTCTATGCAAATCACTTGGCAGGCAAGCAATTAAGTCAGGTATTGGAACACAGCGAACAGATTCAGGTGGACAGTTGCTCCTTCCGCACACCAAACATTGTCTTGATTATTGGCGAGAGCTACAACAAATACCACTCCCAGCTCTATGGCTACGACAAGCCGACGTCCCCCCGTCAGTTGCAGCGGGCACAGGACAGCACCCTCATCGCGTTCACGGATGTGGTGGCCTGCTGGAACCTTACCAGCTTTGCTTTTAAGCACTTTCTCTCGCTGCACGCTATCGGCGATAAAGGCGACTGGTGCGATGCACCGCTCTTTCCTGAGGTATTCCGCAAGGCAGGCTACAAAGTGACATTCTTCACCAACCAGTTTATGTCGAAGGCCAACGAGAAGGTCTATGACTTCAGCGGTGGCTTCTTCCTGAACAGCCCCGACCTGAGTACCCGTATGTTTGATGAGCGCAACCAACGTCTCTTCCACTATGACGAAGGGTTACTTACCCTCCGCTCGGCTCTGCCGCTTTGCACAGCAAAGAACCCTCAACCTTCTACCCTCACTATCTACCACCTCATGGGTCAGCATGTGGATTACGTTGCTCGTTTTCCCAAACAACGACGGAAATTCACTCCTGCCGACTACGACCGTCCTGACTTAGACCAGGCCCAGATGACGTGTTTGGCTGACTACGACAATGCCACCGCTTACAATGACTCTGTGGTAGATGCCATCGTTCGTCGTTACGAGCAGCAGGATGCTGTCGTCATTTATATGCCCGATCATGGTGAGGAGTGTTTCAATCCGCCTTATAAGTTCCACGGACGACTGCACTCTGCGAAGATTACCCTCCGACTGGCTCGCGAGGAGTTTGAGATACCCTTCTGGATCTGGTGCTCACCCAAGAACCGTGAGCTGCACCCTGATATCTATGAGTCTGTGAAAGCCGCCCGCAAACGTCCGTTCATGACGGACAATCTGCCCCATCTGCTGTTGTCGCTGGCTGGCATACATACCAAGGACTATCGTCCTGACTATGACCTGCTGAGTCCGCAATATAACAACCAGCGCCCCCGTATGCTGAAAAATCAAACCGACTATAATCAACTGCTGAAGAATGGAAAATAAGATGTCGCTCCTTTCCCGTGCCGAATGTACGGCATTGCGTGGTATCGCCATCCTCGGTATCGTGCTGCATAACTACTGCCACTGGCTGCGCATGGCTGTGAAGGAGAACGAATACACCTTCTCTCAGGCCAACAACGACCGTCTGCTGGATGTGATGGCAAACCCCGACTGGAACCTACCCATCCATCTGCTGTCGTACTTCGGCCACTATGGCGTTCCCGTATTCCTTTTCCTCAGTGGCTTCGGCTTGGTGATGAAGTATGAGAACTCCTCTCTCAACTCTCCACTCTCCACTCTCAACTTTGCCAAATACAACTACCTCAAGCTGTTTCGCATGATGATTATCGGCTATGTCTTCTTCATTTTGGTGGACTACATGACGCCTGCTCCTCATCATTATGCCCTGCTCGACGTGGTGGCGCAACTGCTGATGTTTAACAACCTGCTCCCCACGCCCGATAAGATTATCTGGCCAGGTCCGTTCTGGTTTTTCGGACTGATGATGCAGCTGTATATCGTCTATCGCCTGCTGGTCTTCCGTCGCCATTGGAGTATCGTGGTGGCACTCATTCTCCTATGCTGGGTGATACAGTTACCGTTCCTCGATGATGCAGCAACGCTGAATCGTCTGCGATACAACTGCATCAGCGGCATGCTGCCCTTTGGCTTGGGCGTTTTGGCTGGTCGTTATGGTTCATGCTTAAATGTGGGTCGGCTGAAGAAGTGGCAGTGGGCACTGCTGCTGTTGGTTGCCCTGCCTCTGACGCTCGCCCTTTGTCTGACAGCACAGACCTGGCTATGGGTACCCGTCATGATATTGGTGGCAGGCATCGCCTTCGTTAAACTGATGCCACAGCCCGTCATGAGCTGGCTCGTTTGGACAGGCGGCATCTCAGCTGCAATGTTCGTGGTACATCCCACGCTACGCAAGATTCTCATTCCCATTTCCCATCGTGGTGACTTCTATGCAGGCCTGCTGCTCTATGTCGTGGCAACGTTCGTAGTCTCGTGGCTGTTCATGCTGATTATCAATAGAATGCCTAAACCCAAACTCTAAATGATGAAGCCGATAGCCATACACGACCTGAGCCGCTATCGCGGAGAACTGATGGGCATAGCCATGCTTGTCGTCATGCTGTTTCATGTGGGCGGCAACCGTCACGAAACAATATGGCTGTGCATGGGCCGATGCGGTAACGTGGGTGTCGATATGTTCCTCTTTCTGAGTGGCATTGGACTGTGGTATAGCCTGTCCTCCCGCCCTTCCTCAAGGGAAGGGAGCCCAGTTTCCCTCCCTTGGGGAGGGGTTAGGGGTAGGCTCTCAACCTTCTACCGTCGCCGCCTGCTTCGCATCTATCCAGCATGGCTGTTATTGTCGAGTCTTTATTATGTACCGTTGTATGTTGAGGGTAAGTTCACCCTTTGGCAGACCATTGGCAATGTGCTCATAGGCTGGCGCCTGTGGAGCGGTTTTGTCGATGAGTTCTGGTTCATCCCTATGATACTCGCCTTCTACCTGTTGGCACCGTTCTACATAATGCTCATCAGGAAGTACAGCATGTGGCGTTGGCTACCCGTATTGGCAATGGTGTTTTGTGTTCTCTTGCAATACTGGAAACCCCTGAATGGAGCCTTGGGCCATCTGGAAATCCTGTTCAGTCGGGTGCCAATCTTCCTGTTAGGCATCAATGCTGGCCAGTGGGTGAAGGAGGAGCGCCAGCTGGAGCCCCATGCTTTCTGGCTGCTCCTACTGGTATTTGTGCTGAGCTTCGGCGTGTGTATCAACTTCGAGAACGGACTGCGCGGACGCTTCCCGTTGTTCATGGAGCGTATGGTCTATATCCCGCTGACCGTCTCCGCCCTGCTGTTGCTGTGCAAGGCACTTGCCTACCTGCCGCAGTGGGGACTGAAGGGCTTGGCCTTCGTAGGCATGGTAAGCCTGGAGCTTTATCTGGTTCATGTCAACTTTGTACTCAAGTACCTGCGTCCCTACGACCTCGGTTATTGGGGAACCATGTTCCTGATGACAGCCATTGCGCTGCTGTTGGCTTGGATTATTCATAAACTGTTATCATTGCTGCCATGGAAGTAAGAAAGAAGATAGTGATTTTCGACTTCGACGGAACGCTGACCACCCGCGATACGCTGTTGCTGTTCATCCGCTTTGCTTGCGGACGCTGGGCATTCCTTTGGGGAATGCTGTGCTATGCCCCCCTGTTGGTGTTGATGAAGCTCCGCCTCTATCATAATGGAAAGACAAAGCAGAAGGTCTTTTCCCATTTTTTCCGTGGCTGGACTTTGGAGCGCTTTTCTCAGTGTGGTCGGGAGTTTGCTTCCCAATACGCCCACATCCTGCGTGCCGACACCGTGGAGGCCTTACGGCAGGCTCAGCAGGACGGTGCCCGTGTGTTCATCGTGAGTGCCAGCATCGAGAACTGGGTGCAGCCCTTCTTCCCTGATGTCGAGGTGGTAGGCACACAGATTGAAGTACAGGACGGCGTGTTGACTGGCCGTTTCCTCACACCCAACTGCTATGGTTCGGAGAAGGTACGCAGGGTAACGGACATCTTCGGCGACCGTACACCTTATTATATATGTGCCTATGGTGACAGTCGTGGTGACCGCGAACTATTAGCCTGGGCCGACAAAGGGATAAAGGTAAAAAAGTAAAAAGGTAAATCGAAAATCTTTAAATCGTAAATAATAATGATGAAGACAATATTCAAGATTATCAAGTTACTCGCCATCCGTCCAAGCGAATGGATTGCCTCCATTCCGCTGATGGCTTACTTTACGTGGCTGAACTACCTCATTGTCAGCAAGTATGCAGACATCTTCCTACATACGCAGAAGACGACCGACTTCTACGACAACTTCCGCGTGTCGGGCTTCGACTCGCTCATCTATAGCACGCTGACGCAGTGGCATCTGGCCTTCTTCGTCCATCGTCACCCGCTGTTGGCTGACTTCCTGTGGCCACTGACGGAAATCAACGGCTGGCTCTATGCATGGACGGACAAGAACATGGCACCGATTATAGTGGCTGTTATCCTCATGATTTTCACGCTCTATACCTTTGTCTTCATCCGTCGTACCATGCGTGAGGTTATCGGACTGGGCCGTCTCGATGCCAACCTGCTCACTTACCTGACCTTCTCGTTTGCCTTTATCACGCTGTCCTATATCGTCCCCGACCACTTTGCAGGCTCCATGACGCTGCTCATGCTGACCGTCTATCTGGCAGGCAAGAAGATGCAGACGGGCAAGAAGTTCACCATTTTCCAGACCGTTGTGCTTTTCCTGCTGACGGCTGGCGTGACGATGAGCAATGGTGTGAAGACGTTTATCATGGCACTCTTTACCAATGGCAAGCGTTTCTGGCGTCCAGGCTATCTGCTGCTTGGCATCCTTTTGCCTGCTGCCCTGATTTGGGGCTATGCGGAATGGCAGCATCAGACCTACATTAAGCCGCGTGAGGAGAAGAAAGCAGCCGAGCGTCGTGCACAAAGCGTTGCCGACTTAAAGGCCTATATCAAGGCGGTGGCCGATACCACCACAACGCTTTACGACTCCGCGTCGATTGCCATTGAGGGCAAGCGCCGTTACCAGCAGCACCTGTGGGAGGAGCATGAGCGTAACATGAAAGACCCGTGGAATGCTAATAAGGGAAAACCCATGAGCAAGACGGGCTTCGGCGCCTGGACCGACATCAGCACACCTCGTTGGGAAAGCACCGTCGAGAACCTGTTGGGTGAGAGTTTCCAGTTGCATCGTGATTATCTGTTGGAGGATTGTCTGCGTACCCGTCCGGCCATCGTGAGTTACCGTTCGTGGTACAACTACGTCTTTGAGGTCATTATCGTGTTGCTCTTCCTGGCTGGCATCTGGTATGGCCGTCGCAGTCGCTTCCTCTGGATGCTGCTGTCGTGTCTGGCTTTTGACATGGTGCTGCACCTGGGCTTGGGCTTTGGTCTGAACGAGGTCTATATCATGACGGCCCACTGGGCGTTCATCATCCCTCTCGTCATCGGTTTCCTGTTCCATAAGGAGCACGGCTTGCGCCATTTCAGCCTACACATCCTGGTAGGCTTGCTCATCCTTTGGCTCTGGATATGGAATGGTTGGCTAATAGTTAATTATTTGGCTGTAGGCAGTTAGCAATGGGCCTGCAAGAAAATGTGTATATTTGCAAACTCTAGAGAACCAAACGTGATTATTGAGTATGAATCAAGCGAAGGTATCGGTACTTGTACCCGTCTATGGCGTTGAACGCTATATAGCACAGTGTGCGGAATCTCTGTTCTTGCAGACCTACGAAGATATAGAGTATATCTTTGTGGATGACTGCACGCCTGACGACAGCATCGGCGTGCTCAACAGCGTGTTGGAACGTTTCCCCCAGCGCCAGCAGCAAGTGACGATTCTGCACCATGAGCAGAACAAGGGGTTGGGTGCTGCCCGCCTGACAGCCCTTCAGGCAGCTACGGGTGACTACGTGATGCATGTGGATAGCGACGATGCCCTGCCGACTGATGCCGTAACAATGTTGATTGAGAAGGCCAGGGCCACCAACAGCGACATCACGGATGGAGGCTATGCCATGATGTGTAACGGACAATTAACCAAGCGTTACATGCCATTTGAAGGTTCCAAGACTAAGTTCCTCAAGCTGTTGCTGTGCCAGAACATCGTGTTGAGCATGGTGTGGGCTCGCTTGTACAAACGCGACCTTTACACACGTTATCAGATAATGCCTGTTCCTGGCATTGACTATGCCGAGGATTTGGCCATCATGCCGCGTCTTTATTTCCATGCCTCGCGCTCGGTTGTCCAAGCCGTGGTCTATCATTACCGTGACGACAGCGCGGCGTCGTTCACCAATGTCACGATGAAGGATAAGACAAAGCGTTCCTACCTGCAAGCCAATGCCCAGGTTTTCAGGTTTTATGAGGAGCACGACCCACAGGGTAACTTCCGTTATCCGTTGGAGTTAGGGTATATCAGCGTGCTGAGGATGGCACGGCGGAATCAGATTCCCATGAAACAGGTGGATGAGGTCTGTGCCTTCCGTCCGCAACACCTGTCCACGCGTCTGGTGGCAACCGTCATGGGCAGCAGCTGTCCGTTAGGTATAGCAAGTCTGTTGTATCGCTGTGTGAGGAAAGCCTATACTTCTTTGAGCTTTGAGCATTGAGCTTTAAGCTTTTTTATTCTTCTGTTCTTTTGTTTTTGAAGATGAACGCCATGCATTCATCAAGCGTTTTTACACGCAGCAGTTTCATGATGCCCAGATAGAGCAGGGCTGCTATTACCACGCGCAGCAATAAGCGGAGCCACAGCACTGAAGTCCATGTTGTGAGTAGGCCCGTTACAGCCATACAGCCAAGAGCAATGATGGCGAAGGGTAGTGTGTCGCTTAATGCTTCCTTGAGGCTGATGCGTCGGATGCGTTGCAGGGCCAGGTGCCACATAAAAGTAAGGAGCACGCTAAGGGCTGAGAAGGCGATAACGACCGTGGTGATGCCAAAGGGCGTCAGACAAAGAGCTATCGTTATCTGAAGTATAATCTGAAGCGCAACCAGCCGGAGGAAAAGGTCCGAGCGCCCATTGCTGATGACGGCATTCTGGTAAAGCGTATGCAGGGGCAGGCAGGCTCCGCTGACGCAGAGTATCTGCAGCAGCACGACACTCTCTTCCCACTTCGGGCCGATGGTTAGCAGGATGAATTCGTAGGCCACGAGTGCCAGTCCGAACATCAGCGGGAATGAGAGGAACGACGTGAAACGGAGCATTTTGCGGAACACCCGTTCCTGACGGCCTTCCTCGTCGCTCACACTGGCCAGTACGGGCTGTGCCACCTGCTCCATGGTTTTTGAAACCAGCGAGCTGCCCATGGTGTTCCACTTGTTGGCCTGGTTGAACAGTCCGACGGCCGATATGGGCAGCATCTTACCGAAGATGAAGGTCAGCACGTTCTGGCTGATAACGGTCAGCATGTTGGTTATCAGCACCTTTGACGAAAAACGGAACATCCGTCGGATGGGACTGAAATCAACTGGCAACGAGGGTGCCCAGCGGGTGAAATAGTATTTCAGCAGCGTAGCGACGGTAATGAAGATTACCTGTTGCCACGCAAGGCTCCAGTAGGCCCATCCGTTCCAGGCCATCCATACGCCGCAACAGCCTGATGTCAGCAGGGCGATGATGGTGGCAATGGCCTGTTCGCGGTTGCGCAGCTCTATCCACAGCTTGGCATTGGGAACGATGCATATTGCCGAAAGCGGAATGGTAAGGAATGCCAGCCTCGAAACCTCGGTCAGCAATGGCTGGTCGAAGAACCACGAAATAAGCGGAGCACAGAAAAACAAGACAACATACAGGATACCGCCTGCGATGATGTTAAACCAGAAGACGGCGTTGTAATCATGCTTCGTGGGAGTCTTCAGGTTGGCCAACGCCTGCGAGAAGCCCGCACTCTGTATGCAGCCTGCCAGCAGCGTGAAGATGGTAATCAGTGCTACAATACCGTAATCCTCCGTAGAGAGCAGACGACCCAGGAAGATGCCAAACACAAGGTTCAGCACCTGCGTCGCGCCATTGTTCAGAGCTCCCCAGAACAGTCCTTTCGCCGTTTTCTCCTTCAATGTTTCCATCTTAACTTCTTAACTACATAACTTCTTTACTTATTATATCTTTAACTCCTTTTAACTCCATCATCTCTCGAAACTCCACAAAATGTATTAC
>JAILHP010000139.1 GCA_024695705.1 Prevotella sp. | reverse complement strand
ATATTAGTTTGATTGATCCGAAGAGTGGCAAGGCTACCCGTGTCGCCATCAAGCGCGAGGGCAAGAAGGTCACCCGTATCGCTAAAAAGTCAGGGGAGGAGATTAAGTAATGGCAAATACAGCACAGTTAAAGGCAGAGTATAAGGAGAAGATTGCTCCGGCTCTGAAGAAGCAGTTCAACTACACGTCGGCAATGCAGATTCCCGTCCTGAAGAAGATCGTCGTCAACCAGGGTCTGGGTGACGCCACACAGGACAAGAAGATCATCGACGTGGCTATCAACGAGATCTCGGCTATCTGCGGTCAGAAGGCAGTGGCCACTTATTCCAAGAAGGATATCGCCAACTTCAAACTTCGTAAGAAGATGCCTATTGGCGTGATGGTGACCCTCCGTCGTGAGCGTATGTACGAGTTCCTCGAGAAGCTCGTCCGTATTGCACTGCCCCGTATCCGTGACTTCAAGGGTATCGAGAGCAAGTTCGATGGCCGTGGAAACTACACACTGGGTATCCAGGAGCAGATTATCTTCCCGGAGATTAATATCGATTCAGTGGATCGCATCCAGGGTATGAACATCACCTTCGTGACATCGGCTCAGACCGATGAGGAGGGATTTGCACTGCTCAAGGCATTCGGTCTTCCATTCAAGAACGCTAAAAACGATTAAGAGATATGGCAAAAGAATCAATGAAGGCTCGCGAGGTGAAGCGCGCCAAGCTTGTTGCCCGTTACGCTGAGAAACGTGCGGCTCTGAAGAAGATTATCGCTACTGCCGACGTAACCACTGAGGAGGGCGCCATGGCCGCTTATGAGGCAGCCCGCAAGTTGCAGGAGATCCCCCGCAACGCCAACCCCATCCGTCTGCACAACCGTTGCAAGATCACGGGTCGTCCCAAGGGTTACATGCGTCAGTTCGGTCTCTCCCGTATCCAGTTCCGTGAGATGGCATCAAGCGGTCTGATACCCGGTGTGAAGAAGGCCAGCTGGTAATAAGAGAAGAATAGAGATTTTATTAATATTGTCGGGGCAGTCCCGATTAATTTAAAACATTATTTTTATGACAGATCCAATAGCAGATTATCTGACCAGACTCAGAAACGCGATCATGGCTCATCACCGTGTCGTGGAAGTGCCTGCGTCAAACTTGAAGAAGGAGATCACCAAGATCCTCTTCGAGAAGGGTTACATCCTGAACTACAAGTTCGTTGAGGATGGTCCTCAGGGTACTATCAAGGTAGCCCTGAAGTATGACCCTGCCACTCGTGAGAACGCTATCAAGTGCCTCAAGAGGGTTTCTACCCCGGGCCTTCGTCGTTACACGGGTTACAAAGACATGCCGAGAGTAATTAACGGACTTGGAATCGCAATCCTTTCCACGTCTAAAGGTGTTATGACTGACAAGGAGGCCGCTGAACTGAAGATTGGCGGTGAGGTCCTTTGCTACGTCTATTAATAGGAGGATAGAATATGTCAAGAATAGGAAAATTGCCAATTAGTATCCCCGCAGGCGTTACTGTCGCTCAGGACAAGGACGGCATTGTTACCGTAAAGGGTCCCAAGGGAGAACTCTCACAGAAGGTTGACGCTTCTATCAAGATGAAGATCGAGGATGGTCATATCACATTTGAGATTGACGAGAATAGTCCTGTGAACTACAAGCAGAAGCAGGCTTTTCATGGCCTCTATCGCGCACTTATCAACAATATGGTTGTCGGTGTGAGTGAGGGCTACAAGAAGGAGTTGGAGCTCGTAGGTGTTGGTTACCGTGTGTCAAACCAGGGTAACATCATCGAGTTCGCACTGGGTTACACTCACCCCATCTTCATCCAGCTTCCCCAGGAGGTGAAGGTTGAAACCAAGATGGAGCGTAACCAGAACCCCCAGATTATCCTCGAGTCATGCGACAAGGCACTGCTCGGTCTGATCTGTGCTAAAATTCGTTCTTTCCGTATGCCTGAGCCTTACAAAGGAAAGGGTATCTTGTTCAAGGGTGAGGTTATCCGTCGTAAGTCGGGTAAGTCTGCATCAGCAAAGTAATTAAGAATTAAGAATTAATTAAGAATTCAAGATTATGACAACGAAGAAAATAGAAAGACGAATTAAGATCAAATATAGAATTCGCAAGAACGTGTTCGGCACAGCCGAGCGTCCCCGTCTGAGCGTCTTCCGCAGCAACAAGCAGATTTATGCTCAGGTAATCAATGACTTGGAAGGTAAAACACTCGCATCTGCATCTTCACTGGGTCTGGAAGCTATGCCGAAGATCCAGCAGGCAGAGAAGGTCGGTGAGCTTCTGGCTAAGAAGGCTCTGGAGGCCGGTATCAGCGCCGTCGTCTTCGACCGTAACGGTTATCTGTATCACGGCCGTGTGAAGTCGCTTGCAGACGCAGCTCGTAAAGGTGGACTTAAATTCTAAACGATTATGGCAATGAAAAATGTTAAAGTAAATAGTGACGTAGAGTTGAAAGACAGACTGGTTGCCATCAACCGTGT
>JAILHP010000028.1 GCA_024695705.1 Prevotella sp. | reverse complement strand
AGCCAAAGGCTATGAGCTTCCTAAGTTTGACATCCAGGCCGTGCGCCAGAAGACACACGACAACCCCACATGGGTACACTTCGGCGGAGGAAACATCTTCCGTGCATTCCCCGCTGCCATCCTCAACGATGCGCTGAACACGGGCAAATACGACCGTGGCGTCATCGTGGCTGAGACCTTCGACTTCGAGGTCATTGACAAGGCCTACGCGCCCTACAATAACCTGTCGCTCTGCGTCAACCTCTGCTCTGACGGCTCCATCGAGAAAAAGGTTATTGCCAGCGTGACGGAAGCCCTGAAGGCCGACCCGCAGTTCCCCGACTGGCAGCGTCTGGTGGAGATTTTCCGTAATCCCAGCCTCCAGATGATTTCGTTCACCATCACCGAGAAAGGATACACCTACAATGAGGCAGACCTGAAACGCGGCATGCAACCGCTGTTTGCGATGGGTAAGGTGTGTGCATTGCTCTACGAACGTTTCAAGGCAGGCAAACTGCCTCTCACCGTACAGTCGATGGACAACTGCTCACATAACGGCGACAAGGTGAAGGCCGGCGTCTTTGCCTATGCTGAGCGTTGGGTGAAAGACGGACTGGTGCCTGAGGCCTTCCTCGACTACCTGAAGGACGAGACGAAGGTGACCTTCCCCTGGTCGATGATTGACAAGATTACCCCGCGTCCCCACGAGAAGGTGAAGGAGCTGCTGGCACAGGACGGCTTTGAGGACAACAACTACATCGAGACGGAGAAGCACACGTTTACGGCACCCTTCGTGAACGCCGAGGAAGTGCAGTACCTGGTCATTGAGGACCACTACACAAACGGCCGTCCCCCACTCGACCTGGGCGGTGCGCTCTACACCACGCGCGAGACAGTAGATAAGGTAGAGACCATGAAGGTGACCACCTGTCTGAACCCGCTGCACACCGCGATGAGTATCTACGGCTGCATGCTGGGCTACACGCTTATCTCTGCAGAGATGCAGGACGAGGACCTGCGTCCGTTCATCCAGAAGATTGGCTACATGGAGGCCATGCCTGTGGTCGTTGACCCGGGCGTGCTCAACCCCTACGAGTTCATCGGTGCCGTCATCAACCGCCGACTGCCCAACCCCTTCATGCCCGACGCTCCGCAGCGCATCGCGATGGACACCTCGCAGAAGCTGCCCATCCGCTTTGGTGAGACGCTGAAGAAGTATATTGCCCGCGGCCTCGATATGTCGAACCTCGTGCTCATCCCCCTCACGCTGGCTGGCTATGCCCGCTACCTGAAGGGCATCAAGGACGACGGCACACCGTTCGACTGTTCTCCCGACCCCATGCTCGAGGAACTGCAGCAGATTGTGGCTCCGCTGGAGATTGGCAAGCCCGATCAGGACTGGAGTCCGCTGCGTCAGCTCTACAGCCGCAAGGACGTCTTCGGCCTTGACCTCTACGAGGCTGGTCTTGGCGAGCAGATTGAGGGAATGGTCAAGGAGCTGTATGCCGGCAAGGGTGCCGTCCGCAAGACGTTACACAAGTACGTGTCGGAAAGGTAAAAAAGTAAAAAGGTAAAAAGCGTGAAAGTCCGCAAACCTTTACGCAGATTTTAGAGACTTCGGGGCGTCATTTTTTGGCGCTCCGATTTTTTATATCTACTTTTGCAGCAGCAAATAAGAAACAAACAATAAAAACAATTACAGAACAATGAAACCGTTAAACAAACAGTTCGCGCCCAAGAGCGTGATGCCCGAGAAAGTGATTCAGTTTGGTGAGGGAAATTTCCTTCGCGCATTTGTTGATTGGATTATCTGGAACATGGACCAGAAGACCGACTTCAACGGAAGTGTCGTTGTCGTACAGCCCATTGAGAAAGGTATGGTTGACTGGCTCAACGCACAGGACTGCCTCTACCACGTGAACCTGCAGGGACGTGAGAACGGAAAGCCCGTCAACACCCTGGAGCGCATCGACGTCATCAGCCGTGCGCTGAACCCCTACACGCAGAATGCTGCCTTCATGGCACTGGCCGACCAGCCCGAGATTCGCTTCGTCATCTCCAACACCACCGAGGCAGGCATCGCCTTCGACCCCGCGTGCAAGCTGGAAGATGCTCCTGCCAGCAGCTATCCCGGCAAACTCGTGCAGCTGCTCTACCGTCGCTACCAGACTTTCAACGGCGACCCCTCGAAGGGACTTATCATCTTCCCCTGCGAGCTCATCTTCCTCAACGGCCACGTGCTGAAGGAGTGCATCTACAAGTACATTGAGCTGTGGCAGCTGGGCGAGGGCTTCAAGAAGTGGTTTGAGGAGAGCTGCGGCGTCTATGCCACACTCGTTGACCGCATCGTGCCGGGATTCCCCCGCAACGAGATCAAGGAGATTCAGGAGAAAGTCTGCTATCGTGACAACCTCGTGGTACAGGCTGAGACCTTCCACCTCTGGGTCATCGAGGCTCCGAAGGAAGTAGAAAAGGAGTTCCCTGCTGACAAGGCCGGCCTGCACGTGCTGTTCGTTCCCTCAGAGGAGCCCTACCACAAGCGTAAGGTGACGCTGCTCAACGGCCCGCACACCGTACTCTCTCCCGTAGCCTTCCTCAGCGGCGTGAACATCGTTCGCGATGCCTGCCAGCACGAGGTGATCGGCAAGTACATCCACAAGGTACAGTTCGACGAGCTCATGCAGACCCTCGACCTCCCCATGGACGAGCTGGAGAAGTTTGCTGCCGACGTGCTGGAACGCTTCGACAACCCGTTCGTCGATCACCAGGTAACGAGCATCATGCTGAACTCATTCCCCAAATTCCAGGCTCGCGACCTGCCCGGCGTGAAGACTTATCTGGAGCGCAAGGGCGAGCTGCCCAAGGGTCTGGTATTCGGTCTCGCAGCCATCATCACTTACTACAAGGGTGGCAAGCGTGCCG
>JAILHP010000206.1 GCA_024695705.1 Prevotella sp. | reverse complement strand
GTAGTAAGCAGCGTGAATCTGCCATGCATTGTTCTTCGAATCGTAGGCATCCTTGACACCATCCCAGGTGATATCAGCCGTCTTACCCAACGCGATGTTATAGGTGACGCCAATCTCCAGGTTGTCAATGAGAACGAGACCGCCACCCACGTTCACGCTGAACGATGACTTCTTCAGACGGTATTCACTGGTGTCGTGAGTCAAACCGTTCTTGAGCGTGAAGTCGGTGTCACCGACATTGAAGCCAAACTGCGGACCGGCAGCAAGATAGATACCTGCCATTTCTCCCAGACCGATGGTGTAACGGAGATTGATGGGCACGTTGATGCTCTTCTGCTTGATGGTAGTGTCATCAATCTTACCCTCACGCTGGTCATAGACAGCAGCGATGTCAGCTCCCAGTCCGGGAACAGGGAAGCCTACCCTAACGGCCGGACCAATAAAGAATCCCGAACGATTCGACTTGTTGAGGACGGACGAGCCCGACGACAACGACATGCTCATCAAGTTATAACCACCCTTCAGACCGATCTGCACCTTCTGGGCCTGCGACGGCGTTGCCACGAACAACAGTGCAACAACGCTCAATACTGTAAAAAACTTTTTCATAATCGTACGACTTATATTTAACAACAATTGTTTATCTCTTAACTTCCCTAACTCCTAACTATTAATGCCGTTGTCTGCGGACAGAGACGCGGGCGGCACTTCCTGACGACGAAGCAGGAGAGCTGCCGCTGTTGCGGGATGCACGTTCCCGACGGGTGCGCTTCTTTTTCTTCGTGGCCTTAGCAGGTTTCAGGTCGGCAGCAGCAGGTGCCACTTCTGTAGAGTCAGCTACGCCAGTGCTGTCGTTTTTCAGAGAAGAGCCAAAGAGTCCTGACTCAAAGTCGGTCAGCTCCTTCTCAATGCGCTCCTGCTCCTGGGCCATCAGCGAGTCGGTAGGACAATACTGTGCCAGCGTGCGGCCCAGCATGTTGTTAGTCTTATAGATCTTTCCGCTGTACTTGGTCAGCGTGAAGTAGTCGCTCATTGACATGGTGGCAGCATTGTTCAGGCTGCTCGTCATCACCGTCTGGCGGCTGAGGAACGGCTCCAGGTCGCTGTACTTCACCCAGAAGAGCGGGTACTTCGTGGCATCGCCACCGAAGTCGCCTTCACGCAGCATGATGGGGCACAGGGCCAGCACCTTGCGGTGGAAGGTGGAGTTGCCCTGGTCGTAGTAGGCACACTCCTTCAGGTAGTACATGGTGACCTCCGACGAGGGGATATCACTATTATCCACGTGTATCTTGCCGTCTCTCTCTTCATAGAAGATGCTATGGTCGGAGAGCAGCGTTTTGAAATCGACCTTCGCCGAGTCGGTAAACACCTCGTTGCCGTCCAGTCGGTACTCGTAGGCTGGGACATAGCCGTTCTGCACCAGTTTGAAGATGTAGGTAAACAGGTTCATCTCACGTCCTACAGGCTGCACGGGGTAGTAGAGTCCGCCGTTGGCATCCTTTGTCAGGTCCAGCTCACGGTAGATGTCACGCCGCCATACCACATCCTCGGGCATGTCGAGGGCCGTGGGGAACATCATGCGGGCACGCTGTGTCAGCTGTCCCTGTCGGGGACGCGTCTGCTCAGGCGTGGTGCCGGGTCGCGTTCCAGGGCGGGTGCCGGGACGGGTAACGGGACGTACGGCGGGCTTCCTGTCGGAAGGCGTCACATCCTCGCCGGGTTTCTTGTCACCAGGCTTCTTGTCACCAGGCTTCACGTCAGCACCGGGCTTGATGTCAGCACCAGGCTTGATGTCGCCGGGTTTCTTGTCATCCTTCCCATTGACAGGCTTCACCTCAGGCGATACCACTCCGCTCTCCTCCGTGTTCACCGGCTTCTTGCGACGTGAGGCAGGCTGGGCGGACGCTTCGCTAAATGATAAATGAAAAATGATAAATGATAAACAAATCATCATCATTATTCGGCTTCCAAATATTCTTTTCATGACTCTACTCTTATTATCAACTTTCAACTTTCAACTCTCAACTCTCAACTCTCAACTCTCAACTTTCAACTCCCTCGGCCCCCTCTCCCTTTGGAGAGGGCGGGGGGTGAGGCTTCCCTTACTTCACTATCACCTCCATCGATGCGGGCAGCGTACGCTGTATGCCGTCAGGACCGACAGCCGTTACACGCGAGATGTAGAAACGCTTGTTACGCGACAGCTTGCGGAATGCGTCCTTCTGACGTCCGGAGAAGCGCGAGCCTTCACTCTGCATCGGCACGGCGTTACCCATGTTGTCGAAGAACACCGTCTCGAACGACTGCACCTTGAAGGTGATGTCGAGGATGCCGTCGTCGATGGCGGCACCGATACCATCGGCTGCCATCAGCTGCTGCTTCGAGAGACCGCCGCCACGGAAGCGTCCGGCATTGCCATCAGCATCTGACGTAGCGATATAGGCCGTCGGGTCGGGCAGTTTACGCACATGGAACGTGAACTGTCCCATCTGCTGCGCACGTCCGGTATTGGTCGAGGTGACGGTAATGGTCACGTCCTTGCCCACTGCCGACGGACGGGCGATGTAGTGTCCGGCACTCACGGGAGTCAGCGTACCGCCAGAGATTGATGCCTGCACCTTCGAGAGGGGCACGCCGGGCACACTGACGCTGATGGGGTTATTGTATCCGGCATAGAGCACGTTCATCAGGTCGGCGCTCACCGTAGCACTCGGATCAACAACGGTATATTTCTGTTCGAAGTCACGGCGTATGCGGTCGCCGTTGCTGTTCATCACCTCCAAGTAACCTGCCAGGGTGAAGTCACCCGTTCGTCCGCACACCGTCTCGTAGAGCCCGTCCTTCAGGTCAAGCTGACGGCCGCCCACATAGATGGCAGGCGTCTGCGTGGTATCGACGGCAGCCATGACGATACGTGCCGAGAACTTGTCGCCGCGGACAATGGTCTGTGAGCTGGGAATGACGAAGGCACTGAGCAGGTTGACGCGCACGTCCTTCAAATCGACGTTGCTCACCAGCGTGTGAAGCACCTCTCCCTCGGCATAGCGCACGTCGCTCTGCAACTTGGTCAGCAGGGTGACGGCAGCTGCCACGGGCATGTTCTCAAACATATACTGCTGCCAGTTCTTGCCCAGGGTCAGGGCGTTCTTCGGCAACTCGGTCGAAAGGTTACTGCCGATTATCTTACGCTGCGTCGAGTCTTCTATCATGGTCAGGATACGCTTCCGATAGGAGTCGATGGCAAGCTTCAGTTCTTCCCCGCGTCCGCCACTGGGCGACAGCATGATTTGGTTGGCAGCCTCCAGGTTCTCCTTGTTCACCAGGTTATGCACGTCGGCATCGCTGCCGTCAGCCTCCTGGGCAATGGCCAGCTTGAGTTCCTCGGCCATGTTGTAGATCGAGTCACTCATTTGCTTTACCTGTTGTGCTTTCTCAAACCACTCCTTGACCTTGGCAGGGTTTGCCTTCATCTGCTCCTCGAAGTCAGAATAGATGGCATTGTTCTGCATCGCCGAGTTGTCCGTCGTGCGGTGCAGGCTCTCTTCCACGAGTGAGAAGCCGTTGAGCACCTCGGTCGAGACGTTCAGCGCGAGCATGGCCATGAGGACGACGTACATCAGATTGATCATCTTCTGGCGCGGATTCAGTGGTCGCTTCTTAATTGCCATTATTATGATTTACAATTTGACAATTTTCAATTATTATCCGTTCAAACCTGCTCTAACCGACATGGCATCAATCATGCGGGCATAGATGTTATTGAGCTCCTTGATCTGCTCTGCCATGTGGCGGGTCTGTTCGTTAATCTCGTCGATGGTGCCAATCTGTGAGCTGGCGCTCTTGAGCTGCATCTCATAGACCTTGCAGATGCCGGTCAGCGTGCGGTTCAGGTTCTCCATCTCCTCAGAGTCGGTCGTCAGGCGACGGCTCTGCTCCGATACGCGCTCCAGCACCTCGGTCAGCTTCTGCAGCTCCTCAACGTAGGCGTTGGTAGCGTCGGTCATGTCAGGCGTGAACGGCGGGACAGATGCAGGCACACTAGCAGCCTCAACGGGCTCATTGTTATCTGTGAAGTCAATGGGCTTATTGGGTTCAATAGCCTCATTACCCTCGTGGCCTTCACCGGCTCCGGCAGGACGATAGCCGCCGCCTCCACCACCGCCACCGATAATGATGGTCTGGCCACCGCCACCGGCAACAACACCGCCACCGCTGACAGCACCTTCGCCTCCGCCGACGGAACCTCCACCGCCCACAATGACGCTGCCGCCACCGATAACGCCGCCGCCACTGACGCCGCCGCTCACACCGCCACCACTCACGGCAGCAGCCACAGCGGGTCTGTAGCCTTCGTCAGACTCATCGGGCTCATAAGGCTCGGCACCAGTAGGCTCAGTAGCACCTACAGCGCCAGCTACCGTTACTCCCTCGACAGCTCCCACATGGGTGGGCAGCTCCATGCCGTCGGCCGTCTTGTCAAACGGGCGGTCAAAGGCTGACAGGAAGAACACGACAACCTCCGTACCCATACCCAACCAAAGCATGAGGTCGGCACCCTTGATATGGGTGAGCTTAAACAATGTACCGAGAATCACAATAGAGGCACCCCAGCTATAGGCATAGTTGAGGAACGTCTGTCCCGGCACGCTGTCCATCCACTTCTGCAAGCGATAGACAATATTGATACTACTATACTTAGTCATCCTTATAATTTACGATTTGACAATTTACAATTTGACAATTTCCAAATGTCGCTCAATACTCAGCACTCAACGTTACTTCCTTTTGCTTTTCTTCACCTTGATTTTCTCGCTCGTCGTGCTGGCCAGACTGCGCACACAGCGGAAGCCCACATAGGAACGCGGCTGGTTCTGGTACTCATACGAACGCCAGGCAGAGCGAATGTAGCTGGCAGGGTCTTTCCACGAGCCGCCGCGCACGCTCTTCTTCTTCAAACGGTAGGGATCCTCCCGCGCTGCGTTGTACTTCAGCTGCGGGTTGATATCGTTCATCGACGATACACCAGCCTCCGTATAGACCGTGCTCGTCCATTCGGCCACGTTGCCCGCCATGTCGTACAAGCCGTTGCTGTTGGCCTGGTAGATGCCGACACGACTGGTTATCAGGTTGCCGTCCTGCGTATAGTCACCCGAGGCCGGCTTGAAGTTGGCAAAGAAACAGCCCTCGCCTGATGCCAGGTCCTCGTTCTCCCAGGGGAACTCATTCTGATCCTTGCCGCGTGCAGCGTACTCCCACTCTGCCTCGGTCGGCAGACGGTAGCGCTGTACGAAACGGGCCTGCGGACCCAGTCCCTTCAGCAGGAACTCCGTGCGCCATGCACAGAAGGCATTGGCCTGCTCCCACGACACGCCCACCACGGGATAGTCGTTATAGGCAGCGTTGCTGAAGTAGTAGCGCATGTAGGCCTCGTTCTCCGCATTGGGGAAGTCGTTCACCCAGCAGGTGGTGTCGGGGTAGATGTTGACGATGTAGGTGTTCAGGAAGTCCCACTCGCCGGTATATTCACGGGTAATCGTCTCAGAGACAATCTTGCCTTCGTCGTCAATGTATGCCGTATCCTTCGAAATATAGATGGGCGGCGTGTTCGTGGCCCCCCAGTGGTCGGTGTTCAGGTCACGCTCCTCCAAGGTAGTGCGGTACTTACGCTTGGCAGCCTCCACGTAGTCGTAAATCTCGTAGCGGTAGTTCATCTGACGCCAGTCCAGCATCTTCTCGCCCGTTACGGGGTGTGTGACATACAGACTCTCAAAGGCACGCTCCTCGTCCTCGTTAGGCTTGCGGGGCAGCGGTTTCTTCCAGTTCAGGTGAGGCTTGACGGGCTCACCGTACTTATCCTCCTCAATCTTGTAAGTCTCGTCGCCACCATAGGCAGGGTCAGCCAGACGCTCACGCAGGATGGAGTCACGAACATAATACACAAACTGACGGTACTGTGAGTTGGTCACCTCCGTCTCGTCCATCCAGAAACCTTCCACGGAGATGTCACGCAACGGTGTCTGACGACCCCACAGGGAGTCCTGTTCCTCAATACCCATCTTCAGGTGTCCACGCTTGATGAGGGTCATACCGTAAGGCGTAGGCTCGGCGAAAGCCTTTCCGCTCACGCCCGTCACCTCACCGCCGTTGGCCATGGTCGAACGACCGCCAAAACAACTAGTCAGTAAAATGAAGAATGAAGAATAAAGAATGAAGAATGCTGCGCCCTGCAACATCCTTGACATCTTCCTGTCATTCTTCTTTGAATTATTCATCTGTCTATTCATATATATCATCTTTAATCATTCATCTCTCAACTTTAACTTCGGGTGAGGCCTATAACAGTCTCACGCTCTGGTGGCGGTTGCGCCCCTTCTTTCCGAAGTCCATTTCCATCTGGTATCCCAC
>JAILHP010000205.1 GCA_024695705.1 Prevotella sp. | reverse complement strand
ATGCCGGGAAGGAACTTTGCGCTTACGCTAACAATGGAGAATTGAGAATTGAAAATTGAGAATTATGATTACTAAGATAAACAGGAAAATCGCAGCCTTATCGTTAACGTTATCGTTAGCGTTAACGTTATCGTTAGCGTTTTCCTCCTGCCGCGATGAGCACCTCATCGTGTATGCCGAGGAGGAGGACACGGGCAAGGAGGCTGTGGTGAGCGACATCGTGGGCATGTACGTGCTTTGCGAGGGCAACATGGGCAGCAACAAGTGTACGCTCGACTACCTGGACCTCTCCGGCAACACCCCGACGGTGCATTACTGGCGCAACATCTACGCAGAGCGGAACCCGTCGGTAGTGAAGGAGCTGGGCGATGTGGGCAACGACATCAAGATATACGGCAGCAAGATGTGGATTGTGGTGAACTGCTCCGACAAGGTGGAAGTGGTACATGCCGACAACTGCCAGCGCATCGGACAGGTGGATATTCCCAACTGCCGCTATGTGACGTTCGACGGTCCCTACGCCTACGTCAGCTCGTATGTGGGTCCTGTCGATTTGAATGCCGAGGCGCAGACAGGCATGGTCTATCAGGTTGACACGCTGACGCTTGAGGTGACGAAGACCGTTACGGTAGGCTACCAGCCAGAGGAGATGGCCGTCATCGACGGCAAGCTCTACGTGGCCAACAGCGGCGGATACATCGCCCCCATCTACGACCATACGGTGAGCGTGATTGACCTGCAGACGTTTAAAGAGGAACGGAAGATCGACGTGGGCGTGAACCTGCACCGCTGCCGTGCCGACAAGTATGGTCAGCTGTGGGTGACCTCGCGTGGCAACTATATCAACAGGAAGGCGACTATGTATTGGCTCGAGCCACGAGGTACGACGTACGAGGTTGTCGGTTCCCTCCCCTACGCCGTAAGCGATATGTGCATCGTGGGCGACTCGCTGTATTACTTCGGCTCTGAATGGAGCGAGACAGAACAGCGCAACACCATCAGCTACGGTATTATTAATGTACGCACGCACGAACTGGTGACCAATAAGCTGAGCGATGCCCCGGAGGTAGCTGCCATGCGCATGCCCTACGGCATCATCGTCAACCCACAGGAGCGCGACTTCTACCTGATGGATGCCAAGAACTACGTGTCGAGCGGCGAACTGCTCCACTTCCTGCCTGACGGCACGTTCGACTGGAAGGTATCGACGGGCGACATTCCCGGACATGCGGAGTTCCTTTTTAGCGGCGCTACGCGTCTAAATGATAAATGATAAATGATAAATGACAAAGAAGAATGCGATGAAGAATAATGATTTAAGGTTTAATGTTAAATGTTCAATGATTAATGTAAGATGGTTAATGATACTAGGTTTATCATTTATCATTTATCATTTATCATTTAGCCATGCAGTGGCGCAACAGATGACCGACGGCGATACGCACAGCCCCTATATCCTGGCGGTTGACGAGTACGTGCCGGCACCAGGACAGTTTGTCAACGACATTCCCCTGTACGAGCCGGGCGACAATGCCCAGACGATGGCGGCCAAGTGTACGGCAGCTATTGCCAACAACAACGGCTCGCTCATCTCGCTCGGCGGATGGGGAGGTTACGTGACGTTCCACTTCGATCACAGCATTGCCAACATCAGCGGACAGCGCGACTTCTTCATCAAGGGCAATGCCATGCAGAGTATGGCGTTCCGCACTGTGCCTGGCGGCAGCAGCGAGCCGGGCATCGTGATGGTGTCGAAAGACGTCAACCACAACCTCCTGCCCGATGACCCGTGGTATGAAATCAGCGGTTCGGCTGATGTCGATAGCGTGGGCTTGGTGGATTACGGCTACTCCGTCACTTACCAGCGCAACCCCATGCAGGCCATTCCCTGGACCGACAACCGAGGCGGTTCCGGCGTCATTCCCCGCATGAACCAGTTTAACCACTTGCAGGAGTACTATCCTGAATGGCTCGACGATAACCTCACGTTCACCGGCACACGTCTGCCCCGCAACGCCTACCGCTACACCATGGAGGTGCAGGGCGAGGAATATGGCGAGTGGGTGCTGATGTTCCTGGCCTACGGCTATGCCGACAACCAGCCCAACATCAAGAAGGATGCCTGCAGCATCGACATCTCGTGGGCCATTGACGAGAACCGCCAGCCAGTCAATCTTGACTTTATTGACTTCGTACGTGTATATACAGGTGTAAACCAGGTGATTGCAGAATTAGGCGAAACCTCTACTGAAATAGCCGGAGCCGAAGACCTGCACCTGGAGGCCTCGATAGCAGCCATACAGGCAGCGACGGGAATAGAGCCTACCCCCAACCCCTCCCCAAGGGAGGGGAGTTATTACACCCTTGACGGACGTCTCGTTCAAAGCTCAAAGCTCAAAGCTCAAAGCTTAAAGGGAGTATATATCCTCCGCAAGAGCGACGGGACAGCAAAGAAAGTCATTATCAAATAACATACAATAACAACTTTTCAAAAATTACAAATTATGAAACAAACGTTTAGAAGACACCTGTGGCTATTGCTACTGCTGACGCTCATCCCCTTAGGGGCTTGGGCCGACAACGTAGTCAATCAGCTGCAGTTCGGCAAGCAGACCATCACGGTGGCTGCCGACGAAGAGATTACGTTCTACGACTTCATGGGCGATGCTGACATCGCCTCGTCGAGTGCCAACAACTCGCAGTCGTTGACCGTGTTCCAACCAGCCGTAGCAGGAATGAGTATCCAGATTACTTATTCCATGATCGACATTCTTCCTGACATGTCGTCAGGCAGCTATCCTACCTACATGAAGGTGTATAGCGGAACGCCCGATGACAGCGGTTTTACATGGGCAACCTCAGCCAGTCAGGTAAACAAGAACTCCACGCTTCCTGAAGGCGACGTGCTCGTCACCCGTGGCGGCATGGTAGCTAGCGAGGGTTACACGAGCGAGAGCCCGGAAACTTACGTGTCGCGTGCTGCCGACGGTAGCATGGCCGTAGGCTTCATCTATGTCTATGCCAAGGCATGCAGGGGCTGGAAGGCCACCGTCAAGTGCGTCACCCTGGAGAACATGACCATTACGGGTGCGGGCTCTAACTACGACGGCATCGGCGGTCCTCAGACAGGAAAGACGAACGTACCCCTGGCCAACGCCTTCGTGACGGCTACGGGCGCGCTGAATCCTGACAACGTGACAGGCATCTGGTTCACGATGACGAAGAACGAGGATGCCATGGATCCCTTGGCCCTGAAGCTCTTCAAGGGCAACACACAGCTCGACGCCACCGTTTCCGCTGACGGCGACGGCTACAAATTCACACTCAACGAGTCGCCTGTTGACGGCACTACCAACTTTACCCTGAAGGGCGACTTCCTCGGCACGGCAGCCGTAGGTGCCAAGGTGCAGGTGGACGTGACGAAGATTGCCTCCGTAGGACAGCCTAACGGCATCACGCCGTTCACGGCAGGCACCAGCGTGGAGGTGGAGAACCCTGCCGTCGAGTGTATGACAGCTGGCGACCACGGCACCATCAGCCTGGGTCTCGGCCAGTCATTAAGCATCTACGACGACGGCGGTCCTAACGCCGACGGTGCAGACGGTGTGGATGCCACCATCACGATTGCTCCCACCGGCGAGGCACAGAGCATCCGACTGACCGACATGGGATTCACCTTCAACTACAGCGCTCACCTCTATATCTATGAGGGAACGGCCGTTGACGACACCCACCTGCTGAAGGACGTGACTGGCTCGTCAGCAAAGTTCGACCCCATGATTATTGACGGTCCCGTGACCCTCAAGTACGTGGGCAGGGGCTATTACACGAAGCCTAACTTCGCCGTATTGGCCGAAGGCTACAAGAAGGCCGACGTCACCATCCTAGGCGTAACGGCTGAGGACATCAGCATCAGCGAGGTGCTGAAGGGACAGACCGACGTGAAGATGCTGAAGATTGCCGTTGAGGCCGAGGGAGAGCTGACACCAGCCACCATCACAGCCTTCAATGTGACCGCTGACGGCCAGGCCGCTGCAGCACAGCACATCTACCAGACGGGCACTAGCGCCAACTTCTCTGCCAACGAGGAGTTCAACGGTT
This sequence comes from Prevotella sp., assembly GCA_024695705.1. Lineage (GTDB taxonomy): Bacteria > Bacteroidota > Bacteroidia > Bacteroidales > Bacteroidaceae > Prevotella. The sequence continues at coordinate 5,310 of JAILHP010000205.1, read as the reverse complement.
CCTACGACATTACCCAGACAGGTACCTACTACTTCTGGCTGACCATCGACGTGGACGCTGAGGCAACCGTCGGCCAGACAGCCAGCACCACGCTCAACAGCATCGTGGTCAACGGTTCTGCCGTTGACGTAACCTCCCCCGTCACTGCCTCCATTAGCGTGACAACAGGCAAGAGCGGCGACTACACCGTAGGACAGGGCGGCGACTACGCCACCATCCAGGCTGCCATTGACGACCTTGGCACGCTGGGCATGGAAGGAGCCGTCACGCTGAAGGTGAAGGCAGGCGAATACAACGAGAAGGTTCGCGTTCCCTACATCCCAGGCATGGGTGCCGTCAACACCCTCACCATTGAGAGCGAGAGCGGCCAGCGCGACGTGAAGATTTTCCATAACGTCTATTTCTCAGGCGGTTATTCAGACGACGAGGGCTCCAAGGCACATGGCGTCATAACGCTTTACGAGGCACAGTTTGTCACGCTGCGTAACCTTGAAGTCACCACCACCGACCTCAGCTACGACGCTGTCGTCATGGTGAAGGGCCAGAGCCGCCACTGCACCATCGACAACTGCTACATCCATGCTGTGACATCGAAGGAGATTCAGCAGGACGTCAACCTCATCGGCCACAGCGTACAGGACGGTGAGAACAAGAACAACGACTACCTCACCGTCAAGGACTGCCTGTTGGAGGGCGGCTACATCGGCGTGAACATGGGTGGAACAAGCTACGTGTCACTGCCGAAGGAGGTTGGCGGCATCGTGGAGGGCAACACCTTCAAGAACCAGGGCAGTAAGTCCATCTACGTACAGGATGAGCTGGGTGCGAAGATTCGCAACAACACCGTCATCATCGAGGCTACGGTCAACACGAAGATGAGCACGGGCGTCATGGACGTTCAGCTGCGCGACGAGTACAGCGAACCGCTAGAGATTACGGGCAACACGTTCAACGTGGCTCCCGACTATTACACCACGGCCATCTACCTGCGCGACATGATAGGTACGGCGGCTGCTCCCGTCATCGTTGCCAACAACGTTGTCAACATGACTTCGCTCAACGCGAGCTACTGCGCATTCAGGTTCAGCACAACCAAGGCAAAATATGTGAACGTAGCCTACAACACCATCCGCATGACGGGTGAGAACGGTGGCGTTGCCTTCGCCTTGAGCAAGAAGTTTGACGCAGGCTACGGCGAGAACGTCAACGTGGTGAACAACATCATCCAGAACGAGACCAGCGGCTATGCCGTCAACCTCTTCCACGATGAGAACCTGACGAAGATGACGTTCCAGAACAACGTCATGAGCACTGCCGGCGAGAACTTCTACCGTGCCTCTGCCGACACCGAGGGTGACTTCGCTGCCTTTGTAACGGCTACGGGTGCCACCAACTGCATCAACAAGACCGTTACCTTCCTGAGCGAGGAGGTGCTGGAGCCTGCCAACGACCTGGAGGGCGACCTGACCACCGCACAGGCACTCGACTACGTAACGACCGACATCACTGGCAAGGATCGTCCGGCGGAGAACGCCACCATCGGTGCCTACGAGTACGACGCTACCGCACAGAGCGCACCCGTGATGGCCGAAGGCTCTCCGCAGGTGCTCACACATCTTGACGGCAAGGCAACGTTCTCGGTGAAGACCGACATCGCTGCTACGGTTTATTACGTCGTACAGAAGTCCTCCGCCATCGCTCCCACAGCCTCAGCATTGGAGAACGTCGAGACCAAGAAGGACGTAGCCGCCAACACCGAGACCACCATCGAGGTGACAGGTCTGGAGGACGAGGAAGAGTACATTGCCTTCTTCCTTCCCGTCAGCCTGCGTGGCATACCTGCTGAGACAGTGAGCTATACCGAGCCGTTCACCATGGAAGTGACGCCTCCTGAGACCGACGAGCCTGAGGCTGAGGTATATATCAACAACTCTGATACCGAGGAAGCCGTCGAGGCTGGCTCTACCGTCACGCTGATGGCTATGGTGACCGTCGATGAGCGCACGGCTCCTTACACCCTGACGTGGATGGACAGCAAGCACAACGTGCTGCTCACCGAGACCTACGAGAGTGCCGACGACATCGACGTTCTCTTCACGGCTACCGACACTCCGACTGAGTGTACTGACTACATCTTCACCGTTGAGGATGCTGCCGGAAAGAGCGCTTCGGCAACCGTACGTGCCATCGTGCTTGGCGATGCCGTTACGGCAACGTTCGAGAATCTCTACCTGGCAGAGAACAGCTGGGAGAAGGGCGATAACCTGCCTCTCGGTTCGTTCGTCAGTGGTTCGTACAGGTTCGACAACGGTGCCATGCCCGACTGGAACTTCTACTACGACTTCATGTACTCCAACAGCACGGCAACCACGTTCACCAGCTACGTCACCGACCAGTGGAACAACTGTGTGGGCGGCGGCTACGATGGCTCTGAGAACTTCGTAGTAGCCTACCCGCAGGGCGGTAAGATTTCCGTGCTCAACAATCCTGAGGGCGATGTCATCCGCGGCTTTTACATCACCAACAGCGCATGGACGGTTGACAACATCGTCAATGGCGACGGTATGTCGGACGACGGTGGAGTACCCTTCGGCGAGGGCGACTACTTCAAGGTCATCATCACCGCCGACAACGGCAACAGCGTGGATTTCTACCTCGCTGACTACCGCTCTGCCAATGCTGCCGACCGCTACTATGTCAATACTTGGGAGTGGGTTGACCTGACATCGTTAGGCACCGTGAAGTACCTCACCTTCACCTTCGACGGTACGAAGAGGAACTCCTACGGCCTGACTACCGCCACCTACTTCTGCATGGACGACTTCAATGGTACCGCTCCTGAGACTGCCGAGCCTCTGGCTGAGGTCTATATCAACAACTCCGAGACTGAGGAGACCGTCGAGCCGGGTACTGCCGTCACCCTAATGGCAATGGTTACCGTCGATGAGCATGCGGCTCCTTACACCCTCACCTGGATGGACAGCAAGCACAACGTGCTGCTCACCGAGACCTTCGAGAGTGCCGACGACATTGACGTCCTCTTCACGACGACGGCAACGCCCACCGAGTGTACCGACTACATCTTCACCGTTGAGGACGCTGCCGGAAAGAGCGCTACGGCAACCGTACGTGCAATCCTCAGCGGCGAGGCCATTCCCGCCACCTTCGAGAACCTCTACCTGGCCGAGAACAGCTGGGAGAAGGGCGTGAACCTGCCTCTCGGTTCGTTCGTCAGCGGTTCGTATAAGTTCGACAACGGTGCTATTCCCGACTGGGACTACTACTACGACTTCATGTACTCCAACAGCACGGCAACCACGTTCGCCAGCTACGTCACCGACCAGTGGAACAACTGTGTGGGCAGTGGTTTCAACGGCTCTGAGAACTTCGTCGTGGCTTATCCGCAGGGCGGAAAGATTACCGTGCTCAACAATCCTGAGGGCGATGTCATCCGCGGCTTCTACATCACCAACAGCGCTTGGACGGTTGACAACATCGTCAATGGCGACGGCATGTCGGACGACGGTGGAGTACCCTTCGGCGAGGGCGACTACTTCAAGCTCATCATTACGGCTGACAACGGCAACAGCGTGGACTTCTACCTGGCCGACTTCCGTTCTACCGATGCTGCTGAGCGCTACTATGTCAATACCTGGGAGTGGGTTGACCTGACCTCACTGGGTACCGTGAAGTACCTGACGTTCTCGTTCGACGGAACTAAGAAGAACAGCTATGGTCTGACCACAGCCACTTACTTCTGCATGGACGACTTCAACGGCACTGCACCCACGGACGTGAAGGGTCTTACCCCTGCCCTCTCACAAGAAGAGGGAGCCTGGTACGATCTTAGCGGTCGTCGCGTGAAGACCCCGGGTAAGGGTATCTACATCCACAACGGCAAGCGTGTCCTCATGAAGTAAAGAGGTAAAAAAGTACAAAAAAAATAGGGGTTAGGTTTCTAACTCCTATTTTTTTTGTAACTTTGCCAATAAAAATGGCGAACTTACTTCGTCTCGGCAAAAAAAGAAACATTTTTCTTTGTTTTGCTCTCGACTTTTCGTAACTTTGCCGGCTGAATGCTGAATAAAAGAAATAGAATAGACATTATGAACGAGAAATATTATCAGACGCTCAAATCGGCAGAGACGGAGGACTGGGTTGATTTGCACATCATCAGACCCTTCTGTTACTATTGCGCCGTTTTCTTTGCAAAATTCGACATTAACCCCAATACCGTCACTATCTGGTCGATGATTATCGGTGCCGCCAGCGCCTGGTTCTTTGCGCAGGGCAGCTTCCATTATGGTGACAACATCATGGGAATACCCGTCCTGGGGTTCTGCTACAACATCATTGCCATTATTCTGCTGATGTGGGCTGACGTGCTTGACTGTACCGACGGACAGCTGGCTCGCATGACGGGCAAGAAGAGCCGCATGGGTCGCATCTTGGACGGTGTGGCAGGCTTTGCGTGGTTCATGCCCATCTACGTGCTGCTGGTTTATCGTTTCTACCTGCACCACGACCTGGAGTTCGGCTGGCTGGGCATTGAGAACACACAAGAGAACACGCTCATAGCCACCGCCCTCGTCTTCGTACTGGGCCTCATCTCGGGCATCTGGGGACTGGCTGGTCAGCAGCGTCTTGCCGACTACTACATCCAGGTACACCTGTTCTTCCTGAAGGGTGAGAAGGGCAGCGAGCTCGACAACTCAAAGCGCCAGCAGGAGATTTACGACCAGATGCCGCAGGACGCACCAGCAGTGGAGCGTATGTTCCAGAAGTCGTACATCGGCTACACACAGAAACAGGAGAAGGTCACCCCGCAGTTCCAGCGCCTCATGCGCAAGCTGCGTGAGAAGTACGGCAGCACCGACAACGTGCCGCAGGAGTTCCGCGACGAGTTCCGTGCCAAGTCGCTGCCCGTCATCAAGTTGAACGGTCTGCTGACATTCAACTTCCGTGAGTTCTGGCTCTTCCTGTTCTGTCTGCTCGACGTGCCCGTCTTCCTTTTCCTTTGGGAGATCGTGGGTATGGGGCTGCTCTATTTCTATGTGAACCACCGTCACGAGAAGTTCTGCAAGGAATTGGCAGATAAGCTATGAAGTGGACTAAGAAAGGGCTGAACAACCTGTTCTTCATTGTTGGTCTCGCTGCCGTAGTGGGCATGATACTGACGTTCGACGTGAGCTTCGCAGAACTCTGGGAGCAGCTCACCAAGGCGGGCTATTGGCTCATCCCCATCATCGGCATCTGGATCTTCGTCTATGGCCTCAACGCCGTGGCCTGGCAAACCATCATCAAAAGCCT
>JAILHP010000204.1 GCA_024695705.1 Prevotella sp. | reverse complement strand
GGCTTTGGGGAATCATTCTCCTTCAGTTTCTTACGCCAGTAGTTATAAGTGTTATAGTTGATGCCTACATGTTGTAGATACTTTGTGACTGACATGCCACTCTGTTGCAAGTCCAATTGTAAATCTTTAAACTCTTCTTTTGTCATGAAACAATAACAGTTGTAGTTATGTGCACTATTGCGGATGCAAAGGTACAACGAAACTACAACTGTTACAACGTGTATTTCTACGAATGCTTACACTCTTACGCCGATTTTAGTATCACTTTTCTGCGCCGATTTTTGCGCCGATTTTTGCGCTGATTTTTGCGCCGATTTTGCGCCGATTTTGCAAATTTGCGCCGATTTTGCGCCGATTTTTGAGCCTAAAAGTTGGTCTCAGACCAATAAGTTTGACCTCGTTTTCCTTAAACTAAAAAACCGAAAACCCCTTTATTTACTGGGAATTTCCGATTTTTCTAGGTTGGGTGCCCGGACGGACTCGAACCGTCGACATTCAGAACCACAATCTGACGCTCTAACCAACTGAACTACGGGCACCATGTCGGCTCTTCTTTTGAAAAGCGAGTGCAAAGGTAATGCTTTTATTCGGAACAGCCAAAAAAATTGACAATTATTTTTTTATTTTATTTCACGCAGGGGGTACCAGTCGCGTAAATCAGCGGTCCTTTCTATCTTGTCTTCAATGTTGTCGGGTAGGGCAGAGAAGAAGTCAAGACCGGTCAGTTCCTCCAGTTCATCGATGCTCTTCACGTAGCGGCTCATGTCGCGTGAGGCTCCCTTGTTTTCGTAGAGGAATCCGATGGCTTTGTAGTAATCGCTTGAACCTGAGCGGCTTTGCTTGCGTAGCACGACCTTGAAGAAGGCTTCGGGCACGACGACGCGGTTGCGGCCGATGGTGCGGTGCTGCTGGTCGTAAAGTACTGGGCCACAGACGATATACAGGTCGCCATAACGCTTCGCCCAAGCACGACACTGCAGTTCGACATCGTTCCAGGCGCCAGTGTTGAGGTTGTGGCGCTGGGGGCAGATGTTGGTAAAGAGGAACGACTGCTCCTGTGCCTTCTTGTCCCACTTGTTGTCGCCTGAGGGACACATGTGCCCGCGGTCGTAGCCTGAGCTGCGGTAGTCGCTGTCATAGGCACGGGGGCTGCCTACCTCCGTATCCTCATGAAACGCCTCGTTGGAGCGGTTGTAGCGTCCGCCTGCATGACTGGCGGGAAGGTGCCACGCCACCCAGTTGGGGATGCGGTTCTGGGAGTTGTAGGAGGTGGTATATCCCACGCGCCGCAGGATTTTCCCTTCGTTGCCCCGCACCACTTTGGGAATCTCCAGAGAGGCATTGGGCTTCGAGCCTTGTGCATCGGGCGTTGAGCCTTGGGAGTTGTAAAACGCGGTGCTAACGGTGTCAGCAGCGTCATCGGCTACAGGGTCGCCGGTGTTGTCTGACGGTGTAGCTGCTTGCCTGCATGCCAACAGCAGCAATGCTGAAAGCAGGATGATGAATGATGATGGTTTCATGTGGGTTCGTTTGTTACTCGTCGGCTACGAAAAGGGGGTCTTCGGGCATGACCATAACGGGTGCCTGCTCGCTGAGTTTCAGGAGGTTCTGGGGAACATACTGCTTGTCAACCACCAGACGGAACATGTACTCGCGGAACCACTCTGCCGTCATGATGATACAGCCCTCGTGACCATTGGCGGCTCCCCAGGAGTTCTCGACCTTCCACTTCAGGGGCTTTCCGTTGGCATCGAGGTCAACGGCGGTCAGCGTCATAGCATGAGTGGAACCGCTGTCGAAGGTAGAGATGCGCTGTGCCTTGTTCATGCCGAAGCTGGTGCCAAAGAGCGACTCGTAGTCGAAGTTCTGCAGGTCGCAGAGTCCGCGCTTACGGTCGAGGAACTTGGCCACGTCGTAGGAGCTGTAAAGCTTACGGCCGTCCTTGAGAGTGGCGATGGCCATCTGCTCGATGTCGTCCATAGGCAGGTTGAGGTAGCGCCAGTTGTGTCCGTCGTAGGTGTGACGGTCGTACTCTACCTCGTAGGTCTTGTAATAGGGGCGTCGCGGGTCGTTCATGACCATGATGAACGTGCCGTTGAGGGGCTGTCCTACCACTTCCTCGTAGAACGAGCGGGGCGTGTATTGCTTTGGCTCGCTGAGGGGCTTTCCGTTCTTGTCGCGGAAGGCGTAGGTGAACTGCGTGGGCGGCTCTCCGAGGGTGAGCACGAGCATGTGATAGACGGTGGCCAGCATCTGTGTCTTGGCTTTCTCGAGGTCGGCAGGCTTACTGCCCTGCCCAACCATATCGCGCAGCTGGAGTCCGAACTCACGGAGCTTGGAGTCGATGAGCCGTGACATCTTCGACGTGTTGTCGCTGGAGAAGGTCTCCGGCATGACTGCCTTGGGCACGAGTCCGTACTTCTCGGTCAGGTCGGCAACGCCACAGAAGGTGCCTCCGTCGCTGAGCGGATTCTTGAAGAAGAACTGTACGCGCTGGTCGTCGATGGGCTTGCTGGCGGTATCGATGATACCCTGCAGGAAGAGGTTCGACTTCTCCAACTGGTCCCAGAAGAAGAGGTAGTCCTGCGAGAACTCAACAGCCAGTGAATCAGTGCGTTTTGCGAAGTTGGCACGTAGCACGTTCAGGCCACTGAACATCCAGCAGCGTCCGCTTGACTTCTGGTCGGTGATAGACTGTTTCTTCGTCTCCACGCTGAAGTGGGTGTCCATCTCGCCTGCGTTCTGGTAGTTCCGGGCGAGGTCGTCAATGGCGTTGGCAGCGATGGCATTACGAAGAGCACGATCAGCAGCAGACGTGGTCTGCTGCTGACGTATGGTGTTGAGCATCTGCTCAGAGATACCACCCTGTCGAGACTGTGCCGAGGCACTGAGTGTCAGCAAGAGGGCAGCGGATAGGAAAATCGCTTGTTTTTTCACCTCTTACTTCTTCTTTTTTGTGGTCTTTTTCTTGGTGGTCTTCTTATTAGAAGTGGTAGTGGTAGCCGTTGAGCGCGTTGTAGTCGTCGTGGTCGTAGTTGCCACGGGCTTGTAATACTTCAGCGCCTCGGGCATCCAGCCTTGCAGGTTCTGTATGCGGTCAGCATCCGACGGGTGGTCGCTCAACAGCGAACTGGAGCCGCCTCCCGATGCCTGCGACATGCGCTGCCAGAAGGGGATGGCCGATTGCGGGTTGTAGCCGGCCATAGCGGCAAACACCAGTCCCATATGGTCGGCCTCGCTCTCTTGTTTGCGCGAGAAGCCTGCCGTGAAGAACTGTCCGCCGGCACTGGCGACTATCTGTCCCAGCTGAATCATGTCGTTGCTCACTCCCACACCTGACGCTACGGCGCCAAGTATCTGCATGCCATACTGTTGCTTGTAGGCGTTGCTCAGGCGTTCGGCCGAGTGCTTGGCTACTGCATGGGCTATTTCGTGTCCGAGGACGATGGCCAGCGAGGCCTCGTCCTGACTGACAGGCAACAATCCTTCATAGACCACAATCTTTCCGCCGGGCATGCAGAAGGCGTTGACCTGATTGTCCTGCACCAGGTTAAACTCCCACTGGTACTGCGATACCTCGCTGGCCAGACCGTTGGAATTGAGATAGCTCACTACCGCATTGGCCAACCGCTGTCCGACGCGCTGCACCATAGCGGTGTTGGTCGTGTTGGTTGACTTCTTGGCGGTTTTCATATACTCCTGGTACTGCTGATTACTCAGACTGAGTACTTCCTCGTCGCTGACCATCAGGCTTTGCTTGCGGCCGGTGATGGGAACGGTCGATGTGGTGCCGCAACTCGTCAGAATAGCAGCAACCACAGTCAGTAATAGAATTTTAACCGACTTCATAGGCTTTATAGATAATAAGAGTTACGGATTTCTTAGTTGGCAGGAGCAGCGGGCGTCTCGGCAGCGGGAGCGGGTGTCTCAGCAGCGGGAGCCTCAGTGGCTGCAGGTGCGTCAGTCTTCTGCTGGCTGGCGTCGAAGCCGGGAAGCGTGTTGGGGTTAGCGGCAGGTGCCTCGATACCCTCGGTTACTGAACGTCCTACAGTGGTTCTGGGTGCTACGTATGCGCATACAACGCTGATAACTACCATAGCGATGGCCAGTCCCCACGTGGTTTTCTCGATGAAGTCGGTAGTCTTGCGGACACCGCCAATCTGGTTGTAGGATGCGAAATTGGAAGCCAAACCGCCTCCCTTAGACTCTTGAATCAGCACGATACCTATCATCAGGAGTGCTGCAATTACGATAAGAATTACAAATAATGTGTACATTTTTTTTAAATTATTTTTGTTTACTATTTATTATTAATTTCTCTAAGAATCGAATTTGGTCTGCAAAGTAAGCATTTTTTTTCGGATAAGCCAAACTTAATCGCTTAATAATTTCTAAAGCCTTCGAATATCTGCCTTGTTTAACATAAATTCGGGCTAAAGTCTCCGTAAAATACTCTTCTTCGCCATCTTTATCTTCTTCCGTTGTCACTTGCGGAGTGAACTCGGGTTTCTCGTTGAGAACGATGCGGCCCGTGTCCTGACGGATGAAGTTGTCTATGAGCTTTTGGCCGCGCAAGGGTGGGGTATCGTCCTTCTCGTCCTCTGTCATGCCCTCGCTCTCCAGCAGGTAGGCCACATAGTCAACAGCGGCATCGGCAGGTGTCGGCTTGCGCGGTGTCTTCTGCTGTCCGTCCTCTTCGTCCTTGGGAATGGAGTCGAGGAAGTTCTCAATGAGCGACATCGTACGGCTTCCTCCGCCTTCGGCAGCGGGTAGTGCCTTTTCTTCTTTCCTGCGTCCGCGTATCTCGTAATGGGCAGCCTCTACCAGTTGGAAGATGACCTTCCGGTCGGTGATGTAGATGGCCGCACGTCGCAGTTCCTCGTCGAACGTCGGGTCGTGGAGCAGGTAGAGGTTCTGCAGCAGCAGCAGCCGAGCCGTCTGGAAATACGGATAGAGTGCCAACAGGGAACGAAACTCATACAAGGTCTCCTTGTCGAGTCGCTCGGGGTGGTTGATATACTCTGTCAGCTCCATAACTCCTAACTCCTAACTCGTAACTCCTCCTACCAGTTCGCTGCCGTAGCATTGAAGATCTGGTCGCAGATGTCGTCCAACATGTTATTGACATGCTCTTCCTGTATGGCGTTGAGTGACTGGGTAGTAGGATAGACCGACGTAGCGGAGAACTGTCGCTCGAAGTCTTCCGCATGGTTCTTGTTGTTGGTAAACCGCACGTTGACCGTGATAGACAGCTCGGTCTGTGCCGAATAGCCCTCACTGGACACCGACTTGTTGCGCTGGTCGTAGCTCTTGATCTCGCCCTCCAGCTTCCAGTCGCCGTTACGCTTCACTTCCGTCAGACGGGTGTGATTGGCAAACACGTCCCTGATTTTCTCGTTGAACATGGGTGCCATAGGTCCCCACACGTAGCTGGCGCGGTTGGGGAAGGTCTCTATCTGGATGGTCTTCACCTGCGTGTAGTCGATGCTGGCGCCGTTGAACTTATAGCTGATGGAGCACGATGCCAGCAGCAGGGTAAAGAGCAGTATCAGCCCGTATTGCTTGAGTCGGCGGTAGAGCGTGCGGTCGCTGATGCCCAGCTCCTTGGCTGCCTTCTTGCGGTTGCCGCCGTTGCGCTCCAGCGCTTTCTCCAGCATCTGACGGCTGATGTCGTTCAGATTCAGGTTCTCCAGCTCATGTTCCATCTCCACATATTCCTCTGCCTCTGCGTCCTCAACGGGGTTGGAGGGTTGCGGGGTAAGGGTAGGGGATGGAGGGTAGTGGGTTGAGGCGCTTGGCACCAGGTTCTGGGGAATGTCCTCGCTGATGGCTTCCAGCGTATTGTCGTATCGCGGACTGCGAACCTCAAACCTTGAGCCTTGTATGTCCTCCATCTGTTTCTTCAGCGCCCCCATTTCGCGTCGCATGTCGTTGACGTTGCCACGCAGCTCGAAGAGAATCTTATAGAGAATCTCCCGCTCGCTTTCAAACGAGTGCTCGCCCTCACGGTGGATGGTGGCCAGCTGTGTGGTCTCGCGGTCTTGCGGAATGAACTGCAGCAGAATCTTCGGCGTGATGATGCGTTCGGTGCTGAGAATGGAGATTTGCTCCGTGATGTTCTTCAGCTGGCGGATGTTGCCCGGCCATTTGTAGCGCATCAGCAGCTGTCGGGCCTCGTCGTTCAGCACCACCTTGTCCATGCGGTACTTCTCGGCCATCTGCATGGCAAAGAACCGGAACAGCAGGTCGATGTCTTCGCCGCGCTCACGCAGCGGGGGCATCTGTACCGGCACCTGGTTCAGTCGGTAGTACAGGTCCTCGCGGAAGCGGCCCTCGCTGATGGCCTGTCCGATGTTGACGTTCGTGGCGGCCACGATGCGCACGTCAGTCCTGCGCACCTCGGTGGCACCCACGGGGATGTACTCACCGTTCTCCAGCACGCGGAGCAGTCGGGCCTGTGTGGCCATCGGCAGTTCGCCCACCTCGTCCAGGAAGAGCGTTCCCTTGTTGGCAACGCCGAAGTATCCGGGCGAGTCGTTGATGGCGCCTGTGAACGAGCCCTTTACGTGTCCGAACAGCTCGCTGTCGATGGTGCCCTCAGGAATGGAACCGCAGTTGATGGCAAAGTACTTCTCGCGGCGGCGGGGGGAGTTGTCGTGAATGACACGCGGAATGATTTCCTTACCCACACCGCTCTCGCCGACAATCAGCACCGACAAGTCAGTTGGCGCCACCTGTAGGGCGACGTCAAGCGCACGGTTCAACGCCTCGCAATTACCTACGATGCTGTACCGCTGTTTGATGCTTTGCAGTTCCGATGTGTTCATTACGCAACTTTTCGGGCTGCAAAGGTACGAATAATATCTGACATAATGGCAGAAAAATGACAAAAATTATGCTTTTGTCGGCTCTTTTTTTACCGTGAACCTTGCTTTCTCACCGTCTTCCCGCTTCTCGTGGTAGAGTTTGGGCAGTGGATTCTCCAGCGGCTCGTCGTACTGCTGACGGTTGCGCCAGATGTCGATGGCCGCGTAGATGGCCTGACGGAACGACTGCTCGTCGGCCACACCCTTACCCGCAATGTCGTAGGCTGTTCCGTGGTCGGGCGACGTACGCACAATGGGCAGTCCGGCCGTGAAGTTCACGCCGCTCTCGTGGGCCACCGTCTTGAACGGAGCCAGTCCCTGGTCGTGGTACATGGCCAGCACACCGTCGAAACGCTGATAGGCTCCGCTGCCGAAGAAACCGTCAGCAGCATAGGGACCGAATGCCTGGATTCCCTTTGCCTCCAGTTCGGCAATGGCGGGTGCGATGATTTCCTGCTCCTCGGTGCCCAGCACGCCGCCGTCGCCTGCATGCGGGTTCAGCGCCAGCACGGCGATGCGCGGATTGGAGATGCGCAGGTCGCGCTTCAGCGACTGGTGGAAGATGGTGGCTTTCTCCACTACTTTCTCCTTCGTAATGGCGGCAGCAACCTCCTTGATGGGCAGGTGCGTAGTGACCAGCGCCACGCGCAGTGTGTCGTTCATCAGTATCATGAGGGCTTTCTTTCCTTCGCCCAGACATTGCTCAATGTACTCCGTATGTCCGCAGAACTTGAACATGTCGCTCTGTATGGTGTTCTTGTTGATGGGTGCCGTCACCAGCACGTCGTACAGTCCCTGACGGTAGTCGGTCATCGCACGGTCGAGCGCCTTCAGCGCTGCCGTACCGGCCTCTTTCGACGGCTGTCCCATCTCCACCTTCACCTCTTCCTCAAAGGTTGCCAGCAGGTTCAGACGTCCTTCCTGCGCGTCTTCAGCCTGTTCAATGATGCTGAAGTTCGTCGGCACGTCGAGTGCCTTGCGGTGGTAGGCTGCCACCTTGGGCGAACCATAGATGATAGGTGTACACAGTTCCAGAATGGCTGGATTGGCAAACGCTTTCAGTATCACTTCATAGCCGATACCGTTTGTATCTCCGTGCGTGATGGCCACGCGAATCTTTCTTCCCATAATATATAATGTTTAATGTTTAATCTTTAATGTTTAATCTTTAATGTTTAATGTTTAATGTTTAATGTTTAATCTTTAATGTTTAATCTTTAATGTTTAATCTCTCTGTCGAAAGCAGGCCGCAGGCCGCAAAGATGTCCTGTCCGCGACTTGCCCTGATGGTGGTGAAGACGCCGTGATGCGTCAGGTAGTCACGCATCGCCTCCATGCGCTGCTCGTCAGACGGCGGCAGGTCCACGTCAGGAATCTGATGGAAGCGTATCAGGTTCACCCTGCACTCAAGCCCGTCCAACAGTTTGACAATCTCACGGGCATGAAGCGGCTGGTCGTTCAGCCCGCTGAAGCAGATATACTCGAACGAGCATCGGCGCTGGTGCGTAAAGTCGTATTGCTTCAGCAGCTCCACCGTCTGCTCTATGCTCTGGGCACGCTCGGCAGGCATCAGGCGCAGGCGCTGCTCGTGGATGGGCGAGTGCATGGAAATGGCCACGTGGCACTGGCTCTCGTCCAGGAAACGCTTGAGCTTGTTGGGCACACCCACGCTGCTCACCGTGATGCGTTTCGGACTCCAGGCGTAGCCCCAGTCGGCCGTCAGCACCTCCGTAGCACGCAGCACGTTGTCGAGGTTGTCCATCGGCTCGCCCTGTCCCATGAAGACAATGTTGGTCAGGCTCTCAGCCTCGGGCAGCGCATACACCTGGTTCAGAATGTCGGCAGCGGTGAGGTTACCCTGCCATCCCTGCTTGCCCGTCTGACAGAACAGACAGTTCATCTTGCAGCCCACCTGGCATGATACGCACAACGTAGCCCGCTCACCGTCAGGAATATACACCGTTTCGACAAAGTGATTGTTTTCTACCGGAAACAGATACTTCACCGTACCGTCCTTCGAGCGTTGGCAGTCTATGGGGGCCATAGCGCCCACCTCAAACTCCTCCGACAGCCGTTCGCGGTTCTGCTTCGACAGGTTCGTCATCTCGTCGATGCTCTTCACCTTTTTCACGTACAACCACTGTGCCACCTGCTTTGCCGTGAAAGCAGGCATACCCAACGCCAGCACAGCCTCCTTCAGCTCTGCCAGTGTCATTCCTAACAGTCGTTGCTTCCCGTTATTCATTTCGCCTGCAAAGGTAGTGCAAACCGAGCGAAATGCAAAATAATTTACGAATTATTTTCATTTCCGAGGCGCCGCCTACCTTCGACGAAGTCAAAGGTTCTTTGACCTAAAGGTACAAAGCGGCATAGCCGAGCGGTGCAAACCGAGCGAAATGCAAAATAAATAAGTATTTCTTCACTTATTGCACTTTTTCTTCTTATTCACATTAATCGGTGTACTCTTCGGAAACGCGATGCTGTAGGCCGCGTCGAGGGCTTTGAGGTTCACCTTCTTGTAGAAGCTGATGCCCAGACGGACGGCTACGATTGCCCTGAGCAATTCGCGGTGCCTGCGCGGATAGAGCGAGGGTGGCGGCAGCTCGTTCCAGCCTTCCTGCTCCGACAGGCGGCACACCTCCCAGATCATGTCGTCGTCGGCCTCACCGCCAAACCACGACTTCAACACGTTCCTGATACAGAACCGCTTGTACTGACCTCCGAGGAGGCGCCTCGTGCGCTCCAGCCGTAGCCAGAGCTGCACGAAGCATTCTTGATTATTTTCGATTGTAATCATATCAAAAATCGATTTTGACCAAAATGACTATGACCACTTTGACCGCGTTACAACTTCCGGTAGTTCCCGTTCTCTTCCAGTACCACCAGTCCCTGCTTGCGCCAGTTCTTCAGCATCTGGCGGACGGTGTTCTGGTTCACGCCGGCGCCCTTCACCGCCACCGAGTGCTGCATAGCCTGTGCAAACGTGAACTGCGGGTCCAGGCGCTCAAAGATAGAGTCGTTCTTGCCGCGCTTCTGACGCTCGCCGCTCACGTAGCCTGCGTAGTCGCGGCTCTGAAAGGCGTTCTCTATGCGGTCGCGGAAGAAGTAGAGTGCGTTCTCCAGCAGCGAGTCGGCTATCACGTCGTAAGCCGCGAGCATGGTGGGCGTCTGCGCCTTCAACAGCATCTCCTTCCACAGTCCAGGCCGCTGCTTCAGCTGGCTTTCGGCACCGCTCAGCCCGTGCTTCTGGATGAGCGTCTCGCACACCTTGCAGAGCATCAGGCAGGTGGTCATCCGCTGGGCTGTCACGCAGACGCGGAAGCGCTGACGGGCACGGATACGGTCGTCGTTCTTCATCGTCTCCACGCGGACGCGCTCCACCCACTCACGGCCCTTCGCCTCGAGCTTCGGCAGCACCACCTCACCGAACATCAGCGGCAGCAGGTGGGCTATCTGCTGGATGCGCTCGCGCTGGCGGTCGGTCAGTACGTAGGGTTTTTCTTCTAGCGGAGCAAACGTGTTGTCAGGCGTGCGGGCAATAGCAATACGGCTCTGGAAACCGTCGGTGTAGTTAGATACCACGCGGTAGAGGGCGTCGGGCGTGCCGCACATCGTGACGTTCCACAGCAGCTTGTCGATATGCACGTTCACCGCATCGGCACTACGGGCCTCACGCTCATACTTCGTGCCGTCGTAGCTCTGGCGCAGCATAATGGAAAAGTCGCTCATCGTCGATTTCCACTTCTGCGCCACCGTGTCCGCCTCGGGCGTGAACGAGAAGGCGTGCTTGCCCTCGGTGTTCGCCAGTCGCTCGGCCAGGTTGGCAACGGTGTTGTTCAGCGTCAGGCAGCGCACGGGCAGCTTCGGCTCCTCGGGCTGCTCCTTCTTGTTCTTCGCCGCCCGTTTCTTGGCGCGCCACTCGGCCTCCTGCATCTGGTACATCTTGTCCAAAGCCACTACCTCGCTCATCCACGCCTCCACCACGGGGTCTATGCCGCCCTTGCCCGAGGCGAAGTCACCGGCGATGTAGCTGATGAGGTTCAGCCCTCGCTTCTGACCGTGCACGTCGAGCGTCACGCCTGTAGCCAGCATGCCGATACATGGACAGATGGCCGTCACCACAGGCATCGTCAGCTGAGGACCCACGGCGTCGATGGAGTCCTTGATGCCCTGAGGCATTCGCTTAATGGATAATTGACAATTGAAAATTGACAATTGTTCATCGTCCGCAGTATTTTCCTCATTATCCATTATCCATTTTCCATTATCCATTGAGCCTGCGCACGCACTCAGCGTGTTGCGGAGGCGCTGCGGGAACCCGTTAAACTCCGACGCGAGGGCGCTCCTGATCTTCGCCCGCTTCTCCTCCAGCGGAAAACCGTCGTAGCAGGGAATCACCTGGTCGAGCCACTCGAAGCTCCGTCCGCAGATGTGCCTGAGGTCGCACGCCAGCTGGTAGGTCAGCGTGTCGCGGTCGCCCCGTGTAGGCTCAAACCCTCGGTTGTTCACCTCCCAGTACTTCCGGATGATGTCCGTGAACGGGATGCCGTGATAGTGCGTTGGGAACGACGCAGGACTTACGGATTTCGTAGATTCGTGATTCCTTTGTTCCGTAACTTCAAAATCTTCCCACGGGCGATAATGCTTATTTGACTTCTTCGCTCCTGCCGGGACTTCCTCTTCACCTCGACGCTGACGCTCACGCAGCCGCTCGTATTCGGCTTCACACTCCTCTACCGACATTGGCTCTGTGAACAGACAATCGTCCAGAAAAGGCAAGTCTTCTTCGCTACCGCTGGTGCTAAATACTACCCTCTGCAAGTCTTTCGCGCCTGTGTCCATTTCCACCTTCAGAATCGTTGCCACATGCACCTGATTTTCCAAGATGGTAGTGCCTGGTCGGCGCTCGCAGACCAAATGCCAACCGCCACTCGCTGAACGTTCCAGCATCCTCAGACCTATCTCGTCCTTCTTCTCCAAAACAAGTTTTTTGATGCTCTCCGAATGCTCGTTGTCGTAGCAGTCCACATCGTGGAAGAAGAAGCTGCCGATGCTCTTACAGCCCGCTATCAGCCCGTTTACATGACCGATGTTATAAGCCAGCTGCAGCAGGTCGCTCTTAGCCTTCACGTCGCCTTGACGTGCTTTGCTCAGATTGTCCAGATTCTGCTGCGAGTTGCGTAGCGCCATCAGTTCCTCACGGTTTTTGATAGGAAGGGCAAACTTCCGCTTGCCCTCATAATAAATCCTGTAAATCATAGTCTGTAGCCCCTTCCTTTAATCAGTTCGCGAATCACCTTCTGCGCTATCGCACTTGCCTGACGCACCAGCTTCTCGGGCAACTGCTCCAGCTGATCCTCGTCGAGCGAGAAGTAGAAGTACCAGCGCTTGTCCTGCCCTTGCGACAGTGAAGCGTTGTCATCGCGGAAGATGGCTTTGTTGCGTACGCGCTTGGGCAGCTGTGTCATATAAACGTTGCCGTCGCGCTTGCACTCCACCTTGAAAGTTCCTGAGAACGACTGCATCTCAATGTCCTCGCAGCTCATGAAGTCTGCCATCCTGAGTCCGTTCTCCAACATGCCGATGGTCATCAGACCGTCCAGCGTTACCTGTCTCTCTGTAGAAA
>JAILHP010000108.1 GCA_024695705.1 Prevotella sp. | reverse complement strand
CTACGAGCAGATTCCCATAGCCAACGACCTAGTTATTGGCCACGAGTATATGAAGGAGGGCGACGTTGTTTCTGTAGTCAGCGACACCACTGACGGTACCGTGCTCTATGCCGAGATGCCCGTCAAGACCATTCTCCGCGTGACGCACTCTGAACCTGGCATCAAGGGTGACACCGCTACCAACACGCTGAAGCCCGCCACGCTGGAGACAGGCGTTGAGGTTCGCGTACCGCTGTTCATCAACGAGGGTGACCTGATTCAGGTTGACACCCGCGACGGCTCTTATCTGGCTCGTGCCAAGGAGTAAATGAATTATTCCATCATCGTTCCTGTCTATAATCGACCTGACGAGGTCAGCGAACTGCTTGAGAGCCTCTGCTCCCAAACGGTGAAGAACTTTGAGGTGATTATTGTAGAGGACGGTTCAGAAAAGACATGCAAGGATGTCTGCGACAAGTACGCAGACATCCTTGATTTGCATTATTACTACAAGGACAACAGCGGCCCAGGACAAAGTCGCAACTACGGGGCGGAACGCGCTAACGGTGAGTGGCTTATTATTCTGGACTCAGACGTTGTGCTGCCAGAAGGCTACATGCATGCCGTTGACCAAGAGCTAACAGCCAACAGCCAACAGCCGATAGCCGCATGGGGCGGTCCCGATGCAGCGCACGAGTCATTCACTCCTGTGCAGAAAGCCATCAGCTACTCCATGACATCATTCTTCACCACGGGCGGCATACGCGGCGGAAAGAAGAAACTGGATAAGTTCTATCCCCGTTCGTTCAACATGGGCGTTCGTCGTGACGTCTATATGCAACTGGACGGATTCACCAAGATGCGTTTCGGCGAGGACATCGACTTCTCGTACCGCATCGTCGAGGCAGGCTACCTGCCACGCCTGTTTCCGAAAGCATGGGTATGGCACAAGCGTCGCACCGACTTCCGGAAATTCTTCCGTCAGGTGTATAACAGCGGTATCGCCCGCATCAATCTGGAGAAACGCCACCCTGGTACGCTCAAGCTTGTCCACCTGCTGCCAACGGTATTTACCATAGGCGTCATCGCGCTGATTCTCGCCGGAGCCTTCGGACGTATCATGATGGTCTATGGCAATCAGGCCGACTTCCGCCTATGGTACTGGGTGGTAGTGGCTGCATTGGCACCCATCGTTCTCTACAGTATCCTCATCGTCATCGACTCCACACGTAAGAACCGCAGCATCAAGGTTGGTTTGCTTTCCGTTCCTGCGGCATTCGTCCAACTGATGGGTTACGGACTGGGCTTTATCGAGTCGTGGTGGAAACGCTGCGTGCTCAAGAAGGACGAGTTTCAGGCGTTTGAGAAAACATTCTACAAGTAATGGCAGACAAACTAACCATCGCCAAATGGTCACCAGAAGACCAACCTCGCGAGAAACTGAGAGACTTAGGACCACAGGCACTCAGCGATGCAGAGCTACTGGCCATCCTCGTAGGCTCCGGCTCACCAGGCATCAGTGCTGTTGACCTGATGAAACAAGTGTTAGGCAAATGTAACAACAACCTAAACACACTGGGCAAGAAGACCATCCGCGAACTGATGGAGTTCAAGGGTATCGGCGAAGCCAAGGCCATTACCATTCTGGCTGCCTGCGAACTGGGCAAGCGTCGCCAACGTGTGCAGGCGGAAGAACGTCCTGACCTAGGTACTGCTACCCGCATTTACAACTATCTGCATACCCACATGCAGGATTTGGACGTGGAAGAGGCATGGGTGCTGCTGATGAACCAGAACTACCGGCTTATCAAAGACCTGAGGCTGTCGCACGGAGGCATTACCGAAACTGCCGTTGATGTACGCCTCATCATCAAGGAGGCCGTATTGGCCAATGCCACCATTCTGGTGCTGGCCCACAACCACCCGTCGGGTAGTATCAGTCCGAGTAAAGAGGACGACCGTCTGACCGAGAGTGTGCGGAAAGCCTGCGAGGTAATGCGCATTCACTTCCAGGACCATCTCATCATCACCGACGGTCATTACTATTCTTATCACGAACAAGGAAGACTGTAGGATAATTGACATTTGATATTTGATAATTGATGACACAAGAAGAGAAAACAATGCTGGAAGAGCGCATCGTCGATGTGCTGAAAACCGTCTATGACCCGGAGATTCCCGTCAACATCTATGACCTCGGCATGATTTACAAGATTGACGTGCAGGAAGACTACAATGTTGAGGTGGATATGACTTTTACCGCCCCTAACTGCCCTGCTGCCGACTTCATTCTCGAGGACGTGCGTACAAAGCTCGAGAGCGTAGAGGGTGTGAAGAGCGCCAACGTCAATCTCGTCTTCGAACCTGCCTGGGACCAAAGCATGATGAGTGAGGAGGCCCGCGTTGAGTTAGGCTTCGACTGAATATAAGAAACAAGAACCACAATGAAGAATATTTATTTTTTAAGTGATGCCCACTTAGGTTCATGGGGCATTCCCCACGGGCGGACACAGGAACGCCGATTGGTGCGCTTCCTGGACAGCATCAAGGAGAAAGCAGGCGCCATCTATCTGCTGGGAGACATCTTTGACTTCTGGTACGAATACAAATACGTGGTACCTCGAGGCTACACCCGTTTCCTCGGCAAGCTCAGCGAACTGACCGACATGGGCGTGGAGATACACTTCTTTACGGGCAACCATGACATCTGGGCCTACAACTACCTGGAACGCGAATGCGGCGTCATCCTGCACAAACAACCACTGACCACCGAGATTTACGGTAAGGTGTTCTTCATGGCTCACGGTGACGGACTGGGCGACCCGAGCAAGAAGTTCAAGCTGCTGCGCTGGGTGTTCCATAACAGTTTTTGTCAGGTAGCCTTCTCCACTATCCATCCGCGCTGGAGCATCTGGATGGGGCAGACGTGGGCGAAACACAGCTACCTGAAGCATAAAGAAACTGGCATTCCGCCCTACATGGGAGAGAACAAGGAGTTCCTGGTGCGCTACACCCGTCAGTATATGCAGATGCATCCCAACATTGACTATTACATGTACGGCCACCGCCACATAGAGCTGGACCTCCAGCTGACAAAAAAGGCACGCGTCATGATACTTGGAGACTGGATTAATCAGTTTACCTATGCTGTTTTTGACGGCGAACACATGTTTTTGGAAGAGTTTATTGAGGGTGAAAGTCGTCCTTAGCATTTTTTAACGCCCTTCATGCGTTAAGTTATAAATTATTTAAGTACATTTGCAATCGATTTTGAAGACTGATGAAGTAGATGTTTATTTCAACCTAAAATACTTATAATTATGATTAAAGAGAAAATTGATCAGTTCCTGGCAGCACAGGCTGCTAACCTGCCCGCAGAGGCAATGACTGAAATTCGTGAGAGACTGGAAGCTGCTGACGACAGCAAGTTTGATGAGTTGCAGATGCTGCAGTTCAAGAACCCCACCACGATGATGATTATCGCATGGATTGTTGGCTGCTATGGTGTTGACCGTTTCATGCTGAACGACACCACGATGGGTATTGTCAAGCTTTGCACTTGCGGTGGTTGCGGTATCTGGGCTATCATCGACATTTTCACAGCCGGCAAGCGTACTCGTGAGTTTAACATGAACAAGATGTACGAAATCTTGTAAAACCATGGACAATCAGATTAATGTATTGTTGATGAACTGCGCCAAGTACTTCCCTGAGGAAAGTATGCCCGCCATTCGTCAGACACTTGAGCAGCTCGGTCCTCAAAAAGCCAGTCAGGCATTAGCCATGGAGTACAAGGACCCAACTGTGGCATTGTGTCTTTCCCTGATCTGCTTCCTTGGCGTCAGCGGTATTGACCGTTTCTATATTGGCGATATCGGCCTCGGCGTAGGTAAGCTCATCACTGGTGGCGGTTGCGGAATCTGGGCCTTGATTGACCTGTTCCTCATCATGGGAGCTACGAAGGAGAAGAACTACCAGAAGTTCATGCAGAACATTAACTTCCTGTAAACAATCGTGATAAGCCGAAAGAGTCTTATCCTGATTTGTATTATCGGTATAGCCTGGGTGTTGCTTGTTTTGATAACACAGCGCCTAGGCTATAATGTTATTATCTGTCCGTCGCGACTGTTTTACGACCTGCCCTGTGCCGGCTGCGGAGGAACACGTGCGTTCATCTTGCTCGTCAAGGGGCACCCAGTGGATGCTTTCCTGATGAATCCCAATGTCTATCTCGTTGTGCCGTTCTTCCTGGCTGGCGTGGTGTTAGCCGTTTACGACCTGTTCCACCATACGGACAAACTCAACAGCTGCTATACGCGCTTCAAGAAATGGAGTAACCGCCCTGTGGTGTATGTCCCTCTTCTGGTCTTCGAGGCCGTCATCTGGGGTTATAATATCTGGCGCTACAAGCATGGAATGCTCTAATCATTGATAATTGAACTCAACTCTCAACAATAATATGGATATCAACATGCTAGTTATGGCTTACGGGAAGTATTTTCCTGCTGTCCGTCTGCCAGAAATCAAACAAATGCTTGAACAGATTGGACCTGATAATGCCTCGCAAGTCCTGGCCAGCGGATTCAAAGACCCGATGACAGCACTGGTCCTTGGACTCTTCTTAGGAGGTCTGGGCGTTGACCGCTTCTATATCGGCGACAACAGCATTGGCGCCCTGAAACTGGTGGTCTTCATCATAGGCTGGGTTATTGCCGTCATCACGTGTGGCATTATGTTCTTCGTTCCCTACATCTGGAACATCATCGACCTGTTCTACATCATGGATGCTACCAAGGAGAAGAACTACATGCAGCTCATGACCAACATCCAGTACTATAATTATAGTTCATAATTCATAGTTCATAATTGGGCTGCGCCTGTCAGGTAGTGGCACTTGGCTGACAACTATGAACTATGAATTATGAACTAAATAAGAATTACTTCAGCAGATTCATGGTGTCCGTTGCAATCATCAGTTCCTCGTCGGTAGGAATAACAACCACCTTCACACGTGAGTCGTCGGCAGAGATGATAGCTTCCTCACCACGCACCTTGTTCTTCTCTTCATCAAACTTGATGCCGAGGAACTCCATGTTCTTGCATACCTCGCTACGCATACTGGTCTGGTTTTCACCCACACCGGCCGTGAAGACCACTACGTCGAGGCCACCCATAGCGGCAGCATAGGCACCAATGTACTTCTTGATGCGATAGAAATACATGTCCTGAGCCAGTTTGGCACGAGGGTCACCCTCCTTGGCGGCATTCTCCACGTCGCGCATGTCGCTGGAGCCACCCGTCAGACCTGCCACACCACTCTTCTTGTTGAGCAGGTTCGACATACCGTCAGCATCCAGTCCGAGCTTTTTCTCAATAAACGTCACAGCACCACCGTCAATGTCACCTGCACGTGTTCCCATCATCAGACCTTCCAGCGGAGTGAGGCCCATGGATGTGTCAATACACTTGCCATCAACCACAGCAGCAATACTTCCGCCGTTGCCCACGTGGCAAGTTACCATCTTCGTGCCCTCAGCGGGGATACCCAGGAACTCACAGGCACGGGCCGACACATAGCGGTGGCTGGTGCCGTGGAAGCCATAGCGACGAATGCCGTACTTCTCGTACAGCTCGTAGGGAATGGCATACATATAAGCCTTGGGAGGCATGGTCTGGTGGAAAGCGGTATCAAACACACCCACTTGGGGCAGGCCGGGCATCAGCTCTTTCACGGCATTCACGCCCTTCAGGTTGGCGGGATTATGCAGCGGGGCCAGGTCAGAACACTCCTCAAAGGTCTTCAGCACCTCATCGGTCAGTATGACTGACTTGTTGAACTTCTCACCACCATGCACCATACGATGGCCTACGGCGTCTATCTCATCCAATGACTTAATGACACCAATCTCAGGATCGGTCAACAGCGAGAAAATGAACTTCACTCCCTCTGTATGTTCAGGAATGTCGTGCATAATCTGCTTCTTCTCGCCGTTAGCAAGCTTTACCTTCACAAAGGCACCGTCCAAGCCTACACGCTCAGCGCCACCCGATGTCATCACGGACTTGTCGTCCATGTTGTACAACGCGTACTTGATTGAGGACGAACCACAATTTAAAACTAATATTTTCATAATAAGGACCCCCTCCCGTCCTCCCCCTGAATGGGGAGGAGCAATTACCATATAGGGAGTATTAGGGGTGTTCTTTAATTGTAATTAATTACGTTGTTTTTATCTTTTTTCTCCCCTCCATTCAGGGAGGGGAAGGGGGGAGAGTCTTTTACTTGCTGTCCATTGCCTGACAAGCGGTGATGGCAACCAGATAGTAGATATCTTCGACCGAGCAGCCGCGAGACAGGTCGTTCACCGGACGAGCAATACCCTGCAGGATTGGACCGATGGCGATGGCATCGCCCAGGCGCTGCACCAGCTTATAGGCAATGTTTCCTACCTCGAGGTTGGGGAATACCAACACGTTGGCATTGCCGGCAATCTCTGAGCCGGGAGCCTTCTTCTTGCCCACACCGGGAACCAGTGCAGCATCAGCCTGCAGCTCACCGTCAATCTTCAGCGCCGGGTCAAGTTCCTTAGCCAGTTTCGTAGCCTCAATTACCTTGTCAACCACCTCGTGCGTAGCACTGCCTTTCGTCGAGAAGCTCAGCATAGCCACACGCGGGTCGGCAAAGCCAGCCACGCTCTTCGCAGTCTGTGCCGTACAGACGGCAATCTGACTCAGCTGATTGGCATCGGGCATCGGCGTTACGGCCACATCGCCAACTACCAGCACGCCGTTCTCACCAAACTCAGGCTTCTCGGTAATCATCAGCATAGCACCGCTGACACAGGTGATGCCAGGAGCACACTTGATAATCTGCAGGGCAGGACGCAACGTCTCACCCGTAGTGGAAAGTGCACCGCTGATTTGTCCGTCAGCACCCTCGGTCTTGATAATCATACAACCCAGGTAGAGCGGGTCCTTCACCAGTTCACGGGCTTTCTCAATGGTCATACCCTTCTTCTCGCGCAGCTTGGTCAGCAGCTGGGCATACTCCTCGCTCTTCTCGCAGTTCAGCGGGTCAATCAGTGTTGCCTTGTCAATGTTTGTCAGCCCGCACTCCTTAGCCAGTGCATGCACCTTGTCAGGATTACCAATCAGGATAAGGTCGGCAATGTCCTCTGCCAACACACGGTCGGCGGCTCTCAATGTGCGCTCCTCCTCAGCTTCGGGGAGCACAATGCGCTGCTTGTTACTCTTGGCACGCGCAATAATTTGTTCAATTAAACCCATAGTTTTCTTTCGTTTGAAATTTATTAATCTATCAATCTTAATCTTTCATCTTTAATCTTTCATGTCTCATCTCGCCAGTTCCTGATCCAGGATGCTCTCTAAGGCCTCAGCCGTCAGTCGCAGGCGGAACTCACCTTTAACGGCTACAGAGATGCTTCCCGTTTCCTCACTGACCACAATGGCCAGTGCGTCACTCTCCTGCGAGACGCCCATAGCAGCACGGTGGCGCAGACCCAATTCCTTGGGAATGTCGAGGTTGTGACTTACAGGAAGGATACAGCCGGCAGCCTTAATTCGCTGGTCAGAGATAATCATGGCTCCGTCGTGGAGCGGCGAGTTTTTGAAGAAGATGTTTTCTATCAGCCGCTGGTTCACCTGGGCATCAATCATTTCACCCGTCTGTACGATTTCGTCAAGGGGAATGTTCCGCTCAATAACAATGAGTGCTCCCTCGCGCCGGCGGCTCATGTTCATACACGACATGACCACTGCCATCATCATCTTCTTGTCAACACCGGTATTCGAAGCATTGTTTCGTCCTAACGACAGGAAGCGGCGCAGTGTACGCATTCGCTGGTGAGAACCGACATTATACAGGAACTTGCGTATATCCTCGGCAAAGATGACAATCAGTCCGATCACACCCACGCTCACCAGTTTGTCCATGATGGAGCCCAGCAGTTTCATCTGAAGAATCTGTGACACGATGAGCCACATGATGACAAAGATGATGATGCCGATAAAGACGTTCAGCGAACGCGACTCTTTCATCAGCCGATAGACATAGTATAGCAACATCGCCACTAAGACGATATCGATAATGTCCTTGATTCCGAATTCTATAAAGTCAAACACCCTTTTTTATTTACAATTTGACGATTTATTATTTGATTTTCCTCCAGATTTGTACGCACTCCACCGCCTCTCTCACGTCATGCACGCGCAATATCTTTGCGCCACGCTCCAGAGCCATCGTATTCAGAACAGTTGTGCCGTTCAGCGCCTCCTCGGGTTTCAAGTCCAACAGACGGTGTATCATCGACTTACGTGACACACCTACCAACACAGGAAGTTCCAGCAGCTGCAGCTGACTGAGGTCACGCATCACGGCATAGTTGTCGTCCAGCGTCTTGCCGAAGCCGAAACCTGGGTCAACAATGATATCCTTCTGACCGTAGTCGCGCAGCTGTTGCACGTCACGTGCCAGTTCCATGAGCATCGTCTTCATGTCCGCTGCCTGCGACATCAGGACATAGGGCACACCCAACCGTGCCACCATGCGGAACATGTTGTTGAGTTGAGCGTTGTCATCCGAACGGAACGATGCCGACGACTTGACGTCGTTAATCATGTCGGCTCCAAACTCCTCTACGGCCATGCGGGCTACTGAAGGGCGGAATGTGTCAACACTCACTACGGCATCAGGCGCCACACGCCTTACCACCGTCAGTGCCAAGCGCAGGCGTTCCATTTCCTCCTGCTCTGACACCGCAGCGCTGTCAGGACGCGTGGAACAGGCCCCCACGTCAATCATGTCGGCACCCTCGTCCAGGATTTCCTGCACCCTGCTGGCCACAGCCTCTTCCGTCTGTACCCGTGATGCGGCATAGAAAGAGTCGGGCGTCGCATTCAGGATTCCCATTACCCGAGGCACTTCCAGGTCCATCAGCCGTCCGTGTATATTCAACGTATAACTCATAGTGACTGCAAAGGTACGAAAAAAAGTGAAGAGTGAAGAGTGAAAAGTGAAAAATTTGCTGCCGCCTTATTAAAAAATACTTAAAAAACTCCTAACTCCTAACTCCTAACTATTAACTATTTACTACCTTTGCACAAAATTTATATTCATTATGGACATCAAGGAACTGTACCAGCTATACCGTCAGCATCCGTGCATCACGACGGACTCACGCAACTGCCCTGAGGGGAGCATCTTCCTCGCACTGAAAGGCGACAAGTTCAACGGCAACGACTATGCCCTCCAGGCACTTGAAAAGGGCTGTAACTACGCCATCGTAAGTGAAGCCCCCCTGTCGTCCCCCGAGGGGGACCCACGGCTCATCGTCGTTGACGACACCCTCCAGACCTTCAAGGACCTGGCACGTGAGCACCGCCGGCAGTTCCAGATTCCCATGGTGGGCATTACGGGCACCAACGGCAAGACAACCACCAAGGAGCTCATTGCCGCAGTACTTTCCACCCAGTATAACGTACTGGCCACCGAGGGCAACTTCAACAACGACGTCGGTGTGCCTAAGACGCTGCTCCGACTTACTGAGGACCACGATATCGCCGTCATTGAGATGGGAGCCAGCCATCCGGGTGACATCAAGACACTCGTAGAGACCGCTGAGCCCACCTGCGGACTCATCACCAGCGTCGGACGTGCCCATCTGCAGGGTTTCGGTTCCTTCGAAGGTGTCTGCAAGACCAAGGGTGAGCTGTACGATTTCCTTGTCCAGCGTGACCTGCCCCTCTTCATCAATCGTGACAACGAACACCTGATGAACATACTCAAAGCTCAAAGCTCAAAACTCAAAGCTCAAAGTCACCCAGACATCTACTACTACGGACAGAGCGACAACCCTGACATCCTCATCCGGGGCGAGCTCATTGCCTGCGACCCCTTCCTGCGCTTCCGTTGGCGCGAGCAGGATGCAGAAGCCGGTTACACCAGCGACTGGATGGAAATCAGCACCCACCTCATCGGAGCCTATAACCTCGACAACATGCTGGCAGCCATCATCGTCGGCTACGTCAACAACGTGCCGTTTGCTGATATCAACCGTGCACTTGAAGGCTATATCCCCAAGAACAACCGTTCGCAGATGACCATTACGGAGCATAACCGCCTCGTCGTTGATGCCTACAATGCCAACCCCACCTCCATGCAGGCGGCCATTGAGAATTTCCGACTCATGCAGGTGAGCCCCAAGATGGTGATTCTCGGTCAGATGGGTGAGTTGGGCGATGTCAGTCAGGAAGAGCACCAGCGCGTGGTCAACCTGCTACGCGAGGCCGGTTTCGACCAGGTTTGGCTCGTGGGAGAGGAATGGAAAAAGTGTTTAGAGTCTCTAGACTCTCAACTTTTCGCTGATGTCGAAGAGGTGAAGGCTGCCATCCGCGCAGAACAACCGCACGACTACTGCATCCTTATTAAGGGCAGCAACGCCGTCAAGCTCTACGAACTCCCAGAATTGCTGTAAGTCGAGGTTAAATAATGTTAAGACTAGAATAAAACTCCTAACTCCTAACTCCTAACTCCTAACTTTTTCCTACCTTTGCAGCCGATTTCTTAAGAAATCACCCAAGAATCGGGATGTAGCGCAGTTGGTAGCGCACTACGTTCGGGACGTAGGGGTCGGGCGTTCGAGTCGCCTCATCCCGACAGAGAGCAACGAGAGTTGCTCTTTTTTGTTGGAACGTAGGGTTCTGAGCCAAAGGCCACCTCATCCCGACAGAGAGCAACGAGAGTTGCTCTTTTTTTATTAAAATTCTACGTAGGGTTTGAGGCGATTGATGGCTTCGGGCGGGAAGTCACGATGTAGCTTCAGGTCATCAAGGCTTTGGAGGGGACCACGCAGGCGACGGTACTCCATAATGGCCTTGGCCTGATAGAACGAGATGTATGGATGCCGCTGCAGCTGGTTGAGCGTCAGTTGGTTAACATTTATTTTTCGGATATTGGGACGATTAACCACGAAATAGGGAATGGCATCAGCAGGGAAGTCCTCAATCTCGCGCAGCTGCTCCGGACTGACATATCCGCCCAGACGTTGACCGTAGCTGATAATGCGACGGGCAAAGGCCTCGCCAACACCCGGCACCTTGCGAAGCTGGAGAGTATCGGCAGTATTAAGGTTGATACTCGACGGCACCTCCACCTTAATGGGATATTTCAGTGTGTCACGCTCATAGTGTTCCTCCTCTCCTACCAGCGAAGCAGCAGGCGTTGTGTAGTCAGAGGAGATACGAATATAAGGCTCCAGCTCACGATACTCTTTTACTGTAAGCCCATAGAGACGGGCAAAATCCTCCTTCTTGCGATAGACACCCCCTCGCGCGCGATACTTATATATATTACGCACCTGCCAGGGACGAAGCCCAAGGCGGAGCAGCTGGGTGGAATCAGCGGTGTTGGGGTCGAAGGGGAAACGTTGAGCGTTGAGGGTTGAGGGTTGAGCATAGATGGTGGAGGGTGGAGCGTGGAGGGTGGAGCGTTGGGAGTAGAGGGTGGAGTCAGCTGCATACTCCGGCGTGGTGTCCATGCGGCTGTCCGTAAAGAGGATGACCATAAAGGCCACCACGATGACACACAGGATAAAGAGGATGGCCCTGCGGTCAGACTTACGGATATAGAAGAAGTCAGATAACACCGAACTGATGGAGGAAAATGAGGATGATGCCCAACGGACAGACGTAGCGGATGCAGAACACGAAGAGGCTGAAGAAGCGTCCACTCTGCGTTCCACCATTGGTAAGCTCGTCGTAGGCAATCTGCTTGGGCACGTACCAGCCGAGGAACAGGCAAGTGAGCAAGCCACCAGTGGGCAGGAATATCTGACCTGTCAGGAAGTCAAACCAGTCGAACAACGATTTTCCACCGATGACCAGCCAGCTGCGGGTATCGCCAAACGACAGGGAGCAGAACACCCCGATGATGGCACATAGCACGGTGACACAGGCAGCACCCTTGCGGCGCGAGAGGTGAAACTCCTCATGAAAGAAAGCCGTACACACCTCGTGGAGCGACATGAGCGACGTCAAGGCTGCCAACGACAACAGCGCATAGAACAGCAACGCCACACCCTCAGCCAGGAAGGGCACGCCGGAGAAAGCCTGCTGGAACACGTTGGGCAGGGTGATGAACACCAGGCCAGGACCACAATACTGACTGGCCAGGTCGGGGTTGGACATCAGCTCAGGAGCATTGGGATGAATGGAAAAGAATGCAGGGAAAATCATCAGGCCGGCCAGAATGGCAATCAGCGTGTCAATGCTGATAATCTGTACGGCTGACTTCGTCAGGTTCGTGTCGCGCTTGAAGTAACTGGCGTAGGTACAGAGGCAGCCCATGCCCAGACTGAGCGAGTAGAACGCCTGTCCCAGAGCACCCAGCAACACGTTGCCGTCAACCTTGGAGAAGTCGGGATGGAACAGGAACGAGATACCGTCGCCAGCGCCAGGCAACAGGCAGGAAGCCACCGCAATGACGATGAGCAGGACAAACAGCATGGGCATCATGGTCTTGGAGCCTTTCTCGATGCCCTTCTCCACACCACGGGCAATGATGAAATGACTGAACAGCATAAACACCAGCACCCACAGTACCGGCTTCCACGGGTCGGTAGAAAAGACCTCAAAATAATGCTGAATGCTGTCGGCATCACCACTGATGCTGCCCGACACCGAGGCATAGATATACTGCAAACACCAGCCGGACACCACCACATAATACCCCATGATGAGGAATCCGGTGAAGATGCCAAAGTAACCTATCAGTCGCCAGGGAGTACCATTGGCCAGCATGGAGTAAGCCCGTGCAGCGTTGGCCTGAGCCCTGCGGCCTATGATGAATTCGTTGAGCATACAGGGTATTCCCAACATCAGTACACATGCTATGTAAATGATAATGAACGCGGCTCCACCGTTCTGACCAGTCATGTATGGGAAACGCCAGACGTTACCCAGTCCGACAGCCGAGCCTGCCGTAGCTAAAATAATGCCTAACTTACTGCCGAAGTTGGCTCTCTGCTGCTTTTTATACGCTGAATTATCCATATTTGCCTGCAAAGGTAAGAAAAAAAGTGAAAAGTGAAGAGTGAAGAGTGAATAATTTGCTGCCTTCGTACAAAAAAATCCTAACTCCTCGCTCGGCTCTGCCGCTTTTACAAAGATTAACGACTAAAAGAACTCCTAACTCCTAACTATTTATTACTTTTGCAGCTCAAAAAGAAGAAAAATATGAAAGATTGCTATCAATTTGTCAAGAAATACCCGCTGACGCTGTTGTGTATTGCCGTCGTCTGGGTGCTCTCACTCGTTCCGTTCTTCCCCGAGACTCCTTTTGACAATGTGGAGTTTGCTGACAAGTGGACGCACCTGGTGATGTATGGGGGGACCTGTTGCGTGCTGTGGATAGAATATTTACGAGCCCACCCCCGACCTCAGGGAGGGGAGAACGGCGGCGAAAAGACTCCCCTCCTTAAGGGAGGGGCTGGAGGTAGGCTCTTTCTCTTTGCCTGGCTGGCACCCATACTGATGGGTGGCCTGCTGGAACTGCTGCAGGCCTACGCTACCACGACACGCAATGGCGACTGGCTCGACTTTGCCGCCAACTCCCTGGGCGTCACGCTCGGTGCCGTCTTCGGAATGATTCTGCTATTTTTGAGAAACAAAGGTCTTATACGGAAAAACCCGTAGCGAGGAGTTGTAGTAACGACGGTCGCCTGTGACTTCCTCTCCGATGAAATCGGGCTTTTCGTAAGGTTCATCCTCAAAATGGAGCTCCACTTCGGCCATCACCAGTCCGTCGTTGTCACCATGAAACTCATCCACCTCGAAGGTATGGTTGCCACTCTTGACGAGCCAGCGAGTCTTGTCGATGATGCCTGGTTCGCAAAGGGCGAAGAGGTGCTCCGCTTCGTCAAGGGTAATCTCCTTTTCAAATTCATAACGGCTCAGCCCTCCATTCAGGCTGGGGCCTTTAATGGTCAGGTATCCGCAGTCGTCGCGAAGGCGCACCCTGACGGTACGTCCGCGACCACTGCAGATATAACCTTGCTTAATGTGGCTATGGCTGTAGGCCTGACGCTTGTAGTCATCGCCACGGACAAGAAACTTCCGTTCTATTTCAAATCCGCTCATGTTTGGATGAAGGATGAGATATTACGGATGAGAGATTATGCTGTAGCAACAGCATAAATCACATAGACGATTCCGAGCAGAATCAGCGCTCCGAAAATCCAGTTAATCACTTTCTTGCCTTCTTTCTCCTGTCGTGCTTCACGGGCTGCACGGCGAGCCTTTCCTTTTTGACTCATAACTTTAAATTTACAATTTACATATTTTCGATTTTATTCTTCCGTTACGGGGAACTCCATGAGGTAAGCCTTGATGAAGTCGTCAATCTTGCCGTTCATCACACCATCGACGTCGGAGGTCTGGTAGTTGGTGCGGTGGTCCTTCACGCGCTTATCGTCAAAGACGTACGAACGTATCTGACTGCCCCACTCAATCTTCTTCTTGCCGGCCTCAATCTTCGCCTGGGCCTCCAGACGCTTCTTCATGGCGCGGTCGTAGAGCTGTGACTTCAGCAGTTTCATGGCACGTTCCTTGTTCTTGGGCTGGTCACGCGTCTCGGTGTTCTCAATGAGGATTTCCTCCTCCTCACCCGTGTCAGGGTCGGTGTACCAATAGCGCAGACGGACACCCGACTCCACCTTGTTGACGTTCTGACCGCCGGCACCGCTGCTTCGGAATGTGTCCCACGATAGCTTGGCTGGATCGACATACACCTCGATGGTATCGTCAACCAGCGGTGTGACAAAGACCGACGCGAACGATGTCATGCGCTTGCCCTGTGCGTTGTACGGACTGACTCGCACCAG
>JAILHP010000181.1 GCA_024695705.1 Prevotella sp. | reverse complement strand
TAGAAAGTGCCGGACTCTCTTGTAGAAAGTGCCGGACTCTCTGACAGAAAGTCCGGGGGAATCTAACGCATGACATAGGGTCGGACGATAGTCTTACATCATCTCGGACGATCGTATGATATGGAGTCAGACAATCGTCTGACTGGAGTCGGACAATCGCATGACTGAAGTCGGACATTTGTTTGACTGGAGTCAGACAATCGCTTGACTGGAGTCAAACGCTCATTTTTCAACGACAGCAACTTAGAATGAGATGGCAAACGAACCTCCGATGGTGAAATATTTCATGGTCTTCTTGCGTTCATATACCTCCGGGGTGAGTTGCACACTCATCGTCTCAAGGAGTGTGCCTATGTCAGGGGTAATCACCTTCATAAAGTGCAGGGGGTCGTAAGTCAACGTGAAAGTCTTATCAGAGTAGTCGTAATCTACGAACACCTTCCACTGGAAATTGGACTTGTACTTATACGTCAGCGACAAGCCGGTACCCCAGGTTGTAGAGTTGTTGCCGCCCAGCGTCAGGTAGTCCCACTCGATATCATATTTTGCACCGTCCCTGAGATTGCTGATAGAAAGGTCGGTCAGCTCGCCATTGTCAAAAACGATATGCGTGTCCATCCTCTTGGTAGTGCCTTTGTAGGCGGCATTGATGTCGAGTTCCTGTGTCATTGTGCGGCCTACGAGGAACTTTGTTCCTAATGAGAAACGACTGCTCAACGGCAGGTTCAGGTAGAGACCGACATTGGCAGAGAACTCTGTCAGGTGGTCGCTCTCAACGGTTATCTTCTCGTCGGAGATGATGCCATTCAGGAGTCCGTCAACCTGCTCTTCGGTCACGGGTGTCGGCGAGAACATGTTATACCAGCTGTTAATCAATTGGATGGTCGCGTCGCGGTCATCATGGGCGTTGCCGATGAAGTCGCTCCAGCCCTTGGCAGTCATCGCCCTCACGCGGAGACGTCCGCCAATTCCCACATACTTATTGAAGAAGTAGGCTCCCTCAGCATCTACCGACGTGGCGTGATGGAAGTCGATACTGATTCTCTCGCCATCATCCTCAATTCCCAAGTCCTGGGCGTCCTTCAGGTCTCCATATCCGAAGTCAAGACTCTTCGAACCAAAGCTCATACCCATGGAGATGGCGAAGAACGACGGGTTGTCGCTGAATCCCTGCATGTCGTTTCGCAGCAGTCCACGGCCCTTGAAAAGTAAGTCGCCAAGGGCATAACCTAACTCTGTTGACATGATACCGATGCCTGCACCTGACAGCACATCGCTGATCCAGTGACGGTTGTTCAGAATGCGCATGACTCCCGTGGCAGTGGCTACGCCGTAGCCTGCTACGGAAAACCATGGTGAGCGCGTCAGTCCGTACTCCTTGTGCAGAATGGTGGCACCCACGAACGAGGTGGCTGTGTGGCCAGAGGGCCATGAGTTGGCTGTCGTGCCGTCAGGGCGCATCTCACTGGCCGTATATTTGATGCCGTTGACGAAGCCGGCCATGATGGCATACGACATCAGCGACGAGCCCAACAGGCGTCCCCAGTCACTGCGTCCCTCATAACCGCCCAGCTTCAGACCTACCGTCATCGCAGGGCCGAAGAACTGTGTGTAGTCATCGATGCCCGTCTTGAAGTTGGTAATCAGTCGGGTGTTGCTGTGCGGATTCTTATAGTCCTGGCGGAAGGATGCCTTATCGCCCTTGATGATGAGGCCGGCAGCGAAGATGGGAAGTCCCACAAAGCTCAGGTCGTCCATCACCTTATAGGGCTTCATGCCCGGGTTGGTGTGCATCCACGTCCAGTTCTCCTTGGCCCAGGGGGCATGATCCCCAGGATACACCTCCAGTTCCGGGCGGTACGTGGTGGTCAGGGAACAGTCCAATTGGGGTTTCATCTCAGGAACCGTCAGCTTCAGCGGCTTCATATGAGTGTAGTCAATGTCTGCTGCGTGGAGGGCTCCACACAATAACACGATAAGCATCGTTAATAAGCACTTTTTCATACGCGTATCAATTTATTATTAGGTGTTGTTTGGGGATGTTATTTGGCAAAGGTACGACATTTTCGGCGAAAATGCAAGTTTTTTGCAGTTTATTTGTTCAAAGTAGCGATATTACGTTTCTTTTTCGTATTTTTGCCCACGGAATATGAAGACCGTTTGCCGACGGTATGTGAAAAAACAGATAATAACACTAATAACTAAAACAATAATGAACAAGAACGAGAAATTTGTCATCACAATTAACCGTGAGATGGGCAGTGGCGGTCGCACCGTAGGCCGCAAGTTGGCTGAGAGGCTGGGTGTTGAATTCTACTACAAATCGCTGATCAAGGGTCTGGAGGAGAAGTTCAACCTCACCGCTGAGGAGATTGAGAAGCAGAAGGGCCGCGAACAGGGCTGGTGGGCTGAAATCAAGCGTCAGCTGACGGGCTCGGTGGTTTCGACCAGTCCCTACCTCCCGCAGGTGAGCCAGGGGCCTGACTCGCTGGATACTGACGAGGTGTTCAAGGCTGAGACGGAGATTCTGAAGGCTATTGCCGAGGAAGAGTCGTGTGTGATAGCCGGCCGCAGTGGCTTCTACATCTTCCGTGACCATCCCAACCACATGAGCGTACTGATCCAGGCCTCAATGCCCAACCGTATTGCACGCGTGATGAGCAAGCAGGACCTGACTGCAGAAGATGCCCAGAAGGCCATTGAGAAGGTGGATAAGATGCGCGAGAACTACGTGAACAAATACACCAAGACGTCACGCTACGACACCCGCAACTACGAGCTGGTCATCTCGATGGACCATATCAGCGAGGACGATGCCGTAGCCATCATCATGGATTATATCAATCGGCAGTCGAAGGAGTAGAAAATCCCATTATTTTTTTAGTATTTCGCTCGATTTGCACTACCTTTGACCTATCGGTCGAAGGTTCTTTGACCTAAAGGTACAAAGCGGCAAAGCCGAGCGGGCTGCATTCGGAAATGAAAGAAAAACTTAATTTTTCTTTGCATTTCGCTCGGTTTTCACTACCTTTGACTGCGTCGAAGGCAGGCTGCATCTCGGAAATTCAAAGAAAAACTAGTTTTCCTTTGGTATTTCACTCGATTTGCACTACCTTTGCAGGCGAAAATGGTATGACAGGTTATCATGGGAGAAAAGATCAAGAAAATTAAGAAACTAAAAAAGATACGAATACACCGCGAGGGAACGAACACCCTCATGGCTACACTGCTGATTATTGCGGCCATTGCTGTGGGACTATGGTACAGCTTTGACAATAAGATTCCCTTCTGGGCCTTCGTAGCCCTGTTTGGGGCTGTATGGCTGGTCGTGCTGAACTTCTACCGCTGTCCCATACGCTATTTCAACGGCGACACGGAGAAGGTGGTCGTGGCTCCTGCCGACGGCAAGATAGTCGTTGTTGAGGAGGTTGACGAGCATGAGTACTTCCACGACAAGCGACTGATGATCAGCATCTTTATGAGTCCGTTCAATGTGCATGCCAACTGGTTCCCCGTTGACGGAAAGGTGCTGTTTGTGAAACACTTTAACGGCAACTACCACAAGGCGTGGCTGCCGAAAGCCAGCGAGGAGAACGAGCATGCCGACATCATGATCGAGACGCCCGACGGCCAGCAGGTGCTCTGCCGACAGATTGCCGGTGCCATTGCGCGCCGCATCGTGACGTATGCCAAGGACAACGAGGACTGCTACATCGACGAGCATCTGGGATTCATCAAGCTGGGCTCGCGTGTCGATGTCTATCTGCCGCTCTCGGCCAAACCCTGTGTCACGATGAATCAGCCCACCACGGGCGATCAGACGATTATCGCAAAATTGCCTTAGCCCCCTGAGTCAGGGGGATGGGGGTCTGAACAAACGAAGACCCCTGTATTAGATAAAATAGAAGAAGTATGAATAAGCTCAGTTCAGACCCCCAACTCCCTAGCTTAGGGGGCCTGTGCAATATCCCCAACACGATTACCTGCTGCAACCTCATTTCAGGCTGCATCGCTACCTATTGGGCTTTTATGGGTGAGCCGGGCTGGGCGTTGCTGTTTATCGTGATAGGTGCGGTATTCGACTTCTTCGACGGCATGACGGCCCGTCTGCTGCATGTTTCCTCCCCCATCGGCAAGGAACTGGACTCGCTGGCTGACGATATCACCTTCGGCTTTGCGCCCTCAGCCATGGTGTTTTGGTGCCTTCGTGAACAATTGGCGAATGGACAATGTCTGGAGGCAGCAAGTAATTGTCAATTCTCCATTTTCAATTGTCAATTAGTACCATACCTGGCATTTGTGATGGCTGCTTTCTCGGCCCTGCGCCTGGCCAAGTTTAACCTTGACGAGCGGCAGGCTATGGGATTCATCGGACTGCCCACCCCTGCCAATGCCCTGTTCTGGGGTTCACTTATCGTCGGATGCAGCAAGTGGCTTGTCATGTATCCCAATTTCCTCTATGTCGTACTGGTGCTGCTCTTCTTCAGCTGCTACCTGCTGGTATCTGAAATTCCCATGTTTGCCCTGAAGTTCAAGCACTGGGGCTGGAAGGGCAATGAAGTCAAGTACATCTTCCTGTTGACCTCTGTAGCCATATTGGCTTTCTTCCAGACTATCGGTATTGCCGTTGTTATTGCATGGTATGTCTTTCTTTCCGTACTCACTAACTTCCTGAACAAAAAAAAGTAACCTATGTCTAAAGCTCTCTTTGGCGTACTGATTTTCGCCTCCATCTTCCTCATTATCGTCCTGACGGTAGTATTCCGTTTCCTGTATCGTCTGTACAAAAAAATCCGTAATGCCAAAAGGACCATGGAGGAGGCCATGCACGCCGGACGTGACTTTACCGGACGCCGTGCACAGCAGTACCACTTCGATGAAAACGGAAAAAAGCAGCATTCCTCAAAGAATACTGCTGCACAGGATGAACCGCGTCACATCAAGACGGAGAGCGGTGAGGTGATTATTGACCACCGTCAGCAGGACCGTAAGATATTCTCTGCCGACGATGGTGAATACGTTGACTTCAGCGAAGACTGATTAATTGTGAACGAGGGTGCCGATTTCCTCGCCTTCCATCACTTTCTTCAGGTTTCCCACTACATCCATGTTAAACACATAGATGGGCAGGTTGTTGTCCTGACACATGCAGATGGCGGTGAGGTCCATTACCTTCAGGCCGCGCGCCAGCACTTCCTTGTAGGTAATCTCCTGGAACTTCGTGGCCGTGGGGTCTTTCTCGGGGTCGGCGGTATAGACGCCATCCACGCGCGTGCCCTTCAGCATGACGTCGGCCTCTATCTCGATGCCACGCAACGACGAACCCGTGTCGGTGGTGAAATAGGGGGAACCCGTGCCTGCAGAGAAGATGCAGACGTAGCCCTGCTCCATGGCCTCGATGGCCTTCCACTTGGTGTAGAACTCGCCGATAGGCTCCATGCGGATAGCCGTCAGCACCTTGTTCTTCACACCCTCAGCACCCAGGGCAGAGCTCAATGCCAGTGAGTTGATGACCGTAGCACACATGCCCATCTGGTCACCCTTCACACGGTCAAAGCCTTTCTGTGAACCAGACAGTCCTCGGAAGATGTTGCCTCCGCCGATGACGATGCCAATCTGCACGCCCATCTCGCTGATTTCCTTGATCTGGCGGGCATAGTCGCTCAACCGCTCAGGGTCGATGCCGTAGCCTTGTTTTCCCATCAGGCTCTCGCCCGACAGCTTTAGAAGAATTCTCTTGAAACGCATAATTCTCAAAGCCCCCTAAGTTAGGGGGTTGGGGGTATGAAGTACCACCCGTTTAATTGTTAATACTATTATTATAATTCTATTTAATGTTCTTGCGTCCCTTCGGTAGCAAGCGACCAGAGGTCGAGTGCAGACCCTCAACCCCCTAATTTAGGGGGCGAAAGAGACTTCCTTGAATGCGTAGCGGCGCACACGACCCTCCGTATCTTTCAGGAGGAGGTGACCGTCGTCCTCTACAGTCATCAGCGTAGCCTCAAAGGTCCCGTCGGCATCGCGGTAGGGGTGCAGCCCCTCTCGCCGGTATAGCTGTTGCCTGTAGGAGGCTCGTATGTTGTCAGCGTCCCATTCATCCAACAGGGCTCCGAAGTTGTCCAATAGTTGCTGCAGCACTTCTTCGCGATTCACCTCATGTCCTAACAACTGATAAAGCGAAACGGGATTAGGGGCGTCGCTCTTGAACACCTGTTGGTTGATGTTCATGCCCGTGCCTATGATGCAGTCCTTGATCAGACTGCCCTGAAGCGTGGTCTCAATCAGCGTCCCGCAAATCTTCTTGTCGCGCCAGTAGATGTCGTTCGGCCATTTTATCGTGATGTCGCTTACGTAGTTGTCAAGCGTACGCTTCAGTGCCAGCGCATTGACCATCGAGAGGATGAACTGATCGGCAGCAGCCACCTTGTTGGGATGAATAAGCATGGAGAGCAGCAGGTTTTTGCCCCGCTCGCTCTCCCAGCTATTCGTTCCACAGCCTTTGCCCGCCGTCTGGTAGTCGGCAACGATACATTTTACAGTATTCTCCTTCCACTCTCCACCCTCCGTCTTTAGCCAACGGTTCGTGGAGTCTGTCTCGTCAATGTGCCTGACCTCGAAGTACATTATACCAGCGAGAAGGCAACGTCCATCATGTGGGTAAACGAGTTCTGACGCTCTTCGGCTGATGTCACCTCACCTGTAAGGATGTGGTTAGAGATGGTGCAGATGACCAGGGCACGGTTGCCAGAACGTGCTGCATTCATATACAGCGCAGCAGCCTCCATCTCAACGGCCAGCACACCCATCTTGGCCCAACGGTCGGTGTGGGGGTTGTCTGAATAGAAGATGTCTGACGACAACACATTGCCTACCTTGTAGCGGTAGCCTAACTCGTCGCAGGTGTTGGCAGCGCCGCGCAGCAGGTCGAAGTCGGCAATAGGTGCGAAGGTTCCCGGCAGTTCATAATGGCTGCCATAGTTGGAGTCGGTGCTGGCACCCATGATGAGAGCGAGGTCTCCTACGTGCAGGTCCATGTTGATGGAACCGGCAGAGCCCACGCGGATGATGGTCTTCACACCGTAGAAGTTGTACAGCTCGTAGGTGTAAATGCCGATAGAAGGGCTACCCATGCCGTGTCCCATGACACTCACGCGCTTTCCCTTATAGGTACCCGTATAGCCGAGCATGTTACGGACATTGTTGAACTGGACGGGATTCTCAAGGAATCGCTCGGCCATTAACTTCACGCGCAGCGGATCACCTGCCATGATGACGGTTTCCGCGATTTCTCCCAATTGTGCTCCGATGTGCGGAGTCGGTGTCTTACTCATAATCTTAAATGTTTTGGTTAGTAATATTATTGGTTCTTCAGTTTCAGCTTCTTACGCTGGTCGTGGTCAAGGATAATCTTACGCATACGCATGGACAGCGGGGTGACCTCCACATACTCGTCCTCCTTGATATACTCCAGACACTCCTCCAGCGACATGACCGTCTTGGGGATGATGCGGGCCTTGTCGTCAGAGCCCGAGGCACGGACGTTCGTCAGCTGCTTTGCCTTCGCCACGTTCACCACGAGGTCGTTGTCGTGGACATGCTCGCCGACCACCTGACCCATATAGACTTCCTCACCCGGGTCGATAAAGAACTTACCACGGTCCTGCAGCTTATCGATACTGTAGGCGTAGGCAGTACCCGTCTCCAGGGCAATCATCGAACCGTTGACACGGCGCTCAATATCACCCTTGTAGGGTTGGTACTCCTTGAAGCGGTGAGCCATGATGGCCTCGCCCTGCGAGGCGGTCAGCACATTGGTGCGCAGTCCGATGATGCCACGCGACGGCATGTCGAACTCAATGTTCACACGCTCACCCTGACTCTCCATAGAGGTCATCTCACCCTTGCGGCGCGTTACCATGTCAATCATCTTCGAGGCAAACTCCTCCGGTACGTTAATGGTGAGTTCCTCAATGGGTTCGCACTTTATTAATTGAGAATTGTCAATTGATAATTGAGAATTATGATTACCTTGTCCGCCAGCATTACCGCCCTTGGAGAAATCAGAATTCTCCATTCTCAATTCTCCATTCTCCATTCTTCCGTAA
>JAILHP010000150.1 GCA_024695705.1 Prevotella sp. | reverse complement strand
GGGGCAGGAACGGGAGGAGGTGGACGGCCTATGATTACGCTGCAAGAATTGTATTCGGACATCAACGACCGCCGTCCTTCAAGGATACTGACAGGCAAGTCGTATATAGCCAGTTGTAGGGAGTTTGCCCGGTGGACAAAGGCCCATGGGAAAGGCGCCCTCATGGACGAAACGACGCTCAGGCAGGTTTTGCTGGTGCTGCCTTCCCTTATCCTGGATTATATCATGGAGACGGGCAATGCCCTCCGCATTGACGAACTGGGTATCTTCAAGGTGAGATACAGGAGAAATGAGATGAGCCTGCTCTTTCTCATTGACCCGAA
Organism: Prevotella sp.; assembly: GCA_024695705.1. Lineage (GTDB taxonomy): Bacteria > Bacteroidota > Bacteroidia > Bacteroidales > Bacteroidaceae > Prevotella. The sequence continues at coordinate 17,863 of JAILHP010000150.1, read as the reverse complement.
AATCACCGAGGAACTCAATAAGAGGACCATCAAGATAGACCAGGTGGTGAAGATAAACGGACGTATCGTAAAATTCGGAGGAAGAATGGATACCCCTCGTAACTTATTACATGACTAAGTCAACTGCCGTCCTCGAATAGGGCGGCAGTTCCTTTTTTGCTTCTTTTCTTGCATAATTGATTGAAAAAGTGTATCTTTGCAGCAGAAAGTGTTTCATAGTATGATGACGGGGAACAGACGATACCAGATTGTAGCGGTGCTCATGATGCTGCTGCTGGCCGTTGGTGTGCAGGCGCAGGTCACCACTGGCGGTGATGTGTCAGGGGGCTATCTGTGGGTTCACTCGGACCAGTCAGACGAAAACCTGACGCACCTGGAGGGCAGTGGGAACCTCTGGCTCGGCTACAAGGCCAAGGACTACGACTGGCGACTGTCGCTGACCGGCAAATACAAGGACGTGGAAGGCGAGACGGAGGTTTTCGACACCGATGTGGAGCGCGACATCCTTACATCAAATTCTACCCATACCGACACAGAGCCGTTCAACCTCACGGCACGCTATGACTTCAACTGGCGACGGCCGGACAAGAGCGCCTACAGCCTTTGGCTCCTGTATGGCTATGAACGCATGGATTATGAGAATACCTTCAGTGGCACAGAATCGTCTTCGGGTGAAATTTATCAGCTCTTCGGCAGACTTCAGCAGAAGAAAGATGTCAGCCACAAGATGTCGGTGGGCTATCGGGGTGCCACGCGGCTGAATACGTCCTGGACGCTGAAGAGCAACGCTGATGTCTCGTTGCTGAACAGGAAGGTGACTGATGAGTGGCAGATCTATAGCCAGTATGTAGGATATAACGACGACACGCCCTCTGAAACGCTGGGATGGGTGATGCTTCCTCACTTTAAGGACTATACCGTAAATGCCGGTCTGGAACTGACCGACACCGTCTATAGCCGCGAAACCTCACGCTTTGTGCTGGGCGGCGGCCTCAGGTTCAAGGGTGAAGGAGAGCGGTTCCGGCATGATGCGGAAATGGAAGCGGGCATAGATGATGCGGCCTCCGTAGAACAGAACTCCACAGGTTTCCGCTTCTTCGTGGAGCCTTTCCTCAGTACGGCGTGGCAGTCGGGCAAATGGTCGGCCAATGCCGAGTATGGCCTGCGCCTTTATCGCATGACCACCACCGACAACATGACTCAAGCGGTTAATCTGTACAAATACTTGGATATGGGGGGAGAGACGGTGTCCGGTTATCGCTTCACGCATTACACGCCATTGGTGAACGGAAGTGCCAAACTGACCTATGCCTTCTCCAAGCACCACAGCCTCTCGGTGACGAACAGCATCACCAACCGTCTTCCCACCAACCAGCAGGCCGTGCTTTGTTTCTTCCAGACCAATGAGTTTAACAAGGTGTCACTGGGCAATCCTGATTTGAAGCCTGAGGTCAAGATTCTGTTTTCCTTAGACCACAAGCTCACCTACGGTCCTTTCTCTGCCACCACCAGTGTGTCAGCCGAGCGGACCAACCACATGATGGAGTATTTCTACTTTGGATGCAAGGTGGGGAGTCGTCTTGTGATAGCCCAGGCGATGATCAACGATGCCAATGCTTCGGTCTATAAGCTGAGCGAGACGCTGGCCTGGAACAACAAATGGCTCAAGGCGAGTGCCACCGTCTGGCACCAATGGGCACATTACCATGGTATTGAAAGCATTCGCGGATGGCGTGAGGAGGTCAATGACAAGAACTGGGGCTGGAACCTTGATGCCAAGGCCGATTTAGGCTGTGGATGGCAGCTGGCCACGAACTTCCGCTTCATGGGTGGATTCCAGACCATTACCACAAGCGCTGACCGCGTGTGGCAGTCATCCAACGTCTCCATAGAGAAACGCTTCGGACCTGTCACCCTCTATCTCAACGCCAACCGACTCATTGACCCTACCTATTGGGTGAAAAAATACAACCAGAATGGGGATGAAATCTATCATAAAATCAGCCGCTCGAACAACTGTATCGTGATGCTCGGCTGTCGCTGGTCACTTTAGATTTTTTTGTTATTTTCTTGGTTAAATGGAATATTTCCACTATCATTGTCCCCTGATAATTATTGTATTATGCGGAACTCCCTGTCGGCACGGCTCACCTACCGCATCATGGCGGTGGTTCTGGTAATGATGGCTGTCATTACCGGAGTGGTGTGCACCCATTTTTGAACGTACAGACTGCGATGTAGTCATTGACTGTAAGGAACTGGACTACATCTCCAGTAGCGGTCTGCGCATTATTCTCGGTATTTTCAAGCACACGCGTAGCAACGGACACAAGGCTATTCTGAAGAACCTGTCTGACGCGGTGCTGGAGGTCTTTAGCCTCAGTGGATTCCTGCCGCTGTTTACCCAGGAAAAGTAAAAAGGCATGTCGCCCGTGAACTATCGATTGATGCTCACGAGCGACATGTAGAAGATTCTTATAACTGATACTCCAGCATGACGAAGGAGTAGGGGGCCAGGTCAAGTGTAAACTTCTTCTGGGCCTTGATGGTCTCCGTCTGGGGCTGGATGGGCTGTGCCTCGTAGTTGTTCTCATCGTCGGGCTTTCCGGTGATGACGGTCTTCGTGGCCGTCTTCTTGATGCCGAAGCGGCTGAGGTTGACGTTCACTTTCTTGGCCTCTTCGCCTGCGTTGCAGAGCTTGACGTAGAGACGGCGTGTCTTGGTGTTGAGCACTACCGACTGATCCTGTAGGTTACCGCCATTCTGACCTTCGGGCAGCCCCTGCCAGCGTGTGGCACAGTCGGGGTTCTCGATGGTCACGCAATCACCGTAGTAGTACTGTCCGGCACTCTGCCCGAAGAGCTGCTGTACGTAGTAGCTGCAGGTGAGGTAGGGGCGTTCGTTGTCGAAGTAGATCAGGTCGGGGTTCCAGTTGGTGTTGGTCTTCTTGGCAAAGAGCGGTGCGTAGCTGGTCATGCATACCACGTCGCCGTTGCGCTCGACATGGAGCAGGTAAAGACCCTCGGCCAGTGCGTCGATGAGCTTCTTGTCCTTGGCGGCATACTCTCCGAGATAGACCTTTGTCTTACGGTCGCGCGGATAGCTGTCGTATTGGCGGCTGCTCATGAAGTAGTCACGCGGCTCGTAGTAGTGCTCGTCCAGGATGGGCATGCCCAGTTCGCCGGCCAGCTTCCAGCCTTCCTCAAAGTCGGGGTTGCCGGGATGTGAACCGGGGCCTGCCGTACCTACGATGACGATTTCAGGATGTGCCGCCATGATCTTTTCGTACATATACTTGAAACGCTCGCAGAACTCAGGCGAGATCTTCTCCTCGTTGCCGATGCCTAAGTATTTCAGGTTGAAGGGTGCGGGGTGACCAGCCTCGGCACGCACGCGTCCCCACTTGGTGGTGACGTCGCCGTTGGCCCACTCAATGAGGTCGAGGGCATCCTGTACCCACTCATCCATCTCAGACATGGGCACTACGTCCTGTGCCTGTGTCGGCCACATGCTCCAGCCGCCGTTAGTTCCCTGACAGCTCACGCCACAGGGCAGGATGGGCACGGGCTGCATGCCAATGTCCTCGCAGAACTGGAAGTACTCATAGTATCCGAGTCCCATGGACTGGTGGTAGCCCCAGGTGTTCTTCAGGCCGCGACGCTGCTCACGCGGGCCGACCGTTGTCTTCCAGCGATAGGTATCCCAGAATCCGTCGCCACCGCCATGTACCACGCATCCGCCGGGGAAGCGCATGAACTTCGGGTGCAGGTCGGCCAGAGCCTGGGCCAGGTCAGGACGCAGGCCGTGACCCTTGAAGGTCTCCTGCGGCATGAGCGACACCATGTCGATATCGACGTCGCCGGTGTTGAGCACGAGAATCTGGAGGGAAGCCTTCTGACAGGTGCTGTCGGCAGTAAGCACTGCCTCGTATTTACGCCAGTTCTTGTCGTTGACGGTGATGGTGGCTTCGCCAAGCAGCTTGGGGTCCTTGGGGGGCCATCCCTGCAGAAGTTCTACAAGGGCGATGCGTATTTGGGTGGTGGCTGTTGACTGTTGGCTGTTGGCCGGCAGGCGGAAGAAAGCGGAGAAATTGTACTTCTCGCCAGCCTTCACGCTGATGCCGTCGAAGCCGTCGTTCTGCAAGCCATAGCCTTTCCAGCCGCGATAGTCGTAGTATTCCTTGGCACGCTCCGTGTGGAGTCGCATGTAGGTGGGATTGTTGGCATTGAGGGGATTGTCCATGCGCACCTGCATGGTTCCTAATGAATGGCCCGGACGAATCTGTTTCCAGGCAGTTCCTGCTCCCCAGCCGTCACGTTCAGCGGGGCTGTACTCGAACGAGCCGTTCTGCACGAGCTCGGCATACAGTCCACCATCGGCAGAGCTGCTGATATCCTCGAAGAAGATACCTAATAGTTCGTCACTGATGGCCTTGCCACCCTTGGGAGCCTTCATCGGTTGCGCAGCTACGCTGCTAAATGCTAAATGAAAAATGATAAATGATAATCCAAATAATAAACGTTTCATGATGTTTTTTATATATTAACTTTAATAATCCATTTCCTTGATGGAAGAGATTTTCGACCATACCTTGTCTTCCAGGTAGATCTTGGCAGAGCGTCGGGGAACGAGGAAGATACAGCTCACCACATCCTTGAAGGTGCTCTTCGAGATAGAGGGCGGGGCAGGGCAGTTAAGCTTTACCTCACGCAGCGAAGGACACTTGGCAAAGGCAGAGCCGCCAATCTTCTTCAAAGCAGCGGGCAGTTCAGCCGACTGCAGCATGACACACTCATAGAAGGCATCGCTGCCAATGGAGGTGACGCCGACGGGTATCTCGATGCTGGTCAGCGAAGAACACTTCTCGAAAGCATCGTCGCCGATGAACTTCAGCGCGACGGGCAGGGTGATGGACTTCAGTGCCACGCAACCCATGAAGGCCTTGTTGCCGATGTTGGTGATGGCTGCCGGCAGGCTGATGGTACGCAGGCTGTTGCAATCCAAGAAGGTGCCTGCCGTGATCTCGGTCAGGATGCCGTTGACAGCCACGCTGTCCAACTGGCTGCACCCCTCGAAGGCGCTGTTACCTAATGCCTTGACCATCTTGGGTATGGTGACGTTGCGCAGGCTGATGCAGCCCTCAAAGGCATGTCCGCTGATTTTCTCCAGCATCTCAGGCAGCTCGATGGCCTGCAGGGCCTGACAGCCCTTGAAGGCGCTGTTGCCAATCTCCTTCAGCGAGCCGGGCATGTTGACAGCCGACAACTGTTGACAGCCGCTGAACGCATCGCTGCCGATGGATGTCAGGCTTCCTGACAGGTTGGCAGAGGTGAGTGAGACGCAGTCTTTGAAGGCATCGCTGCCCAGGCTCGAGAGGTCGGAAAAGCTGACGGCATTCAGTCGCTTGCAACCCTCAAAGGCATTGTTGGCAATCTTCTGTACCTTGTCCAAGTCAATGGAAACCAGTGCTTCGCAGTCTTCGAAGGCACCGTTTCCTATCTCTGTGACGTTGGACGGCAGGTTGATGGACTCAATGTTCTTGCAGCCGTTGAACGCATCGGCCTCAATGGACTTGATGCTCTCGGGCAGGGAAACGTCCTTCAGCGCCTCACAGCCCTTGAAGACCGCTTTGTTGATTTTCTTCAGGTTGCCGGGGATGCTGATGGCGGTCAGCGCCTTGCAGTCTCTGAATGCTCCGTCACCGATGTCGGTCAGTCCGTCAGGCAGAGCGATGGATGCCAGCGCTTCACAGTCGTCAAAGGCACCATCCCCGATACGTGTGACCGAGGAGGGAATGGTGACTGCTGTCAGGGCCGTGCAGTTGTCGAAGCAGTCCTTGCTGATGGCAACGAGCGTGGATGGCAGAGACACGCTGATGAGTCCCTTGGCACCCGCGAAGCAGTCGTCGGGCAGCTCGTTGGCCTTGAGTTTCATGCCGTCCTTGCCCTCCAGGATGGAGGCTCCTGAAAGGTCGAGCTTCGTGACGAGGAACTCGCCTTTCTTGTCGTTGGCTTTCGAACGGTTGACAATCTGCTGTATCAGCTTCATGTCATTACCGTTCAATGCTCCGCTTACGGTGAGTTCGGTAATCTTGAATTTCTCGTCGTCGCTAATCTGCTTCGACAGCTCACCCGGGTTCGTTACTGTTATTGTCTTTGTTACTTGTGCCATGCCCAGTAGCGGTAACATGACCATGAATGAAATAAGAAACTTGCGCATAGTTCTATGTTTTTAGAAACAGGTTACAAAGATAATATAAAAAACTGATAAAGCGAAAGAAAAAAGGTAAAATATGCAGGAGAGTAAAAAAATAGGCAAAAAATTTTGCAGATTGAAAGATAATGCTTACCTTTGCCGGCGAAATGTAAAAAAAGAAAACATGAACAGAACAGCAAACAACTATTGGTGGTGGCGCAACTCAAGATTCGGAAAATCGTGAGAAGATAGCCGCATACCTGTAGATTTGCACAAGGGAGATATTGAGAGGCCTGTCGTTCTTACGACGGGCCTCTTTCAATGATAGAAACATTCAACATAAAACATAATATACAATGAGTAAGTATCAAGTAGATGAGAAAGGATTTTACGGAGAGTTTGGCGGAGCCTACGTGCCGGAGATTCTGTACAAGTGCGTGAAGGACTTGCAGGAGGCCTATCTGCCGATTATTGAGAGCGAGGACTTCAAGAAGGAGTACCACGCCCTGCTGAAGGACTATGTCGGCCGACCCTCTCCGCTGTATTTTGCCCGGCGGATGAGCGAGAAGTATGGCTGTCAGCTCTATCTGAAGCGTGAGGACCTGAACCACACCGGTGCCCATAAAATCAACAATACCGTAGGGCAGATCCTGCTGGCGAAGAAGATGGGCAAGACGCGCATCATTGCGGAAACAGGAGCCGGTCAGCACGGTGTGGCAACGGCTACAGTATGCGCGCTGATGGGTATGAAGTGCGAGGTGTTCATGGGTGCCACCGATGTGGAGCGCCAGCATACGAACGTGGAACGCATGAAGATGCTGGGCGCTGAGGTACACCCGGTGAGAACGGGCAATATGACGCTGAGCGATGCCTGTTCGGAGGCCATCCGCGACTGGTGCTGTCATCCTGCTGACACCTTCTATATCGTAGGTTCGACCATGGGACCGCATCCCTATCCTGACCTGGTGGCCCGCATGCAGAGCATCATCAGCGAGGAGATCAAGTGGCAGCTCGAAGAGAAAATAGGCCGCGACTATCCTGACTGCCTCATGGCTTGCATAGGCGGTGGAAGCAACGCAGCCGGAACTATCTACCACTACATGGACGACGAGCGGGTGAAGATTGTATTGGCCGAGGCAGGAGGTCACGGCTGGGATACCGACTACACGGCAGCCACCATCCATCGCGGCACCGTGGGCATTCTGCACGGAGCAAAGATGCTGGTGATGCAGGACGATGACGGACAGATTCAGGAGGCTTTCACTATTTCGGCCGGACTGGACTATCCCGGTGTGGGTCCCATGCATTGCAACATGGCGAAGCAGGGTAGGACCGAGGTACTGAGCATCAACGATGATGAGGCCATCCGTGCCGGCTACGAGCTGACCCGCCTGGAGGGCATCATCCCTGCCATTGAGAGTGCCCATGCCATTGCCGCCCTGTCAAAAGTGAATTTCAAGAAGGACGATGTCGTCGTGCTCACCGTCAGCGGTCGAGGCGACAAGGACATCGAGACGTACCTGAAGAATTCTCCGAAATCGGAAAATTCTAATTGATAATTGATAATTAAAAAACAGATAATGATGAAAACATTCAACTATACGACGACGAGCAAGACTATCCTGGCCGACCTCTATACGCCGGTTGGCGTGTATCTGCGGCTGCGTGACCTCTACCCCCAGAGTGCCCTGATGGAAAGCTCCGACTATCACGATGCCAGCAACTCACGAAGCTTCATTGGCATCAACCCCATTGCCAGCGTGGCCATTGGACACGGTATGGCGTCCGTCAGTTTCCCTGACGGAACAACGCTCCGACAGCCCTTGTCGGAAGACTTCGGCTGTGCTGAGGCCATCCATGCACTCATCGACCGCATCCACGTTGAAGGCAAAGACGCTGAGGTCTGCGGCCTTTTCGGCTATACCTCGTTTAACGCTGTACGCTACTTCGAGAACATCGCCGTGAAGGATGAGACGCAGGAACGTAACGATGCCCCTGACGTGCTCTATATATTATATAAGGTAGTGATTGTGTTCGACCACCACAACAACATGCTGAAGATTGTGGATATTTCGGGCGACGCGTCTGAAATCGACTCCGTCCTCAAGGCCATGAACAAAGCGAACGTGAAAGCCTACGGCTTCCGCCCGGTGGGTGACGTCGTCTCAACGCTGACCGACGAGGAACACAAGGCGAACATCCGTCGCGGCATCCAGCACTGCCTGCGTGGCGACGTGTTCCAGATTGTCCTCTCCCGACGTTTCATCCAAAAGTTCGAGGGCGACGACTTCAAGCTCTACCGTGCGTTGAGGAGCATCAACCCCTCGCCCTATCTTTTCTACTTCGACTTCGGCGGATTCCGCATCTTCGGCTCCAGTCCTGAGACGCACTGCCGTATTGAGGGCCGCAAGGCTTACATTGACCCCATTGCCGGCACCACGAAACGCACTGGCAATGCCGAGGCCGACCGCCGAGGAGCTGAGTTCCTGCGCAACGACCCCAAGGAGAATGCCGAGCATGTGATGCTGGTGGACCTGGCCCGTAACGACCTGAGCCGCAACTGCCACAACGTGCAGGTGGAGTACTACAAGGACATACAGTATTACTCGCACGTCATTCATCTGGTGTCGAGGGTTTCCGGAGAGCTCGACACAGACAAGGACCCCATCAAGGCCTTTATCGACACCTTCCCGGCAGGCACTCTCTCAGGTGCTCCGAAGGTGCGTGCCATGCAGCTCATCTCTGACTACGAGCCCCACAACCGAGGCGCGTACGGCGGATGCATCGGCATCATTGGGCTTGACGGCTCGCTCAACCAGGCCATCACCATCCGCACCTTCGTCTCACGCAACGGTGATCTGTGGTTCCAGGCTGGCGGCGGCATTGTTGCCAAGAGCAACGAGGACTACGAGTTGCAGGAAGTAAACAACAAACTTGGGGCTTTAAGGAGGGCCATTGAAAAAGCAGAAACATTATGAAAATAGTGATTATCGACAACTACGACTCGTTTACCTATAATCTGAGTCACTTGGTCAAGGAACTTGGCGCAGAGGTTACCGTTCTGCGCAATGACCAGTTTGAGCTTCCGCAGCTGGAAGAATACAGTAAAATCATCCTCTCCCCAGGTCCCGGCATCCCTTCCGAGGCAGGGCTTCTGCTCGATGTCATCCGTACCTATGCTGGCAAGAAACCCATTCTGGGCGTCTGCCTGGGTCATCAGGCCATTGGCGAGGTGTTTGGCGGCAAGTTGGAAAACCTCTCTGACGTCTTTCATGGCGTTGCCACTGAGGGCACCCAGTTGGGCAATGATCCGCTTTTCAGCGGACTGCCCAGTCGCATCACCATGGGCCGTTACCACTCGTGGGTGGTTTCCAAGGACGGCTTCCCCGACTGTCTGGAGATTACCGCCGAGAGCGATGAAGGTCAGATTATGGCCCTGCGCCACAAGACGCTGAACGTCAGAGGTATTCAGTTTCATCCGGAAAGCGTGCTGACCCCCGACGGTCGTCAGATGCTGCAGAACTGGATGTTTCTTTAACGGCCCCCTAAGTTAGGGGGTTGGGGGTCTGAACAGGTCTAGTAAAGAATACATATAGTGAATCATTAATAATAGTATTAACAATTTAACGGGCGGTCGTTCTTGGCAAGCCAAGCGGAAAGCCGAGCGCAGACCCCCAACCCCCTAACTTAGGGGGCTTAAAAACAATGGAACAAACAATGAAAGGCTATCTCTTCCGCCTGCTGAATCACGAAGAGCTCTCCCGCGAGGAGATGAAAACCATCCTGATAGGAATTACCCAGAGTGAGTACCCCAACGAGCAGATTACGGCCCTGCTGACCTGTCTGCAGATGCGCGGCGTGACCGTCGATGAGCTGCTTGGCTTCCGCGACGGCATCCTGGAGACTGGCGTTCCGGCCGTACTGGGCTGCGACCGATACATTGATGTGGTAGGTACCGGCGGCGACCGAAAGAACACCTTTAACATCTCTACCACAGCATGTTTCGTGATTGCAGGTGCCGGCTACAAGGTGGCCAAGCACGGCAACTATGCGGCTACCAGCGTGAGCGGTGCCTCTAACGTCATCCAGCATCACGGCATCCGTTTTACCGACGACATCGACCGTCTGAACCGCTCGCTCAACGAGGCAGGCATCGTCTATCTCCATGCACAGCTCTTTGCCCGTGCCATGAAGTTTGTCGGTCCCATCCGCAAGGCGCTGCAGTTCCCCACCATCTTCAATCTGCTGGGTCCCATCGTCAACCCCAGTCAGCCCAAGTGCCAGCTCCTCGGTGTGGCTAATCTTGACCAGATGCGCCTCTACCATCAGGTGTATCAGCGCCTGGGCATTGACTATGGTATTGTCAATTCCATTGACGGCTATGACGAGATTTCGCTGACGGGCGATTTCAAGGTGACGACGAAAGACTATGAGCGCATCTTCAGTCCTGCCGACCTCGGCTTTGCCATCGCCAAGCCGGAGGAGCTTGTCGGAGGTGCCACTGAGGAAGAAGCTGCCGAGATCTTCGACTCCGTGCTGGAGAACCGTGCACTGCCTGCCCAGAAGAACATCGTACTGGCCAATGCAGCTTTCGGCATTCAGGTGCTTGAGAAGGGTCAGAAGTCCATTGAGGAGTGCATCGCCATTGCCCGCGAGAGCATTGACAGCGGCGCTGCCCTTCGTACATTCAAGAAATTCGTGGAACTCAATTCATAACTGTTGCCGATGATTATCAAAGTCTGTGGCATGCGTGATGCAGGGAACATTCGAGAGGTCGAGGCGCTCCTCCCTCCACCCTCCACTCTCAATTCTCAAATCTCAACTCTCAACTCTCCACCCTTAATGGGCTTCATCTTCTGGCCGAAGTCCAGCCGTTTTGTCAGCGAGCGCCCGGCCTATTTGCCTGTAAGGTGCAAACGGGTAGGGGTGTTTGTTGACGAGGAGGTGGAGAACGTCTGTCGTATCGCCGATGACTATGCGCTCGACTTCATTCAGCTACACGGAAAGGAGTCGCCAGCCTACCTCTCCCTACTCCGCGATCAGCTGGAGGACGGCAAGGCCCTCATCAAGGCCTTCAACATCGCCACGCCTGCCGACCTTTCCCTGACGGCTGACTACGAGGGCATTGCCGACTATTTTCTCTTTGACACCAAGGGGAAGTCAGTAGGAGGGAATGGGGAGAAGTTTGATTGGAGCGTTCTCTCCGCCTACCAAGGCTCAACGTCTTTCCTGCTCAGCGGTGGCATCGGTCCTGATGATGCGGAGCGTGTCAACGCCTTCCGTCATCCTCGTTGCATCGGCATCGACCTCAATTCCCGCTTTGAAGTGAAGCCCGGCGTGAAAGACGTAACAGCGCTTGCCCGCTTTCTCAATGAACTCTCAAACCTCTCACCACTCACCACTAAAATGGAGAATGTGAAACATACGATATTTAGAACCAACAACGATGAATAATAAAATCAATCAACTCTTTACAGAAAGGACACCAGACAAGAAACTCCTTTCGCTCTACTTCTGTGCCGGCTGTCCAACGCTTGACGGTACGGCAGACGTGATTCTCACCATGCAGAAAAGGGGCATTGCCATGATTGAGGTGGGCATCCCCTTCAGCGACCCCTTGGCTGACGGTCCCGTCATCCAGAGCGCTGCGACCAAGGCCCTCAAGAACGGCATGAACCTGCACCTGTTGTTTTCCCAGCTGAAAGCCATCAAGGACCAGGTGGAGATTCCCCTCGTACTCATGGGCTATCTCAATCCCATTCTTCATTATGGCATTGAGGCGTTTTGCCAGAGCTGTGCCGAGGCAGGCGTTTCAGGCATGATCATCCCTGATCTCCCCTTCGACGACTATCTCAATGTTGTCAAGCCCGTTGCCGACAAGTACGACCTGAGGGTGATCATGCTGATCACCCCTGAGACCAGCGAGGAGCGCATCCGCTTCATTGACGACCATACCGACGGTTTCATCTACATGGTGTCTTCAGCAGCCATCACAGGTGCCCAGCGTTCCTTCGACGATGCCAAGCAGGCTTACTTCCGCCGCATTGACGCCATGCACCTGCGCAATCCTCGCATGATAGGTTTCGGCATCAGCAATGCCCAGACTCTCAAGGCGGCACAGGACAATGCAGCCGGTGCCATCATCGGTTCCAAGTTTGTGACGCTTCTTGATGAGGCCGAAGGCAATGCCGATCTCGCCCTCGACCGTCTGTATGCTGCGTTAAGTGAGTGAAGAGGGGACTTTTGTACTGTTGCGGAATGCTTTGGGCGTCATCCCTTTCATGCGGATGAAGAATTTGGTAAAGGCCGCCTGGTCAGAGAAGTGAAGGTCTTTGGCCAGTTGGCTGATGCTTTGCGAGGATTTCCTGAGTCGCAGGGCAGCCTCTTCTGCCAACGCTTGGTTGATGAAGTCGGCCACCGTCCGCCCGCTGATTTGCTTCACCATGCGCGACAGGTAGGTGGTTGTCATGCCCAGTTGGTCGGCATAGAACCCCAGGTCCCTATGCTCCAGGTAATGGGAGTTGATGAGTCGGAGAAAGGCCGTATAGACCTCCAGCGTGTGCTTGGTGAAATGACGTTCGTCCAAGGGCTGCACGGCTGTTGACTCCTCTTCCAAACCTTCCAGATAGAAGCTGAACGGACGAAAGCCGTCATTGCAGCTAATCATGGCGCTCATGGGGTTCTTCATCCAACCGTCGAAGAAGTTGCCTTCACCCCTGGCCAGCGACTCCACAAATTCCCTCATCGACGACCAGGCCGAAGGGCATAAGCCCTCCGGTTTTTTTGCGTCGATGGAAATCCATTGCTGTCCCACCTTCACGTCACAGGTATGTTCGATGGGATTCTCGTATTGGGCCATCAGGTCAGGATAAACCGTCTGGCGAATTGCTGTTATTCTGACTTTCTTCATTGACTACGTACTTGCCAGTCTGATGAAAACGTCGGAAATTAATTTCTTCTATTCGGAGTGCCAGGACCACCGAAGGGGAATCCCTGGGGCTGCGGAGCAATCTCTGGGTCGCCGAAGAATGAAGCCTCAACGTCCTGGTCGTTCAGCTTGAACACCATGAACTTGGTGTCCTTGGCGGTGCAGGGCTTCCATACACCTCCCTGCGGACCGTTGGGGTCGCTGTATTTCACAAAGTTAGTCCAGGCGGTCAGCATCTTCTCAGACAGGTCCCAGTCGCCCTGTGTCCAGGGGCGCCAGCAGTGCTTCAGGCTCTTGAACACGAACCAGAGGTCGCTGCTGTGGAAGGCACCCTTCAGTCGCACGGTGACCTCAGGATGAGAACCGTCATCGGGCAACGGACGGGCAAACTCGTAAGCCCAGGCCTTGCCGCCCTTCTGCTCACGAACCTTGCAGAACTCGGCAATGTTGGGGGCCATGTTGCCCATATCGTTGAGGGTAAAGCCAATCATATAGGGAACATCGGCCAGCGTACCACCGCGCGTGGCATCATCGAAGCTCTGCTTGCAGACATAGCCGTCAACCATCGGCATGAAGGGAAGTCCCCTGAACATAGGTCCCATAGGGCCGCTGGGCTGTCCGTCGCTGTTAATCTGGTGATAAAGCGTATTGAGGGCGAAAATGGTTTCAGTTGAAGCTGCACGCATCTTCTGCAGGTCGGTCAGTCCGGCCCAGTCAAAGACCTTCTTGGCATTGGCTTCGGCATCGGCAAACGTGCCACCGCTGTAACGTGCACCAATCAGGTTGCCGTTAGCATCGGGAATGGCCAGTCCCTGGGCACTCATGATGACGGCCTTGTGGAACAGACCGCGGGCCAGAGGACTCTCGCAGAGGGTGCGCACGCTACCGCCGCCGGCACTCTGTCCGAAGATGGTCACGTTGTTGGGGTCGCCGCCAAACTGCGCAATGTTCTTCTGAATCCACTTCAGGGCTTCAATCTGGTCGAGAATGCCGTAGTTGCCTGATACGTGATTCGGACTTTCAGCCGACAGGGCCGGGTGAACCAGGAATCCGAACACGCCCAGACGGTAGTTGATGGAAACCAGCACCACGTCCTTGGCACCCCACTCCTGTCCGTCAAACTCAGGCTCGGAGCCCCATCCTTCGCGGAAACCGCCACCATGTATCCACAGGGCCACGGGAAGTTTCTTGTTGACTTGCCCTGGAGCCTTCGTCCATACGTTCAGGTACAAGCAGTCCTCACTATACGGAGCCTCTTTGCCATAGCCCCACTCGGTGAAATAGCCACCAGGATACTGAATGGCTTGATAGCTGGGATGACCAAAGGTGTCACAGATCTTCACACCCTTCCAGGGTACGACGGGCTGAGGTGCCTTCCAGCGGTTTTCCTTGATGGGAGGCGCTGCGTAGGGAATGCCACGATAGACAAAGACATCAGGATGGTCATCGGCCAGCACGCCCTTTACCTGACCACCTTCAATCGTTAACACGGGGTTCTCTGCAGCCTGTGCAGACACTGCAATCAATAGCAGAAGCGGTAATAGAAACCTTTTCATAATACTATTCATTAATCGTTAAACCTTGATACCTTTCTAATGGAATACAAAACTAATCATAATCAGTGAGATTATGTTCTTTTTCCCCTCAAATTTAGGAAAGTTTAGGAACTCGGAAAACGAAAGTAGGAAGAAAACCATCCGTTTTCCTCCTACTTGATTTAACAGTGCTGAAAAATTTTATACGATCACTTGACAGTAACCTTATGACCATTAATGATATAAAGCCCAGGTTTCAGTTGACCATTCGACAGCTGGCTTTCTGAGATTCTGCGACCACTTAGATCAAAGCATCCACTCATTCTTGATGACGGATTGCCAAGGGAAGAATCTTCGATAGGCTGAATGCCTGTATCATAGAATGACCTTGCCTGTAGAGTGGCCATTCCCAACACGAAGTCAGCATTCTTTGCTGGATCGGTATAGATGCAAAGGACATAATCGCCTGTTGTGGGAATATCAAACTCAAAAGTCAGTCCCTTGCCGTTAGAGAACTGGTTGCCTGTATCACCACCAATATTAACAGTAGGAGTAAAGGTCTCGGAAGCAATCTCTTCACCATTGACGTCCTCTATGGTAAAGATCACAGGCGAGAACTGGGGGCGATTAAAATTGCAGGCCCTGCTCTTGAGCGCATAATGACCAGCATGCAACGTCATGTGTGAACGGGCTGCACTGTCACCAAACCTTGCCCATGCTTTTTTCTCCTTGCCTCCAGGATTTTCTACAAACAGTCCATATTCAAATCCTCGTTGCGGATTGGTAAAATGCAGGATGCGACATCCGCTAGCGTAGGGCAGTCCACCGCCTATACGTTTCACCTTTCCGTTACATACATACCAGTTTTGTGGCACTACGTTCTCAGTCTGAAAAGTCTGAACTAAGTTGTAGCTCGTTGACGACTGTACACAGTTCACCATGCAGGAAGTCTCACCCGTCTTGCCATTGCTGTCTGTCACAACGACACGCACTTCATGCTTACCTGCCAGGGGAGCAGTCAGCGTGGCTGTATAGGGTTGAGTAGTGCATGTTCCTATCAGTGTGTTACCATCATAGAACTCCACCTTCTCAATCTGAGCGCTAGTAGCAGTTGCAGTTGCTTCAATGGTGACATCCGGGAATACGACACCGTCGTCTGGTGTCATACAGAGATAGGTGGATTCACCAGCAGGCTGAGTGATAGTAGCCCTGGGCTGATTCAGGGAGAAACGCTTGCAGAAGTTCCAGATGAGGTGACGATTGAGATCCATCGGCCAGTGTCCACCACTGTGGTAAGAGTATAACCACACCTCTCCTCCTTGAGAACCTCCAGTCCATTTCTCCAAATCCCCATCATACCAGCTGCTGTTAATGGGCTTATAGCCAACGGTCTTCGAGTATCGGGTATGATTGTCGTGCAAGGCATAGTTCAGGATGTAATCATGAATACCGTATTGTTCATAGCCAAACACATCGTCGTCATAGGCAATCACCTCCAGCAGATTGACAGGCTTCGTGCAGTTATTCCAAGGCTCCTCTGAGAACTGAATACCACTGGTAGGTGCAAAAGCGGCAATTTTATTCTGCATATTGGCTATGCAATGGTGAATGAGCATAGAGCCCATCGAGAATCCTGACCAATAGACTCGGTCTTTGTCGATATTATAACGAGTGTACATCTCGTCAATGGTTTTGCTGACAAAGTTCTGGTCCTTCGTACCACCCGTATCCCACGTACTACCATCACTACGCAGATACGCAATGACAAACTTGGCTGTGTCCACCATTTCATACATCTTATCACTGCCATACTGATATTCAGGAGTTTGGTTCATGCCGTGAGTGACAATGAACAATGGCGAATGAGCCGGCAGTGTGTTGGGAGTAAAGACAATCATGTTTCTCTGCTGACCATTCACCATGATGTCGATAGACTCCTGATGGTAGGCAGAAATGTGCAACGCCGTAAAAAGAATAAGGATGATGGTAATAGTAGATCGTTTCATGTGGATAGATGTTAATAGCCTAAATTCTGAAATACATTAATGATGTAGGTAAGCAAAATCCCGAGATTGCTCTCGGGATTAGCGCTTCAGGATGGGCTTGAACCAACGACCCCCTGATTAACAGACTTTATCCCTTACGCTCGCCGAGCACTCATTTTCAGCATGTTATTGAACTCTCACGTAAGCCAGCGGTCAACTATAGGTCAACACTACTGCTTAACGCTGACAAAATTAGCACTTTTGATTGACATTTAGATATGATTCGCGTTAAAAAAGTGAAAGCCGAAGAAAATAATCATATATCCTCGTTTTCTTACTAATGCCTGTTTCTCTATTTCCGAATTTATATAAAAAAAGTAAAGTGGCACACCGTTTGAGATTTCTCTCTTTGGTGTACCACTTGCTAAAAGCAAAGTGTTATGGTGTTCTCCACTCTGTTGAATCTGGCTCTGATAAATCTAAATTAGATTCCTTTTTGAAATATCTAATGAGATTCAAATATATTGTATCTTGATATTCTCTCACTATAGCCTTGTTAATAGTCTTGTTCCTTTTGGTAAAGTATTCTTCTATTGTCTCTTTGGTATTAACTTTGTAGCATCGTAACCATATTCTTGCTATCGCCTTGTTCCAGACGCACCACTCGCCATAGTGGTATAGTTCGGGTGGAATCAAGGCGTGGATATGGCTCTCAGTAATTTGGTCGCCTTTTCGTATATCAAGTATCTGGAAAGAGGGATTATGTGTTAGATATGCCCTTAGTCTGGTCAATAGTGCCTTAATGTCTCTGGAAAAGCCGATTTTGCAGTAGTGTATATTCTATTACATTATATAAGGCGTTGGGCCGATAATAGCCGTCGCCATTTAATGCCGTCTGCAATACACTATACCTTTGAAGTATCGTGTAGAGCAGACATTACAATGGTGGCAATCGCCAGGGCATTTGTACTCGCCTTCAGAAACTTCCATGTTGTCATATTCGTCAGGATCTATGCAACGGAATTCTCTGACGGCTTTTTTGTTTTTGTTAATAGATAATATATAATTTTTTGTGTTGTTCTACCACAGCTCCAGGCGTTTTTCTTTCGGCAGGTACATCTTATCGCCGGGCTTTACGCCAAACACCTCGTACCACGCATCGATGTGCGGAAAAGCCCCGTTCACGCGCCATTCGGCCAACGAGTGCACGTCGGTCAACG
>JAILHP010000142.1 GCA_024695705.1 Prevotella sp. | reverse complement strand
GGAGTATTACGAGAAGTCGCTGAAGTACATGATATTCGGTAACGTGCTGCGTAACAACTGTTACCCCATCAGCGTATCGTCAGAGCGCATCTTCCAGGCCATCGCCATTGCTCGCTATGCCAAGGAGATTGATGCCCAGGCCATTGCACACGGAAGTACGGGTGCCGGCAACGACCAGATACGTTTCGACATGACGTTCCTCGTGATGGCTCCCGGCGTGGAGATTATCACGCTGACGCGCGACAAGAAACTGACGCGCAAGGAAGAGGTGGATTTCTTGAACGAGCACGGATTCTTTGCTGACTTCACGAAGCTGAAGTATAGTTATAATGTCGGCATCTGGGGCACCAGCATCTGTGGCGGAGAGCTGCTCGACCCCACGCAGGGTCTGCCTGAGGAGGCTTACCTGAAGCACGTGACGGCCAAGGAGCAGGAGTCGCTGCTGAAGATTGAGTTCGAGAAGGGCGAGATTGTCGGCGTGAACGGCGAGAAGTTCACGGACAAGGTGAAGGCCATCCAGAAGATCGAGGAGATTGGCGCCAGCTACGCCATCGGACGTGATGCCAACGTGGGCGACACAATCATCGGCATCAAGGGTCGTGTAGGCTTCGAGGCTGCCGCTCCGAAGCTTATCATTGAGGCCCACCGCCTGCTAGAGAAATCGACGCTCTCGAAGTGGCAGCAGTACTGGAAGGACCAGGTGGCCAACTGGTACGGTATGTTCCTGCACGAGAGCCAGTACCTGGAGCCCGTGATGCCCGATATGGAGGCGATGCTGACCTCGAGCCAGCGCAACGTGACGGGTACGGCCATCCTGAAGCTGCGTCCCTATGGCTTCGAGACGGTAGGCATTGACTCAGAGAACGACCTGACGAAGTCGAAGCTCGGCGAATATGGCGAGACGCAGACGGGCTGGACAGCTGACGAGGCCAAGGGCTTCATCAAGGTTAGCTCTACGCCGCTCCGCGTCTATTATGGCATCCACAAGGATGAGAAAAGGTAATAGGGCGAAATGTAAAAATGTAAAAATTAGAAAATGTAAAAATGAGAATAGGAATATTAGGTGCTGCAGGCTACACGGGCGGAGAGTTGATTCGCCTGCTGCTGAACCACCCCGAGGCAGAAATCGTGTTCGCTAACTCAGAGAGCAATGCAGGCAATCTGGTGAGCGACGTGCATGAGGGGCTGATAGGTGACAGCGACTTGCGGTTTACCAGCGACTACCCCTTCGATCAGGTGGATGTGGTGTTCTTCTGCTTTGGTCACGGCAAGAGTGAGCAGTTCCTGAAGGAGCACAACATTCCTGCGAACGTGAAGATTATTGACCTGGCGCAGGACTTCCGCATCAAGGGTGACCACGACTATGTATATGGTTTGCCTGAAATCAATAGGATAGAGATAATGAGGGCGCAGCACGTGGCTAACCCGGGCTGCTTTGCCACCTGTATCCAGGTCGCACTCCTGCCCGCTGCCCATCTGAATCTGTTGAAGGACGATGTGGCGGTGAACGCCATCACAGGTTCGACAGGAGCTGGTCAGAAGCCTGGTGCAACGACGCACTTCTCGTGGCGCAACAACAACCTGAGCATCTACAAACCTTTCCAGCATCAGCACATTGCGGAGATTCGTCAGTCGCTGAAGCAGGTACAGGGCTATCTCGATGCCGACATCGACTTTATCCCCTATCGTGGCGACTTTGCGCGTGGCATCTTCTGCACCGCCGTCATCAAGACGCCTGCCCCAGTAGAGGATGTGATTGAGGCATATAAAGACTTCTATCAGGATGCAGCCTTTACCCACTACTGCGACAAGTCCATCGACCTGAAGCAGGTGGTAAACACCAACAAGGCCCTGGTACACGTAGAGAAATACGGCAACAAGCTACTCGTCACCTCTGCCATCGACAACCTGCTGAAGGGTGCTGTTGGTCAGGCTGTACAAAACATGAATATCATGTTCGGCATCGATGAGAAGGCCGGATTAAGGCTGAAGGCCTCAGCCTTCTGATGTGCAGTAATAACGTAACAACGACATAACGTAAAAAGCAATAGCAACATGAAACTATTTGATGTATATCCCCTGTTCGACGTGAACATTGTAAAGGGACAGGGTTGCAAGGTTTGGGACGACAAAGGTCAGGAATACCTGGACCTTTATGGTGGTCATGCAGTCATCAGCATCGGACACTCGCATCCCCATTATATTGAAAAGGTAACGGAGCAGCTGGGGAAGATTGCATTCTACTCTAACTCCGTAGTGAACAAGCTGCAGGCAGAGCTGGCCGAGCGACTGGGTAAGATCTCCGGCTACGAGGACTATCAGCTCTTCCTCATCAACAGCGGTGCCGAGGCCAACGAAAATGCGCTGAAACTGGCATCGTTCAAGAACCCTGACCGCAACCGTGTCTTAGCCTGCGAGAAGGCATTTCACGGCAGGACATCGCTGGCTGTAGAGATGACGCATAACCGTAAGATTGTGGCTCCCATCAATGACAACCACCACGCCCGTTTCCTGCCGCTGAACGACTTGGAGCCGTGGATTCGCGAGTTGTCACGAGGCGATGTGGCAGCCGTCATTCTAGAGCCCATACAGGGTGTGGGTGGCGTACAGATGGCCACTCCCGACTTTGCCAAGAAGCTGGCCTATGCCTGCAAGCGATTTGGTGCGGTGCTCATCTGCGACGAGATACAATGCGGTTACGGCCGTAGTGGAAAATTCTTCGCCCATCAATGGTTAGGCATCAAGCCCGACATCATTACCGTTGCCAAGGGCATCGCCAACGGATTCCCCATGGGTGCCGTTCTCATCTCGCCAGAGTTTGAACCCGTCTATGGACAGTTAGGCACGACGTTCGGCGGCAACCACTTAGCCTGCGCAGCTGCGTTGGCCGTGCTCGATGTCTTCGAGCAGGAGAACATCGTAGAGAACGCCCACGAGACTGGTGAATACCTGATGGAACAGCTACGTCAGATAAGCAGCGGGGAAACCGACGTTCACAGCAAGCATATTACGGACGTTCGCGGGCGTGGTCTGATGATTGGCATTGACCTTGACATTGCCCACCAGTCAGTACGCAATCCGCTCATCTATCAGGAGCACTGCTTCACAGGTTGTGCCGGCACGAACACGCTACGCCTGCTTCCGCCGCTCTGTCTGACAAAGGCAGAGGCGGACCTGTTCATTGAAAAACTGAAGAATACGTTAAAGACATTATGAAAATAGCTATCATAGGAGCCGGCGCCATGGGAGGCGCCACGGTAGAGGGCCTCATCAAGATGCCTACCATCAACAATGGAGATATCACGGTCAGCGACCCTTCACAGGCCGTACATGAAAAATTCTCTGCCCAAGGCGTCAACGTTACGAGCGATAACCGCGAGGCAGTAAAGGGGGCAGAGATAGTATGCGTCTTTGTGAAGCCGTGGTTGGTAGAACAGGTGTTGAAGGGCATTGCTGACGTGCTACAACCCCAGCGTCAGATACTGGTCGTCATTGCAGCAGGTGTGCCGTCAGACCATATTCGCAGCTGGCTGCGCCAGAAGCGTAACCCGTTACACGAGGAGATGGAGATGCCCCTGTTCCTGATGATTCCGAATATCGCTATGGCTCAGCTGCAGTCGATGACGTTCCTGGTTCCCGTTGTAGGTGAGCCGTGCCATACGAAGCTCATTGAAGACGTCTTCGGACAGATGGGACGTATTCTGATTACCGACGAGGAACACTTGGCAGCCGGCACCACGCTTGCATCGTGTGGCATAGCCTACGCCATGCGTTACATCCGGGCAGCGTCGGAGGGTGGAGTTGAGTTAGGCTTCAAGGCTGACGACGCGAAAAGAATCGTCATGCAAACCATGCGTGGTGCCATTGAACTCTTGGAAGCTACCGGACTGCATCCGGAAGCAGCCATCGATCTGGTGACCACTCCTGACGGTGTGACCATCAAGGGACTGAACGAGATGGAGCGGGCAGGATTCACCTCCTCCGTCATCCGAGGCCTCAAAGCCGGCCTGAAATAAAAGCTTTACGAACCCTAAGTCTGTCTTATTGAAATAGGTTGATACATTTAAGAACTTAATAAATGTGTCAACCTATTTCAATAAGATATTTTTTGTTTCCTGCTCTTAACATAAATTAGTGGTCTAAACGATTGCTTTCTCATAAAAAATGCATATATTTGCAGTCAAAAGAATGTGAACTTAAATTCTACTAATCTATGACTACAGAGAAAACTATGACCACACCACAGTTTATTGAGCTGGAAGAGCAGTATGGTGCTCACAACTATCATCCCCTTCCTGTCGTGCTTCACCAAGGCAAAGGCATCTACGTATGGGATGTAGAAGGGAAACGGTATTTTGATTTCCTTTCCTCCTATTCGGCCGTCAACCAGGGGCACTGTCATCCCAGAATAGTCAAGGCGCTGAAAGACCAGGCCGACATGCTCTGCCTTACGTCACGTGCCTTCTACAATGACGCCCTATGCGAGTATGAGAAGTTCATGCACGAATACTTCGGCTACGACCGCATACTGCCCATGAACACTGGTGCCGAGGGCGTAGAGACGGCGCTGAAGCTTGCACGTCGTTGGGGAGCCGTGAAAAAAGGCATACCCAATGACAAGATTAAGATTATCTGCTGCGAGGGCAACTTCCACGGACGTACGGTGACCGTGATTACCATGAGCAACGACCCCAGTTCGTACGACAAGTACGGTCCGCTCACGCCTGGTTTCATCCGCATTCCCTATAACGACACCGAGGCGCTGGCGAAAGCGCTCGACGAATACGGCACGGAAGTGGCTGGCTTCATTGCCGAGCCCATACAGGGAGAGGCCGGCGTGTTCGTTCCTGACGACGGTTACCTGAAGAAGTGCTATGACCTCTGCAAGCAGCACAACGTGTTGCTGATAGCCGACGAGGTGCAGACGGGTATCGCCCGTACAGGACGGATGCTCTGTTCTGAACACGACGGCGTACGGCCCGACATTGTCGTACTGGGCAAGGCGTTGGGTGGTGGTGTGCTGCCCGTTTCTGCCTGTCTGGCTGACGATGACATCATGCTCAATATCAAGCCTGGCGAACATGGCTCTACCTTCGGAGGCTTCCCATTGGCTGCCCGCGTGGCTGTTGAAGCACTGAAGGTGGTGAAGGAAGAACACTTGGTTGAGAATGCTGAGAAGATGGGAAAAATCTTCCGCGAGGAAATCAGGAAGATTCACTCGCCTTTCATCGTAGAGGTGCGTGGACGAGGCCTGCTCAATGCCATTGTCACAAAGCCCATCAGCAACACTACGGCATGGGACATCTGTCTGAAGATGATGGAGAAAGGGCTCTTGGCCAAACCCACCCACGACGACATTATTCGTTTTGCCCCACCCCTCTGCATCACCGAGGGCGAACTGAGAGAGGCTATTGACATCATCAAGACAACGTTTGAGGAATGCAGACAACAAACCACATACTGATGGTACGCCCCGTGCGTTTCGCCTTCAATGAAGAGACGGCTGCCAATAATGCCTTTCAGCAGAGAAGCGAGACAGAAGAGGCTGCACAGGCTACTGCCCGAGAGGCTATTGAGGAGTTTGATGCCTTTGTCCGGCTGCTGTGTGAGAACGGCATCACAGTTGAGGTGGTGCAAGACACCCCAGAACCGTTTACGCCAGACAGCATCTTCCCCAATAACTGTTTCTCGGTGCATGGCGACACGCTGGTGCTTTATCCCATGTTTGCTCCCAACCGTCGATTAGAGCTTAAGAAACTTATTAATTTTCGATTTACAGATTTTCGATTTTCGATTTCTAACCATTCAAAGCTCAAAGACCTCACCCATTACGAGGAAAGCGGACGCTTCTTAGAGGGAACAGGCTCGTTAGTACTCGACCGCGAACACCGGGTGGCCTATGCCTGTCTATCGCCGCGTACTGACGAGGAAGTCCTCAAGGAGTGGGCAAGCGCCATGGGTTACAGTTATCTTACCTTCCATAGTCAGGACGGTCAGGGCATGCCGGTTTACCACACCAACGTCATGATGCATGTGGGAAGCCGACAGGCTGTAGTTTGTTTAGAGAGCATCCCCAATCCGTCAGAACGTGAAGCGCTGAAAGCTATGCTTGAGCAATACGGCAAAGAGGTGGTACCTATCACACTGGCTCAGATGAACCAGTTTGCCGGCAATATGCTTGAACTGCACAACGACCGTGGAGAGCAGTTGCTTGTCATGAGTCAGACGGCACGCCGTTCGCTGACTACAACACAAATCGCCACTCTCTCCAAGCATACCCGCATACTGTCACCCGACATCCACGCCATTGAAGCGGCAGGTGGTGGCAGTGCCCGCTGTATGATGGCGGAAATCTTTTAAAAGTTCAATGTTCAAAGTATAAATGATATGAATAACTCCATTATTTCTTTTCCCACTCCGGCCAACGAGCCGGTAAAAGCCTATTTGGCAGGCTCACCAGAACGCATCGCTCTCGAAAAAGAGCTGCAGCGCCAATCAAAAATAGTTGTAGATATTCCCATCATCATTGGTGGCAAGGAGATACGCACAGGCGACACGGGCCAGGTGACATGTCCCCACAATCATCAACACGTGCTGGCCACCTATCATAAGGTTGGCCGCAAAGAGGTGGAGTTTGCCATCGAGACGGCCATGAAGGCCTGGCAAGAATGGAGCCGCACCCCATGGACCACACGTGCAGCCATCGTCATGAAGATGGCCGAACTACTGGCTACGAAGTACCGTCCCATTATGAATGCCGCCACCATGCTGGGGCAAAGCAAGAACATCTATCAGGCCGAGATTGACTCTGCCTGCGAGACCATCGACTTCTTCCGTTACAACGTGCATTATGCCTCGAAGATCTATGCCATGCAGCCCAAGGACGGAAAGGGTCAGCTGAATCACACGGAATACCGTCCGCTGGAAGGCTTCGTGCTGGCCGTGACACCCTTCAACTTCACGTCTATCGCATCAAACCTCAGCATGACGCCCGTGCTCATGGGTAATGTGGCACTCTGGAAGCCCTCGACTACGGCGTTGCTCTCCAACTACTACCTGATGCAGCTTTACAAGGAGGCCGGACTGCCCGATGGCGTGGTCAACTTCCTGCCAGGCAGCGGTGCGCTGATTGGCGAGGTAGCTACACAGTCAAAATATTTTGCCGGCATACACTTCACGGGTAGCACAGCCACCTTCAAGACCCTGTGGAAGCAGGCTTGTGCCGGCCTCGACAAGTACATCAGCTATCCGCGTCTGGTGGGTGAGACAGGCGGCAAGGACTTCATCTTCGTCCATCCCTCAACCACCGACGTCAAGGCCGTTGCCACAGCTGCCTTCTGCGGAGCTTTCGAGTTCCAGGGTCAGAAATGCTCTGCCGCCAGTCGTATGTACATCCCCAAATCGCTATGGCCGCCAGTATTGGAAGAAATCAGGCGCATGGCAGGAGAAATCAAGATGGGAGATGTCTGCGACCCAACGAATTTCGTAAATGCCGTCATTGACGAGGCATCGTTTGACAAGTGCCAATCGTATATCAGCCATGCCGCTGCTGCTGCCGACGCCAAGATTGTCATTGGCGGACATTGCGACAAAACGGTGGGATGGTTTGTGGAGCCGACCGTCATAGAGACCACCAACCCACGGTTCAAGTCGATGGAAGAAGAAATCTTCGGTCCTATCCTGACCGTCTATCCCTACGATGACGACAAGGTGGAGGAAACGCTGACGCTCTGCGACGAGACCTCTCCCTACGGGCTGACAGGCGCTGTGTTCGGAGGCGACCGTATGGCCGTAGAACAGATGACAAAGCGCTTGAGCTATGCTGCAGGAAACTTCTACATCAACGACAAGCCTACTGGTGCCGTTGTCGGCATGCAGCCATTTGGCGGAGCGCGTGCCAGCGGTACCAACGACAAGGCTGGCGGCGAGTTCAACCTGATACGCTGGATTATCCCACGTGTCATCAAAGAGACACTCGTTTCACCTACGGACTACCGCTATACCTATATGTAATGCACAATGTTCAATGCACAATGATAAAAGATAAAAGCTCAAAAGCCCTCCAACCCCCCAGTGGGGGGCTATGTCCCCCCCCGGGAGACGACAGGGGGTCTCAAAGACCGCAGGTCAACGTCTCCAGCGAAACAGGACGGCTGCGAGCCGTACTGCTCCACCGTCCAGGTATTGAGATAGAGCGCATGACTCCCATGAACTGCGCTCATGCACTCTACAGCGACATACTCGACAAGATGAACGTTGACATAGAGTATGGCCGTTTCTGCGGTGTGCTTGAAAAATGGGCACAGGTGTATTACGTGGAGGACATTCTCAAGGAACTGCTGAAGGATGAACAGATACGCGAACACCTGGTCACAGAGAGTGTGTTCAATTATGGTCACCGTCCCATCAAGCTTTCTGGTTCGACCAATGACCGTCTAGCAGAAGAGCTGATGGGGATGGACAGTGTCAAACTGGCCAAAATCCTGATTGAAGGCTACGAGAACCCCCAATGGGAAGGCATCACCGACAACCGTTACCTGCTGGAGCCGCTCTACAACCTGCTATTCACGCGCGATGCATCGTCAACCATCTATAACCGGGTGCTCATCAACTCCATGTCATTCGAGGTGCGAGAGCGTGAGTCGCTCATCTACGATGCCATCTTCCGTCATTTCTTCAACGTGGAGACCATCGACGCAGCAACCTGGAATCCCAAGGCACGCACAGAGGGGGGCGACATACACATTGCCTCAGACGACCTGCTCGTAGTGGGCGAAGGTGTTCGCACCAATGCCAAGGGAATAGAGTTCCTGGCACAAACCTTTGCCCGTGAACGAGACCACTTCAACATACTCGTACAGGAACTGCCACGCGAACCGGAGTCGTTCATCCACCTTGACATGGTATTCACCTTCTTAGGTCGTCACCAGTGCATGGCCTTTGAGCCGATGCTTCGCAAACAGGGGCTCTTCGCAGGAAAGGACACCACGCTCATCACCATCAAGAATGGCAAGATAAGCTATCGGCAGGTAAAGGACATTCTGGCAGGACTGCGTCACCTGGAATGGGACATCGAACCCATCTATGGAGGTGGCTACGACCCGTGGATCCAGCTGCGTGAGCAGTGGCATAGTGGTGCCAACTTCTTCTCGCTTGGCGACGGCAAGGTGCTGGGTTACAGACGTAATGCCTATACCATCGAGGCACTTGACAAAGCTGGCTTCTCAGTATTACAGGCCAAGGACATCGTCAATGGAAAGGTGTCGATGGATGACTATGAGAAATTCGTAGCCGTCTTTCCTGCCTCGGAGCTGCCTCGGGCTGGCGGCGGCGCCCGTTGCATGACGATGCCTATCTGTCGTGACTAGTGCATATAAAACGTATAAATCGTAACTTTGCCAACGAAAGTTCGCAAAGTTACTTTTGTTTTATACAAAAAAAGTAAATCTATTTTGTTTTTCGCTCGGTTATTCGTAACTTTGCCGCGCAAATTGTGAATTTCATCAATGAAAAAACTATTCAAGAGACTTGCCGTAACCGTCGTCACGCTGGTGCTGCTTACTGCCTGTAGCAATGAAGGGAAGTACGAGGTGAAGAACGGTACGGTGTACCATACCTACTGGACGTTCAGTTTCGGCACCCAGGAAAAAGAACTTCCCGAAGTAGATGCTGCATCGTTTGAGAGCATTAAGGGCTGGTTGGGCCGCGACGACAGCCACGTGTGGTTCAAGGACGTTTTGGTGCCAAATGCTGACCCAGCAACGGTGAAGGCAAAAGACTATCCGCTTTTCCGCGACAAGCGTGACTTCTACTATAAGGGAAAACCGATGCATGTCGCCGACATGGAGCAGTTCCGCATCATCAAGCAGTCGGAAGATAATTTCTGGGCTACTGACGGGCAGTTTATCTATAGGGACAGCATGCGGGTTGAGGGTGCCGACCCTGCGACTTTTGAGGTTATCGAGATGGCACATACAAAGGACAAAAACCACGTTTATTACTTCACCAGAATATTGGAGGGTGCCGACCCCGAAACCTATGCAGTGATGGGTATCTATTCGAAAGACAAGTCACACGTCTGGTGTTTTGATGACCTAATCGAGGGTGCTGATGTGGAGACGTTCGAAGTTGACAAAGACGATTTTTATGATGCCCACGACAAGAATGGAAAGTTCCACAACGGAAAGCGGGTTGAACATTAAACATCTAAACACTCTAAATAAACGAAAGAATTGGTGCTTTTCGTTATTTGGATGTAGAAAGAAAAAAAAATTAGTTATGGACGAACAATTAAGACAAATAGGCGAACGGTTGCGCGGACTGCGCGACGTGCTCGACATTCCCGTCAGTGAGATGGCCGAAACCATTGGAATCTCCGCTGACAAGTATGAACGAATAGAGGCAGGCGAGGTAGATATCACTATCTCGAACCTGATGAAGATTGCCCACAAATATGGTGTCAGTGCAGAGGAACTGATGTTTGCCGAGGCACCCCACATGAAGTCTTACTTCGTGGTACGTAAAGGACAGGGCATGTCGGTGGAACGGACAAAAGCCTATAAATACCAGAGTCTGGTGAGCGGCTTCGTCAACCACAAGGCCGACGTATTCATTGTCACCGTAGAGCCCAAACCCGGCGCCCGTACCATCTATAAGAACTCACACCCAGGCCAGGAATTCAATTTAGTATTAGAAGGCAAAATGGAGCTATACATTGGTGGAAAGACCATGACGCTGAGCGAGGGCGACAGCATCTATTTCGACTCATCGAAGCCTCATGGCATGCTGGCTGTGGGTGATAAGGCAGTCAGGTTCCTGGCATTTACAGTAGAATAAGAAAGGATTATGATAGAGAGATTTTTAAAGCAGACGCATTTCGAGTCTGTAGAGGATTACAATAAGAATTTAGAATTCATCATTCCTGAGAACTTTAATTTCGCCTACGACGTGATGGACGCTTGGGCTGAAGAAAAGCCTGACGAACTGGCTTTGCTTTGGACCAACGACCAAGGTGAGGAGATACGTACCACATTCCGTGAACTGAAAGAGCAGACCGACCAGGCAGCAAGTTACCTGATGTCGTTGGGTATTGGCAAGAACGACCCCGTGATGCTTATTCTGAAGCGGCGCTACGAGTGGTGGGTAGTGATGTTGGCCCTGCATAAGATTGGAGCCATCGTTATTCCTGCCACCCACATGCTGACGAAGCACGACATCGTGTATCGTAACACACGGGCATCAGTGAAGGCGATCATCTGTGTGGATGATGCCTATGTGGTGAGCCAGATACAGGCTGCCATGCCCGAAAGTCCTACGGTCAAGCAATATATTGCTATTACAGATCACGGCAAGCCCATCCCTGAGGGATTCCACGACTGGCAGTCTGAGTGGCAAAAGGTTCCGCCTTTTGTGAAACCCGCCTTCGTCAACACTAACGATGACACGATGCTGATGTACTTCACCAGCGGAACGAGTGGCGAGCCCAAGATGGTAGCTCATGACTATCTCTATGCTATGGGACATCTGACAACAGGCGTTTTCTGGCATAACCTGCACGAGGGCTCACTCCACCTGACCGTAGCTGACACGGGCTGGGGCAAAGCCGTCTGGGGAAAGTTCTACGGCCAGTGGTTTGCAGGTGCAACAGTCTTCGTGTTCGACCACGAGAAGTTCAATGCCGACACGTTGCTGCGCCAGATTGAGAAATACCGCGTGACATCGTTCTGCGCACCGCCCACGATATACCGCTTCATGATTCGCGAGGACCTGTCCAACTACGACCTGTCGTCACTCGAGTATTGCACCACCGCAGGCGAGGCACTGAACCCCGCCGTATTCGATAAGTTCAAGGAAAAGACAGGCATCCAGATGATGGAAGGCTTCGGACAGACCGAGACCACCATGACACTGGGAACCTTCCCTTGGATGACGCCGAAACCAGGCTCGATGGGCATTCCCAATGCCCAGTACGACATTGACCTGCTGCGTGCCGACGGCACCAGCTGTGAGGATGGTGAGAAGGGTGAGATTGTGGTACGAGTAGGCGACCGCAAGCCGCTTGGACTCTTCAAGGAATACTATCGTGACCCTGAATTGACACGCGAGGCCTGGCATGATGGAATCTACCATACGGGTGATATGGCATGGCGCGACGAGGACGGCTACTATTGGTTCGAGGGCCGCATCGACGATGTCATCAAGTCAAGCGGTTACCGTATCGGTCCGTTCGAGGTAGAGTCGGCCTTGATGACCCACCCCGCCGTCGTGGAGTGTGCCATCACAGGCGTGCCTGATGACATTCGCGGCATGGTGGTGAAGGCTACTGTCGTGCTCGGCAAGGAGTGGAAGGAAAAGGCTGGCGACGAACTGGTGAAAGAACTTCAGCAACATGTGAAGCGCGAGACGGCCCCCTATAAGTATCCACGCATCGTGGAGTTTGTTGACGAGCTGCCCAAGACCATCAGCGGCAAGATTCGCAGAGTGGAAATCCGCAATAATGATAAGGAAAAAGTGAATAGTGAAAAGTGAATCATTTGCTACCGTCATGAAACATCGGATAGTTATTAAGGTGGGTTCCAACGTCTTGACACGTCCTGACGGAAAGCTGGACGTGACACGCATGTCGGCACTGGTGGACCAAATAGCGTGGCTGCGCAAGCAGGACTACGAAGTGATACTTGTATCGTCAGGTGCCATGGCCTCAGGGCGCGGCGAGCTGAAGGTCAGCCATGACCTCGACTCCGTGGAGCAACGTCAGCTGTTTTCGGCTGTCGGACAGGTCAAGCTCGTAGGGCTGTATTACGACTTGTTCCGTGAGTTTGGCATCCACGTTGGTCAGGTACTGACGATGAAAGAGAACTTTGAGCCAGGAGAACAGTACCGTAACCAGCAGGCCTGCATGACGGTGATGCTTGAGAACGACGTACTTCCCATTGTCAACGAGAACGACACGGTCAGCGTTACCGAGCTGATGTTCACCGATAACGACGAGCTCAGTGGACTTATCGCCCAGATGATGAAGGCCGACACGCTCATGCTGCTCTCCAACATCGACGGTATCTACGACGGGCATCCCGACAATCCTGCATCGCATATCATTCGGAAGGTAGAACCTGGCACCGACCTCTCACAGTATATCAAAGAAGAGAAGAGCGCCTTCGGCCGTGGCGGCATGCACTCGAAATATACCACAGCCCAGAAGGTGCAGCAGGCTGGCATCCGCGTCATCATCGCCAATGGTGAACGTGAGAATATTCTCATTGACCTGATAGAGCATCAAGAAGAAACCCCACATACAGAGTTTATCCCATGAAACTGAAAGATACTTTCGAAAGAGTAAAGCGAGCCAGCAAGAGCCAGGCTTTACTCAGTGACGACCAGCGCAACGACATCCTGAACGCGGTGGCAGACGCTATCATTACCAATAGGGAAAGGATTCTCAGCGCCAACGCCGAGGATTTGGCCAAGATGGAGCGCAGCAACCCACTTTACGACCGTCTGCAGCTGACCGAAAAGCGGTTGGAGGACATTGCCGGTGATATGCGCAATGTGGCCACCCTACCCTCCCCGCTCGGGCACATCACCAAACAGAAGACGCTGCCTAACGGTCTGCGCCTGTGTCGTGTCAGTGTGCCCTTTGGCGTCATAGGCATGATTTACGAGGCACGGCCGAACGTCACCTACGACGTATTCTCCTTGTGTTTCAAGAGTGGCAACGCCTGTGTGCTGAAAGGCGGGAAAGATGCAGATGCCTCTAACCGCATGGGCGTCAGCATTATCCACGAAGTGCTGGAACAGCACGGTGTTTGTCCCGATGTCGTCACGCTGTTACCTGCTACTCATGAGGCCACCGGTGAGATGCTCAACGCTGTGGGTTACATTGACCTGTGCATCCCTCGAGGCGGAAGGAAACTCATCGACTTCGTCCGTGACACCGCCCGTGTACCCGTCATCGAAACCGGTGCCGGCGTGGTCAACACCTACTTCGACAAGGACGGCAATCTGGAGATGGGGCGCGCCATCATCAACAATGCGAAGACACGCCGCGTCAGCGTCTGCAATGCGCTCGACTGCCTGTTAGTACATCAAGATAGACTGGTTAATCTGGTAGAACTAGTCAAACCGATAGCTGAAAAGAACGTCATCATCTATGCTGACGAGAAAGCCTATGCTGCCCTCAACGGCAAGTATCCTTATCTGGAGCACGCAACAGCAGAGAGCTTCGGCACGGAGTTCATGGACTATAAGTTGGCCATCAAGACTGTCGCCTCACTCGAAGAGGCGCTGGCTCACATTGATGAGAACGGTAGTGGGCATAGCGAATCCATTATCACCCAGAACGAAGAGACTGCCCGCATATTCCAGGCCCATGTCGATGCCGCCTGCGTCTATTGGAACGCTCCGACATCGTTTACTGACGGTGCCCAGTTCGGACTTGGTGCGGAAATAGGCATCTCCACGCAAAAACTCGGTCCTCGCGGTCCGATGGCTCTGGAGGAGATTACCACCTATAAGTGGCTCATTGAAGGCGAAGGACAGGTGAGGGCGTAATCTCGTAATAACGAAATAACGTAAAAACGAAATAAAAATGAGGAGCTTTATTAACGTAGAAGACATCGGCCCATTGGACAAGGCCCTGGCCGAGGCATTCGAGATTAAGAACGACCGTTTCAAGTATCAACATCTGGGCAAGAACAAGACGCTAATGATGATTTTCTTCAACAATTCCCTGCGTACCCGACTATCGACACAGAAGGCGGCCATGAACCTGGGAATGAACGTCATCGTGCTCGATGTGAATGCCGGTGCATGGAAACTGGAAACGGAGCGGGGCGTCATCATGGATGGTGACAAGAGCGAACACCTCTTGGAGGCCATTCCCGTCATGGGCTGCTACTGCGACCTGATTGGTGTGCGCTCGTTTGCAGGACTCACCGACCGCGAATATGACTATGCAGAGACGGTACTCAACCAGTTTATCAAGTACAGTGGCCGTCCCGTCTTCGCCATGGAAACGGCTACGGTACATCCGCTACAGGCGTTTGCCGACCTCATCACCATCGAGGAATACTGGAGGACAATTGAGAATTCAGAATTAAGAATTGAGAATTATGATATGC
The DNA here is from genome assembly GCA_024695705.1 of Prevotella sp. Lineage (GTDB taxonomy): Bacteria > Bacteroidota > Bacteroidia > Bacteroidales > Bacteroidaceae > Prevotella. Next base: position 1,987 of record JAILHP010000142.1, on the reverse strand, counting down.
CTAAGTGCGGCAATGAAGCAAACGGACAGGGCGTGCAAGGTAATCGTAATTCTCAACTCCCAATTCATAATTCTCAATTCAAACGTCCCAAGGTCGTCCTCACTTGGGCACCTCACTGCCGCGCACTTCCGCAGGCTGTACCCAACTCATTTGCCCAGTGGATGCGGGCTGCCGACGTTGATTTTGTGATTACCCACCCTGAAGGCTATGAGCTCGACCCGAAGTTTGTGGGCGACGCCCGTGTGGAGTACGACCAACGCAAAGCCTTCGAAGGTGCCGACTTCATCTATGCCAAGAACTGGAGTAACCCTGGCGTGACCAATCCTGCTGACTATGGCAAGATTACCTCGAAGGATATGTCGTGGACCGTTGATGCAGAGCACATGTCGTGGACCAACAACGCAAAGTTCATGCATTGCCTGCCTGTACGTCGCGGACTTATCGTGACCGATGACGTTATCGAAGGTCCCAACAGCATCGTTATTCCAGAAGCAGCCAACCGCGAAATCAGTTGCTCCGTAGTACTAAAAAGAATGCTGGAAGCCCTTTAGCTTCCAGCATTCTTTTTGGTGTTCAGGATTTCAGCACCCCCAATTCTTTACCCACCTTGATGAAGGCCTCGATACACTTGTCGAGATGTTCACGCTGGTGTCCGGCAGAGATCTGCACGCGGATACGGGCCTGTCCCTTCGGTACCACAGGGTAGTAGAAGCCTGTGACATAGATTCCTTCTTCCTGCATCTTGGCGGCATAGACCTGCGAGAGTTTCGCGTCGTAAAGCATCACGGCACAGATGGCGCTCTGCGTGGGTTTGATGTCAAACCCGGCAGCCATCATCTTCGTGCGGAAATACTCCACGTTCTCAACCAACCGGTCGTGAATCTCGTTGCTCTCGCCTAACATCTTAAAGACTTCGAGCGAAGCACCGATAATGGCGGGAGCCAGCGAATTACTAAACAAATAAGGACGTGACCGCTGACGCAACAGGTCAATGATTTCCTTACGGCCTGTAGTAAATCCGCCCAATGCACCGCCAAACGACTTTCCAAGCGTACCGGTGTAGATATCCACACGTCCGTAAGTCTGGAAGAATTCGCTTACGCCGTGACCAGTCTTGCCAACGACGCCTGCCGAGTGACTCTCGTCAACCATCACCAGGGCGTCATATTTCTCTGCCAAGTCACAAATCTTATCGACGGGCGCCACGTTACCGTCCATGGAGAACACGCCATCAGTCACGATGATACGGAACCTTTGCGCCTGTGCCTCCTGCAAGCATTTCTCAAGTTCCTGCATGTCGGCATTGGCATAGCGGTAGCGCTTGGCTTTGCACAGCCGCACACCGTCAATGATGGAGGCATGGTTCAGGGCATCGCTGATAATAGCGTCTTCCTCTGTGAACAGCGGTTCAAACACGCCGCCGTTGGCGTCGAAGCAGGCAGCATACAGAATGGTGTCCTCCGTTTTGAAATAGTCGCTGATAGCAGCTTCAAGTTCCTTGTGGATGTCCTGCGTACCGCAGATGAAACGCACCGACGACATACCGAAGCCACGACGATCCATCATGCGTTTCGAGGCCTCGATGAGCCGTGGGTGGTCGCTCAGTCCCAAGTAGTTGTTGGCACAGAAGTTCAGCACTTCCTGGGGTGCGGACGAGCCACAACAACACTTGGAAGCGTCACTTACTACCGAGATGGCAGCACGCTGTGGGCTACAGATGAGTCGCTCTTCCTTGTAGAGCCCTGCCTCACGAATCTCGCTAAGAGTTTGTGCGAGATGTTCCTTCATTTTTCCGTACATAGTTTTAGCTTTTAAGTCAAATAATGATGCAAAATAAACATTTTTTTTTGATATATACAATTTTTATACGAGAAAAAAACGTCTATATCAGATTTTTTTTGTTATTTTGCACATCACAAGCAGCTTAAAGGAATAAAACTAAAAATATTAATAGTATGAAAAATGTATTGGTGATTGGTTCGACAGG